>DATNPI010000677.1:0-20804 GCA_036703325.1 Coleofasciculaceae cyanobacterium
ACCATTCTCAATTAGCCTCATAATCCGCCCGGAGTTTAAACTCCGGGCTAATAGCTCAAGTCCACTTAAGTGGACTAAAACTCTTATTCAGTCGTCTTTAGACGACTTTAGGTATGAGCCAGGGGTTTAAACCCCTGGTGGGTTATTGCGACAGGTGCAAGATGTAAGATAACCAAGTTGACCCAACTTAGGCTTATTCAGTTCTACATCATAGCCCTCTCGTTTCAATCCCTGATAGGGATTCAGTGGAATTTGGAGTCAGCATCAGCATCTCAGTAAGATGCGATCGCATTGTCTAAGGCGTTTCAATCCCTGAGAGCCATTCCAGTGTGATTTAGAGCGTTTATCTCAGTCTGTTGGCTATGCGCTATTTCGTTTCAATCCCTGATAGGGATTCAGTTAAAGGTTGAAGGATGAAGGATGAAACACCCCCATACGAGTTCTTGCACCATCCTGGGTTAAGTCGCTCGCACCCGCCCGTACTTCATCCTTCATCCTTCAGACTTTTTTAAGTCATTTACCACTACACTTGAGGCCTGTGCTTGACTTGTAGATACCTCCCTCAAATTGTTTCTTACCGCGATTATTGTTCGCATAGGGACAAGCCAAATGACCACCAGCGCGGACAACGAAATCGTTGAAGTCACTGTCTTGTTTATCCGGTTCAACTAACACAGAGCCAGTATCATCCCAGAGATTAATCGTACCGCCATTAGCCAAACCCAAGAAGTTTCCTTCGAACTTCGCTTGTTGATTGCCGCCACGGTTGAGAGCAGTAGTAGAGTAGACAATACCGGCCGGTCTGCCATTGTAGGTAGATTCCAGGTAGAAGGCATATCGCCTATTTGCCTTGAATTCAAACTCTGCTAATGGCTGGGGTACAGCATTACCCGGTCTACCTATAAAGTCTCTTGGATCTAACACTCCACTTGTGCCCCTATCTTGGGACGGGCGAGTGACATCTTGGAAGTTGTCAGAGGGCTTAACTTCAGCAATCAAAGGCGTCTTTTCACCAGTATCTAAATCAATGACACCAAAAGCTGACTGGTAAGCGCCGTGCGATTGTACAAATTCAAACTCGATAATGGTATCGACATCAAACTGGATGCCGTTAAGGTCAAATTGGTCTGCGGCTTGAGCGGGTCTTGATAAGATGCCCAAAAACCCTCCCGCGTAAAGTGAAGCGATCGCACTCAAATGAATCGCTCCCTTGAGAATCCGCAATCCCGTCCAATTACTCCTACTTTTTCTTTGCATCATAGTTCTCTTACGGTTGTTGGAATCTGTTGATTGATGAGATGGTAGGACTTACGCATTGGCCCCCAACCCCTCAACTTTGGGGAGAAAAGCCTGGTTCCCACCACAGTTGAGGAGTTATACCAATTCACCAAATTTTTGCCACGAACGCTCCTTCTGCTTCCCCTACTTCCCCTGCCTTTCCTACCCTCCACTAAAAGCGAATTGGTATTAGGCGGCTTCTCGGCAAATCATGCTCAAGTCGTGAGTGGAAATTTACCAAGCACGGTTTCTACTTACTTTTCCCTGTTCTGCCTGAGAACGGTTCACCTCATTTAAAAACTCCTTGGTTTCGCTCACCACGCTATTCAGCTGCTCACAACCTGGGCTAATACAAACCTCATTGGGATCGGCTGGACCTCTGGCAAACCGACGTGGCCCGGCTGGTGGAGGGGCATTACAGCAGCTATCAGAAGCATTGTCTAATTCTTGGGAAAGCCGTCGGGCATTATTGAGAATCTCCGGCTTGAGCTTGCCCTCGCTCTCAAAGATGGGCGCTGTATTGTTCCAGATGTTAGTTCCCGTAATGTCCGATTGATTAGGAGGTTGAGCGTTAGCGGGAAGTGTGAGCAACCCGCTGCTGACTAATGATGTGCCAATAACCCAAGCGATCCATTTCTTTGTATCCATGATGTTCTCTCCTAGACTTAGTACTTAAAACTTGAATGCCAAACCGGTGCCTAAAACAAATCGAGGACCATCTCCTGCACCGACAAGATCGCGCACAGCAGGAGTAATCACCAGAGGGATGTTTTTAAAGGGTGCGACGGAAAGCCCCACTCCCAAGTCTTGTCCACTCCACTCGGCGATTACACTGACTGGTTGAGCGACACGGACAGCGACGTTGCCAAAAACATTGACACCACCAGAACCATCGACAACAGCACTCTCAGACCGGAACTGTCCACTCCCGACCCCAGCAGTAACTGCTACTCGACTAAAAGGCGTGTTGATGTCCTCTCGGGTTCGGAGAACTTTGGTAACACTTCCATAGATGGAGTTTTCAAAGTCATTACGACCGCCGACGTTTAACAAGCCATTCCAGCCAGCGGCTACTGAAAGATCATCGGCCAACTGACGGTGCACTTTAACGTTCAATCCACCAGCGCCAAAGTCTCGACTGCCACCGAAGCTAGCCGCCGTGTAAGATAGCTCGACACCAACGGCTTTACGCGCATCCCCTAAACCGACCCCAATACCCACGCCACCATCACTCACGTTGCCGTATCGGGTTCGTTGTTGATAAGTAGCGCTGATAAAACCAGTATTGTTATCCGCACCAAAACCAGTTGGAATGGCAATGCTTAGAGCTGGTGATGCTTGGAATTCTCCCGAATTCTGTAGTTTCTCCAAATCACGCAGCTGAGTCTGTAAACCTTCAACTTCTAGACAAGGTTCTGTTGAGGGCAGTACACCTTGTGCCACAACGGCAGGAGTCTGCTGAGGACTTACTGTCCCCTCGGAGGTAGGACTGTTGCGGCTGGCGAGGAGCTTCGCACTTTGATTGGGAGTTGGAACTTCCTGTAACTGCTGCTCACTCTGGCGCTGTAACTCTGCAAGGGTTTTTGCTGGAGCTACTTGAGGTGCTGCTGAAGACCCCATCGGCATTGAAGCATCATTTTGGGTTGAGGTTCGCGCTACTGTTCCCCTGGTTTCTGGAGGCGCAATTTCTGGAGGTGCAATGCTAATGCTGGTTGCTTTAGGCGCAATTTCTGGAGACGCAATAGCAGTATTAGTCGCTTGAGGAGCGGGACTCTCTCTGCTTGGCTCAACGACTTTTTGAGTATCCTCAACAGGTTGAGTGTTTGGCAACTTTGAAGAGGGCGAAGCTTCTGGCGAAAATTCTTGTGTTACCAGAGATTCGGGTGAGGCGATCGCATTAGGCCCACGTTCAATTGCTCCTTGTTTTTCCGCCCGGTCGGAAACAACATGATCGCCTGCTTCTTTAGTATGAGCTGAATCGACGATGTCTACAGGAGGCGTGGTTAACGCTTGATGATTCAAACTTTGAGCTGCAAGTGTCGCTAATAGCATTTTGATGTTTGTGTAATCTGTACAAAGCCGTACTCTTCAAGAGGAACTAAAGACATAGCAGGGGTGTACCAGCTCAAATTCAAATAGATGGCAGCAGAAATCAAGCTCTATTCGGTTAACAGAAACTTTTCAGCACTTGTGAAAGAGTTCAAGCACTGTAACTGTTCAGAATAGCCCCAGTTAAGATCAGTAAAAAATTAGCGATCGCTCCTAATTTGGGAGCATCTCACTTTTGGTGTACTACACCAATCCCTAACAACTGAATTTATCTATCCGGATTCATTTTCCAGATTTTTTTGCAACCTTGAGATGCTACCCTTAATCGCTTAGTTGATGGTTCTCATTTGGCATCTCAATTCAATTGTCTCCAAATAACACTTTCGACGCAAAAGTGGAGAATCAGGCAAAAATGGAAATAAATTTTATAAATTTTAAGTGATTTTTATACAGAAAAATACAAATTATTTTAATACTTAATAAGTAAAAATTACAGTCTTTGGCTGACTTTAAAAAACATAATTACTAATTTGTATATCTCGAATTCAACAACTAATAAAAATACTCAAAAAATCAATAACAAAGCTTATAGGCTTGTAAAAGTCAAATTTTAGCCCGTTTACTATCTAGTAGGTGCGCTTAAATAAACTAAACATACTTGTAGGGTGGGTATTGCCTAGAAACAAATTTTGTCAGGGCTACAGGGTTTCTCGTGGGCATTGCCCATCTTACGATTAGTTACCTTCCTCTACTTAGAACTACAGATACCTGACTGTAATATCCTGTTGACTGTTCCGAGTTTGCTCAAAAAGTACATTGAGTTCACTCCAGCAGATAAATTCTTACCTGACAGGACTTACGCAGCAACTTTACAGGTAGGGTGATCTGCAACGCACCTTACCCTACGACTATGGGCTAATAGATAAATTTTGTGTAAGTCCTGCCTGATACAAAAGCCACGAGATGACTAGAAAGCGCATACAAGGCTAACGTTGACGCTCGTTTCTCGAAGAGATCATCAGAGAGCGCCAACGTACAACCCTATATTTTTGCAACATCAGGGATGCACCCATGCTAATTCCCTAGCTCCTAGCCCCTTTTTAGTCAGTAAACTGAGCTAATCAGCAGAGCGCTAGCGACCCAAAGCAGCATTCAGTAATATAGCCAACACCGATTGAGACGCCCGTAATGATTCGGCACTAAAAGCCGCTACAGTACTATTGCTCTCAATCAAGGCATTATAAGCTCGAACCGCCGCTAACAACCGCTCTGGATTAACTGAGCCACCAGCAGTCAGCCCTTGAAAGCTAGACACTAGGTTTCGCGCAAAAATCGGATTTACTCCAGCGTTAATCAGGTCGTTCTCAAGCTGCGTAGCGCAAGCACCAACATCACCGGTGCCTGTCAGGACACATTCACAGTTTTGCTGGATTGATTCTGGAATCGCGCTAGGTGTACCAGTGGCGACAACCGGTACGGGCAAATTTCTTGCAGCCAACTGCTGGTTGATTGAAACTGCTGCCTGATTGACAGCGTTCCCAATGGCTGAGGTTCTAAAGGCGATGATTATCCTGCGATCGCCTCCGGGGGAGAAGCCACCCACCATATCACTGGTTGTGACGATAGTACCAGTAATATCTGAGAAGTTACCGGACTGAGCTTGTGCTTGTGGTGTTTTAAAAACAACACCAAAAATTGCTAGACCTACAGCCAGTCCCAAATGTATAGGAAGGTGCTTAATCTTCATAACTTTCCTTCATGATTGATGACTTAGAACGACATACCCACACCAACACCCAGGATAAACCGAACTCCGTCACCAGCATTACCGGTAACGTCGGCCGCCGCTGGAGTAATGACCAAGGGAAAACCAGGGATTGGAGTAATCGAGGCACCCAAGTTCAAATCTTGACCCGTCCACTCAGCAATCAAGCTAACAGGTTCAGCCACTTGAACGCCAACACTACCAAATACATTGGGATCTCCGTCTTCCCGGTTAATGGCACTTTCTGATCGAAAACGACCGCTGCCGACACCTACAGAGGCAGTAACTCGGCTTAAAGGTTCCGATGAGCGCTCACGGAGGCGAAAGACTTTACTAGCAACGCCGTAAAAACTTCTTCCAGAATCGGTATTGCCCCAGTTAATTGCATTTTCTACACCAAATGCAACAGCAAAGTCACTGGCAACCCTGCGGTGAAGCTTGAAGCTAACACCTCCATTATCAAAAAAACCTTGCCGGAAGGTGGAATAAGACGTAGCCGTCGTCTCTAGAGCAACAAGTCGTTCAGCATCGCCCAGACCAAAACCCAGCGCAACTGCGCCATCGTCTTTATCCGTAAAGCGGGCTCTTTCTTGATAGGTTCCTCCAGCGAATATGTCTCCACTTTGAGCGCCAAACGCGGTTGGTGTACTAATACTTGAGCCACCGCCAAAAAGTCGCCTGAGTATTTCCTTCACTGGTGGTTCCGGCAGTCGATACTGTTGTCTGAGCGCTGCCACTTGATCGGGAGACGGTTGGGGTGGTTGCGCGATCGGTGGTTTATAGCCAACGATGTACTGGGCAGCAACATCCGTACCACTCAGCGGCGGGAGAGTGCCCTGTTTGACTAAAGCCTGGTAGATGAACGCCGCCACGTCAGCGCGAGTCGCGACCTGATTGGGATTTAATAAGGCAAGATTTGGATAATTGACAACTAGCTGATTGACAGTTGCCGCCGCCACCTGATTGCGGGCAAACTCAGGAATTTGTGTGGCGTCTTGAAAGTTCGTATTTAAAACTGTGGCTACTTGAGCCGGTGGAGGCAGCTCAAGACCAGTAACTAAAGATACCAAGACCTGGACACGAGGAATATTTTGCTCAGGAATGAAAATATTATTTGGGTATCCTTCTAGAAATCCCGTGCGATAAGCGCTCTGAATCGCCTCAAGACCCCAGTAACTGGCTGGTACATCGACAAACTGAGTTCCTGCACGCTTGGGTTCTCTCGGGAAAGCCTGACGAATCATCGCGGCAAACTGAGCGCGTGTCACTGGCTCCTCAGGTCGGAATGTGCCATCGGGAAAACCCTTAATTACACTCCGTGCTGCCAGGGCTTCAATAAAACTCTGTGCCCAGTTTCCCTGAATATCAGGAAAGGTTTTAGCTTGAGCCAGCTGTCGGGTTGTGGGCGTTGAGGGTTGCCTCACACCCGTCGCTGAAGCTTTTTGACCAGCCGTCCTAACACTCGTGGTAGGGTTTTGGGGACGAAGGGCGTCGGCTCCCAGCATATTATTCAGGAGAGATTGACCCAATGAACCGCCATTGGCATTGGCTGTGGTTTGAACTGGTTTCGTTGCCACGGGATTGGCAACACCCGCCGTAGCGGATAGCATAGTACTGCTTAGGATAGAGCCAATTAAGATATAGCCCCAGTGGCGAATATTTTGGCTGGCTTGATAGAAATGACCCGTGCATCTGGCTGTCCTCATCACCTTTCCTACTCTTCCGAAGTTGAGTTGATACCTCATAAGGTACACGAGTTTAGGGAATTTTATATCATCACTAATTCCTACGGAACTTTCTCCTAAATTAGAGTGACTTTGTGTAGAGAGAGTGAACATTTCTTAATGGATACTAGTTCAAGTGAGAACAAAAAGAGGTTTTGAGATTTTTTGTCCAATGGGTATGACTGGTAACGGTTTCAGAAGACCCCTGAAGCGATCGGTTTCAGGTTTGACCCTGCTTACGTTTTTTGCTGTTGCTGTACCCGCTCCTACCCAGGCGCAAGCACCCCCAACTTTCACCGTTGCCCAAACACGGTTCAACACTTTGCCGCCAGAAACGGCTTATACGCTCGGATCGAATGATCGCGTTAAAGTGGATGTCTTTGATGTCCCAGAATACAGCGGCGAGTACACGGTTTTGATCGATGGCACCCTCAACTTGCCCGTAATTGGCAGCGTACCCGTCCGGGGATTGACGCTCCAACAAGCGACTGAGGCGATTTCATCCCGATACGCTCGCTTCGTGAGACGCCCCTTAGTGACGCTGAGTCTACTCGCCCCCCGCCCAGTCAACATCGCCGTGGCAGGAGAAGTCAATCGGCCCGGAACTTACACTGTTGCTCCAGGTGGCGGTGGTGGCGGTGCCGCTGGTGGTGGTGCAGCCAGCCAATTTCCTACCGTGACGCAGGCAATTACGCTGGCAGGTGGCATTACTCAATCGGCAGCGGTTGGCGACGTGCAAATCACGCGGCGAATCTCTGGGACAAGCCAGCAAACCTTCACCGTCAACCTCAGGAGATTACTACAGGATGGCGACCTCGCCCAAGACGCTATTTTGAGAGATGGAGACTCAGTTTTTATCCCCACTGTGACTGCGGATAACCGAGCTGAGAGTCGCCAACTGGCGGATGCCAGCTTCGCCTCAAAAGACATTAGACCGATTAATGTTGCCATAATAGGGGAAGTTGCCCGCCCCGGAACTTATGCAGTGACGGGGGGAGGAGTCGGAACAGGCGGTGCTACGGGCGCAGTCACGGGCGGTGCTACGGGCGCAACCGCTGGTGGGGCAGCCGAAGCAGGTCCTCCAACGGTAACAAAGGCAATTCAAGTGGCTGGGGGCATTACAGCCCTCGCTGATGTTCGAACAATCACCGTCCGGCGTGTCCCCCGCTCAGGCCAACCAAGAGTACTTAGTGTAAATCTGTGGAGTCTGTTGCGTGAAGGCGACCTGACTCAAGATCTCCTCTTGCAAGAGGGAGACACCATTACGATTCCCACGGCAACGGCTCTTGACCCATCTGAGGCGAGAGACTTAGGCGCAGCTAGCTTTGCTCCCAATACTATTGTCGTGAATGTCATTGGGGAAGTTGTCAGAGCAGGGGCTATCCCAGTGCCACCTAACACTCCTTTGAATCAAGCCATACAGGCAGCGGGTGGATTTAACCCCCGCGCCCGTAAGCGTTCAGTCGATCTGATTCGCCTAAATCCCAATGGCACCGTTTCCAAACGGGACCTTGAGGTGGATTTTGAGCAGGGAATTAGTGAGCAAGGGAATCCCATCCTACGTAATAACGACGTGATCGTGGTCAGGCGCAACGGGCTTGCCAGCATTGGGGATGCTCTGGGCAACGTCCTTAATCCCGTTGGAAGCTTTGTCAATATCCTTAGCATATTTAGAGTTTTGGGAGGCAATTAGAGAGTTGCCAGTTTGTCTTTGGGGTTCAAAGGACTGTTGCTGTAAAGCGATCCCCTGTACTGAACCCCTCTAGAAAACGGGCATAGCCTGAGCCGAACTACGGCTTAGGCTATAAAACTCCCCGGTCACGCCGTACCTTCTATTTGGGAAATGGGGTGAAATTCTGGATTTCTGTTGGTACGACTTTCCAAACTTCCAATTTTCTGTGTACTATCCTATACATGCTTGATCCAAAATTAGACAAGCGAGTAAATTTTTTTGACAGCTCTCAATCAAACCAATAAGACAAGGGGGCGCTATGGAGATGGGCAATATTGAAGAACAGTTACCATCTAACGGGAATGGTAAGCGTTTGCAGTTACTGCCGCTCATCTCCCAGAATCAACTTCCGGACAAGGCGCAAGATGAACTGAATCTTCGACAGCTGTTGACGGTGGTTCGTCGCCGTATGCTAGTAATTGCTGGTGTGGCGATCGCTGTGACATCTGCCATCGGTTTTGCGGCTTTGAAGCAAACGCCAAAGTATGAAGGCAAGTTTCAGCTGCTCGTGGAGCCTGTCACAGAGGAAGGAAATCTCAACAAACTGACCCAAGTGCGCAATGGCAACGAGGTTTCCAGTTCCTCTCTGGATTACGACACGCAAATTCAGGTGCTACGCAGCCCTAATTTGATGGCTCCCATCCTAGAGGAGATTGGAAAGCGTTACAAAGACGTCAGCTATGACTCTCTGATCAGTGAGGCCCAGCTCAAGATTGGTCAACTGGAAAAAACAAAGATTTTAGAAGTTCGCTACCGGGATACAGACCCAGAA
Organism: Coleofasciculaceae cyanobacterium; assembly: GCA_036703325.1. GTDB lineage: Bacteria > Cyanobacteriota > Cyanobacteriia > Cyanobacteriales > Coleofasciculaceae > DATNPI01. The sequence goes on from DATNPI010000677.1 coordinate 9,321, forward strand.
AAAGTTAGGTTTGTCCTACACCAGGTTGCCAGAGGTTATCTCCGGTACTCGCTCCAAGAGCGACAAGTTAACCTGAAAAAGGGAATTCAGTTCGTGGAAGGTCAGTTGCCTATACTGCGCGATCGCGTAGACAAACTCCAGGGGCAGCTGCAAGCATTCCGGCAGCAAAACAACCTCCTCGATCCGGAAAGTCAAGGGCAACAGCTGTCAACGCGTGTTAGCGCAATTGAGCAACAGCAATTGGATACTCAGGTAAAACTCAGAGAATCCAGCTCCCTGTTTGCAGCACTCTCGAACCAGCTGGAGTTGACACCAGAACAAGCGATCGCTACAGCTAATCTCTCTGAAGCCCCTCGCTACCAACAGTTACTCAACCAGCTCTCTGAAGTTGAAGCCAAGATTGCCAAGGAATCAGCACGCTTTACAGAAGATAGTCCCACAATCGTGGCACTACGTAACCAGCAACGCAATATATTGCCCCTGCTACAGCAAGAATCCCAAAAGGTGCTAGGGAAGTCTGTAGGAGACGCTGGTATTAGTAATGATTCACCGAGTGCAATACGCTTGGAACTGACAAAGCAACTGGTGGAGGCGGCTAATCAGCAACAAGTTTTGCAAGTACGACAAAACGCGATCGCTCAGGCAGAACGAGGCATCAACCAAGAAGTGAAACAGCTGCCGGTGATTGCTCGTCAGTACACCGATTTTCAGCGGGAACTCAATGTGGCAACAGAAAGCTTAAACCGCTTTCTGGGGGTTCGGGAAAGTCTGGAAATAGAAGCGGCTCAGAAGGCACTTCCCTGGCAGATTATTTTGAAACCCACAAAGCCTGAAGATCCAGTTTCACCTAACACCCAGCGGAACTTCATTTTAGGAGCGATCGCAGGTCTGTTATTGGGTATGGGAGCTGCCTTATTGGTAGAGCGCTTAGATAATGTTTTCCACTCCCCCGATGAGCTAAAAGACCGTACAAAACTACCACTTCTCGGCATTATCCCTTACCACAAACAGCTCAAACAGATTACGCCAGTGGCAACTCTGGCAGAGACGATACCTTCTGAAGAAGAATCAACGCCCAACCCGAAAAATCGCCACAAGCCACAATGGTACAAAGCTTCTCCTTTTTTAGAAGCTTTCCGCTCTCTGCATACTAATATCCGCTTTCTAGGGAGCGACACGCCAATCCACTCGATTGTGATTAGCTCGGCAACACCAGGAGATGGCAAGTCTACCATTGCCGTCCACTTAGCTCAAGCCGCAGCCGCAATGGGTCAGCGGGTACTGCTAGTAGATGCTGACCTGCGGCGTCCTCAGGTGCATAGTGTTTTAGGTTTAGACAACCCTGTTGGGTTAAGTAATGTCATTGCCACCGAACTCACGGCTAAACAGGCGATCCAGCGATTGCCGATGTGGGATCACCTTTATGTGTTAACCGCCGGTCAGCTGCCACCTGACCCGACTCGGCTCCTCTCCTCGAAGAAGATGCAGTATTTGATGGAGCAATTTCACGCTGTTTTTGACCTGGTTATTTATGATACCCCTCCAGTACTAGGGCTGGCAGATGGCAGACTCTTGGCAGCTCACACAGACGGTGTTGTCATGGTAGCAGGATTGGGTCGAACTGATCGCTCACTGCTGATGCAAGCGTTGGATGGCATGAAAGTTTCTAGTGCCACTGTCTTAGGTGTTGTTGCCAACGGTGTTAAAGGCTACACGACTAGCTCCTACTATCACTATCAGCACTATTACCCAACTGACTCAGAAGTACTGAAGGCGAAAAAGCTTTTGCAAAAAAGAATGGGATGACACTCTGATTCGGCAGCGGTAAGGTCAGCTCTGGTAATTCTCAGAATTTGCCAAGATGAAATGGGAATCTAGCGGCTCTAGTAATAATAAGTCTGCTGGATTTTGACGGGCGGGGAGGTAGTGCTGGCTAGGTGCGATCGCCCCAAAGGATCGGTGCCTTATGGCAATCGTTTTTGAGTCAATATCATTGATGGACGCTGTTAAGTGCTTTTCCTCGAATGGTTTGAATCTGTTGGTATAGGCACAACTAGTACTTTATCAACTCGGTTACCATCCATATCAATCACTTCAAAGCGCAGTCCACCCCACTCAAAATGCTCGGCAGCAAAGGGGATATGACTGAGCTGACTCACGACAAATCCCCCTAAGGTTTGGTAGTTGATTCCTTCCCCTGGCGACAATTTTCGCAAGTGAAAAATTTCTTTAAACTCGTCAATCGGCAACATTCCATCTAACAACCAAGATCCATCCTCACGTTGCACGATCTCAGGGTCAGCTAGCTCTTCACTGGATGGGATGTCACCCACGATCGCTTCTAGAATGTCATTGAGCGTAACCAATCCCTGAGCCACGCCATATTCATCCACAACTAAGGCAATGTGAGTGCCAGATTTCTTGAACAACTCCAGAATTTTAAAAGCCCTCATGCTTTCCGGCACATACAACGGTTGCTGCAATAAAGCTTGCAGCTCAACGGGTTGAGTTGGATTATGGGCTAAAAATTCTTTGGCTTGCACTACACCCAATAAGTTATCAACGCTATCCTCACCGACTGGGAAGAAAGAATGGACACTCCCGATGACCTGGCGGCGGATTTTTTCAAGCGAGTCATTAATGTCAAGCCAGACCATTTCGGTACGTGGCGTCATAAACGCACTAACTCGTCGGTCACCGAGGCTGAACACCCGCTCTACCACATCTTGTTCGGCTTCCCCCAAGAGTCCAGCTTCATGGCTAGCTGCAACTAAGAGGATGAGTTCTTCAGTGGAATGAAGCAATTCCTCACCACTCCCTGGTTTCAAGCCTAAGATTTTTAGGACGAGATTTCCTAAGTTGTTTAAAATCTGAACAGCTGGACGAAATACAGCCAGATAAAGTTCTAACAAATTGACAACAGCAAAGGCGGTTCCTTCTGTTCGCTGGAGTGCCAAACTCTTAGGAGCTAATTCTCCTAGGACAATGTGGAGAGCCGTGATAATTGTGAAAGCAACAATCACGGATAGGGTATGGGAACTGATTAGCGCTAAGGATTCAGGGAGCAGGTGGAAAACTGGCTCAACGAGTACAGCAAGTGCGGGTTCTCCAATCCACCCCAGAGCCAGGGATGACATGGTCACGCCAAGTTGAGTAGCTGCAAGGTAAGAGTCCAAGTTGTTCACTGCACGTTGTAGAGTCGTTGCACGGGGGTAACCTTCAGCAACAAGCTGCTCTACTCGGCTACGGCGCAAAGCAACTAAGGCAAATTCCGCTGCTACAAAGAAGCCGTTAGCTAGCACCAGTATAATGACGGCTAGCAACTTGCCAGCGATTAGCCAACTGGATTGACTGCTCATGACGGTTTGTTGTCACTCTTTATTTCAACAGATTCTTCCAATAGCATCGCTTGCCTAAATGCCTTACTCGCACTATTTCAACTCATTTATTGTAGACAATGTACGTCTGAGCCAAGCCTTCCAGTTTTTTCAGCGTTGTTCAATCAAAAGATGATTTAGATCGCTCAAGGGATGGTCTTGTGTCTCAACTTTTTGAGAAAATTCACGGAAATCTAGGCGCTTTTAGGCATATCCTCAATGATCGAAATTCTAATCATCCTCCTACTAATTCTCGCCAACGGTATGTTTGCCATGTCCGAGATGGCGATTGTTTCAGCACGGAAGGTACGCCTGCAACAGATGGCTGACCAGGGAGATGTCAAAGCCCGCGCCGCTTTAGAATTGGCAGATGCCCCCAATCGCTTTCTGTCAACGGTTCAGATTGGCATTACGCTCATTGGCATCATAGCCGGTGCCTTCGGAGGTTCGACCTTGGGTGCGACAGTGGCAAAAGCTTTAAACCGTATCCCACTGCTGGCACCTTATAGTCAAGCTTTAAGTTTTGGCATTGTCGTTTTGATAATTACTTATCTGTCGTTAATTATTGGTGAACTGGTTCCCAAACGTTTGGCATTAAATAGCCCAGAACGGATTGCTATGGCAGTTGCCATCCCGATGCGAATGGTCGCAGCGATCGCTTCTCCAGCCGTTTATCTCTTAAGCGCTTCGACGGAAACAGTGCTGCGGCTGTTGGGCATTAGAGACAGTAATGAGCCACAAGTGACCGAAGAAGAAATCAAAATCTTGATCGAACAAGGCACAGCAGCGGGAACGTTTGAGGAAGCCGAACAAGACATGGTAGAGCGGGTGTTTCGCTTAGGCGATCGACGAGTTGGGGCTTTGATGACACCAAGACCCGAGATTGTCTGGCTTGACCTAGACGACTCAGCTGAAACTAATCGGCAAGTTATTATTGATAGCGCCCATTCTCAATTTCCGGTCTGCCAAGGTGAGCTCGACAATATGCTTGGCGTCATCAAAGTCAATAATTTGCTAGGTCGTTGTCTGTCCAGTCAGCCGCTTGACCTAGCGGCAACCTTACAACGCCCGTTATATGTACCAGAAAATATGCCAGCGTTGAAAGTCTTGGAATTGTTCAAGCAATCGAGCAATCATATCGCGATCGTCGTCGATGAATATGGTGTGATTCAGGGATTGGTTACACTCAACGACATTTTCGAAGAAATTGTTGGAGAACTCCCCTCCCTTGAGCAGCTCGACGATCCACAAGTAGTGCAGCGTGAAGATGGGTCGTGGTTGGTGGATGGAATGTTCCCAGTGGAAGAGTTTTTTGAACGGTTTGACCTTGAAGAGTTGACAAGAGAGCAACGGGGAAACTATCACACAATGGGTGGCTTCATGATTACGAATCTAGGGCGTATCCCAACTGCCGCCGATTATTTTGAATGGCGAGGAATGCGGTTTGAAGTCATGGACATGGATGGCAATCGCGTTGATAAGGTATTAGTGAGGTCAGCCATGCCAAAATAACCAAAGTAGTTCTGTCTACTATCTTTGGATTTAACTAAAAGCAATGAATCTATACGACTTCTATAAGGCAAAACGGGAATACACCTTTGAAGCCATAGGGGCTGATAAGCAACTAGCCACACACATTCAACAAGTCCTAATTTGGCTCGAACTCCTCGATCCTCCGGCAGACGGTAAGTTTGGTCCCATCTCCTCAGCCGCACTCAAAAAGTTTCAAGAACTCATGAAGTGCAAAGAACAAGGATTCTTAGGTCCGGAGACAGCTGAAGCCTTGATTGAGACAAAGCCAAGTGACTTGCCTGAACCTGAACTCAACTTGGGCAAAGATTTTGCTAGCCGTATCATCAAGTACATGAAGGCAAAGAACTACGAGATTGCTATAGGCAGCCAACAGTACAATATTGTCTATGTTGAGGGCATAGAAGCAGAGGGCTCAGTTAACTCAGATCAGCCCAATTACTTCAATGATCGCCGCATGGTAATCCAGATTCTGGAAGGGAAGCCGAAGATTATCGGTAACTGGGATGGGACAACAGAACCCGGTTATTACTACACTTACAACCCAGTGAACACAAAGGGAGCTGCCCGGATTAAATTTGGACAATACAAGGCTTGGCGAGTCGGTATCCATTACGGTGGGGGAGCAGAACCACATGAAGCCCTCGTTCAGGATGGCCCAATTACAGTACATAGGGACTTTAACCAAGACATGATCCGGACGGGTGACAAGCTTGATACTGGTCTGTTCGACATTAACCAGCACTGGGGATACGATATGCCACGCAATAACATTAGCTTTGCCAGTGCTGGCTGTCTCGTAGGACGCACCCGGCAAGGTCACAGAGAGTTCATGCAGTTGATCAAGCAGGACAAGCGTTACCAGCTCAATAAGCAATATATGTTCTTGACAACGATTATTCCGGGAAATGAGCTGCCGGCTTAATTCCGGGTCTAGTGCCTAAAAGAAGTGCTTTCTCTGGACAAATTCTTCTTTCCTTTTCCAGGGTGCGCCAGAGGGGTAGAGTGGGAGAAATCTACCCCTAGCCTCCTATCTATATTCTTTTTTGGATCTAGCATCATACCCAATCCGCCTTATACACCCCTTTTTTGTTTCAGTGGGAAATCTCTCACCCTCTCCCCCTCTTTAGGGATCAGGGGGTGATTGAAACGGATTTGGTATTACAAGGGTTATTGGCAGATTTATCTGACCGCTCAGAATTTGAAGTGGACTTGCTCTCGAAACTGGTGTTAGCCTGTGGAGATGTAAGTTTGGTGCCCTTTGTAGATATTGGTAACGTTCCGACTGTCATTGGAGCGATCGACCATACTCGCTTGGCTCATCTAAAGTGTTCAGTTGAAACTTTGATTGCTGACCCTCCTATCACGAGTGCTGCTGATGCAGAAGCTAGCTTTTGGTCTCATTACCAACAGCAAGACCAATGGCAACAATTGAACAATGGCTGCATTCGGCTTGTCGGGTACACTCCCTAAGTGCTTCTATCCATAATTGAAGCGATCGATATTGGTCAACTGCAACGGACTCTAGTGCTTGGTTTGCCCATTGGCTTGAGTCATGCTCCTGCGGCAGAACACCGATTAATGCGCTTTGCTGCCCTCTGTATTACTATTGAGAGCGCACTCGGAGGTGCTTTATTAGTTGTTGTTACCTTATACCTTAAATGCTTTAGCTGAATCTCTAATAGAAAAGCCTGATTGCTATGGTTATTTGAGCTAACCTGCCTTTGCCTTTATTCAGCGGAGTTAGAGCTAAATGCATCGACCAGCTTAATGAAATTGACAAAAACAGCACTTATCAAAACAGTTAACGCTCAACTCAAGAACATTCCTCAGATTAAGCCGTCGAGGCATCGCCCTGTGTCAAGGTTTATAGATTTTCCTGATTGCAGGTCCGCTTGCTTAGGCGTATCTTAAAAAAACTATTGAAATTCCGTGCACGAAACACAAGACCCAGCTGCCAACCCTTAGTTTTTAGTGGTGTTAACGCACCAGCGCCGGAAATGCATCGCTTGCTTTGAACTAGTTGTCTCTTTCTCTTGTAAATGAGATTAAGAAAAGGTAAAAATTATTAATAAACTCTAGAAGGCAGTAACTAAAGGTATCAGTTTAACTTGGAGCCACGTATGCTAATCAGTTACCAAAGAAAAAACATGAAAAAGCAGAAGAATTTTTTGCCAATTTCTGCACTAATACTTTCTTTCATTTTATGTGCAGCCGTATTTTTCGTGGGCTACACGAAATTTTTAGGGCTTGAAACTGAGATAGATGCTAATTATCCAGCTTTTCTCGACCAATTCCCCCAAATTTTCAATTTTATAAACATCAAGACTTGGATCAGTGGAAAATATCCAACTTTCCCTGATAAAATTACTGAGATTTTTATCGGAATTCTTTACTTAATTGTTAATATCCTTTATGTCCTGTGGCTATTTCAAGCTCAACGCAACTATTCCTACAAAGGTTTAAAGTTTTTTGACCTTGTCAAGCTATGTTTCCCTTTTTTGGCACTAGCTTTTATCTCTTATCCTCTGGGCAATGATATCTACTTGTATTTGCAATATGGCTTAATGGCATTAAATAACTATAATCCTTTTCTTCTTAGAGCGGGAGGTTTCTCTTCAGAACTCTATGAGTTTATTCGATGGTATCAAACTTCAACTTATGGACCTGTCTCACTAGCTTTTTTTGTAATTAGCGCGGCTTTTGTTCCCGTCAGCAAAATTTTAGCTATTTACTTATTTAAAGGATTTTGTTTGGCTGCACATTTACTTAATGGTTATCTTGTTTTCCGTCTATTGAAAAAATATCCCTACTCAGAAATAGTGACTTTAGCCTATTTATGTAATCCTCTTATTCTCTTCGAGCAAGTAGGAAGTGCTCATGTTGATGTCTTTGTTTGCACTACATTCCTATTCCTCATATTCTGTTTTAAATATAAGCACTATCTGGTCGGTGTGCTGACAATATGGCTAGGTTTTATGGCAAAAACTTTACCAATATTGTGGTTGCCTTTGGGGACTGCTTTTTTAATACAGCAGAGACGTTGGTATAGTTTAATTCTTGCGGTAATTGGTTCTTTAGCAATAGTTGGCTTACTCACAATTACTGTATTACCGACCAAAGAAGCCTGGTGGAGTTTGTTAAATCCTGGAGTCTCCGATACCCTGGGTCCTCTTGCCGATACCATGGGTTCCTTCCATAGAATTCTTGCAACCTACTTAAGATACTGGCCAAACTTAACTAGCCAGTTTAAGATGGATATTATTGCAAAGTTTAAACTATTTACGTATGCCATTTTTGGCACTTACTATTTAGTAACTCTCATTCAAATTCCCTTGAGACGACGTTATTCAGAAGATAATTTAGGCTTAGATATAGGATGGGTAAGCTTGCTCCTCTTTGTATTGGCTACTCCCTGGCTGATGCCTTGGTATGCCTCTACCTTGTTGCCAGCTACCGCTTTAAATATTGATGATCGACGGTTTGCGTTAACTAGCTTGGCTTTTTCCATGTCCAGCGCTAGCCATTATGCCCTGCTCAGTACAGGGGTGTTCCACAGCTGGTTTGTGGTGGGATTCCCTATTTTGATATTGGGATTAGATCTAATAATCCCAAGAAGTCAAAGATATGTTGTGTGAAGTTCAATTAACTACTGCTTCCTTAGGAGTAGCGATCGCTTCGCTAACCTTTATATTTTTGGCTTTTTGCTAATGACTAATTGCTAATAGGAGAAGGCAAGTTCGTAATTAGCAATTAGTCATTAACAATCCTTACTTATCGTGTTGGTCTGATAAACAAGGGTGTCGGCAACGTCCCTCGATCTACACGCTCCAATGAGGTCGCACGCCTCGGAGAGATAACAGGGGTTCCTGCCGTCTGCTGATCCAGGTAATTGTAAACTAGCCTAGAAACTTGACGAATAAAATCTCTTCCCCTGGAGTCGTTGTAAGGGCGTTTGACGTAAATCCCTGCCAAATAACGCTTGCCATTCGGCATAGTGATCAGTCCCGCATCCCCGATGAGAAACCCAATATCTCCCGTTTTGTGAGCAATGTCCGCTCCTGAACCGAGTCCGGCGGGGAGCAGGGTTCTAGTTACGGTATTGCGCAAGATATCTAAAACCTGCTCTCGGCTAGATGGGGAAAGCAGCTTCTGATTGGCTACCAGTGCCAGCACCCGCGCCATGTCTTTAGAACTGGTTGTATTGGTTCCTTGAAAATCACCAAGCAAATTGCGGATTACTGTGTCCTGAAGACCCCAACTACGGAAACGTTGATTTAGCCTTGCGATTCCACCTAAACGATCAATGATCATGTTCGTAGCGGTGTTGTCGCTGATGGTAATCATCTTGGTAACAGTTTCTCTGGCGCTAAACTTAGTCCCCGTAGGTCGATCCTGCATTTCTCCAGAGCCTCCGGTTATCAGGTTACCCCGCATAACCAGAGTTTCATCCAGGCTGACTATTCCTGCATCTAAATCCTGAAAAAAGGCGACTAGGATTGGCAATTTGATGGTACTTGCTGCCGGAAAAACGCGATCGCCACCAATATCCAAGTAGTTTCCTGTATCCAAATCTAGGAAAAACATTCCCGCTTGGAGGAAATTGTACCGAGCCATCAATGCTTTAACTTGAGGCTCAAGCCCAGGCATCTCTAGATTTAAGGGAACCACCCCAGCAAACTGACCAGGAGGTGCTGGTGCTACGGCAATAGTCTGTTCGGGTTGACCCGTTGGTTGACCAATCGGCTCAATTGCTCCTGATTTAAAAGGATTATCAGCTGTAAGTCGCTCAGGAGTTGGTAACTGGACAAACCAACGAGTAGGGGATTCCCCCTTAACTTGCACTTTTTTCGGGTCTAACTTGTAACCGGGCGCTAATTCAATCACCATCCGAGTGGTTTCGGGGTCAAACTGTCCCACTCGAATCTCCTGAATAACTGACCCTATCCTTTGATTGCTTTTAGGTCGTCCCAGGATGACACCTGGTAGATCGATCACTAAACGGGTAGGGTTAGCCATGAGTTGAACCCTAGGTTGAATTCCCTCATCCGTTCTCAAGTCCAGCTGATTTTGATTGGAATTGAAGTTCCAATAGTCTAAGCTAGCTGCTTTTGCCGGATGGGAAAGCAGAAAAACACTCACAAAGCTCGGTAAGAGCCAGCGTACTTTCAAGACCATGTTTCCTTATTACGAGTACCGTCGGTTAAGACCTTGAGTTACAGGAGTTACGCAATATCGGCCGATTAGCCCCCCAACTCCCCAAAAAACAGGAGAAGTTAGATCTTGTTCCCCTCTGGTGTTGGAGGTTAGGGGGCGAGTACGTAAGTCCTGAGTTTCATAAATCGTTGTATAACCGACGAGAGATGATTTCTCAGAATGATTATTCTTCTGAAAAGTTTCCCACAGCTATAGACAAAAAGAATTGATTTGTTGGGACGGATACCCTTTCAGAAGGACATCCGCCTCGATTATAACGGGGGCCTTCTAGCCGAAGAAAAGCAAGAGCGACTTTATTTAGGTTGAAATGCTGTATATTTACCTCCTAATCCCTCCACGATCGCCTGAGTATTGGCAATCAGCATCTTCTCGTAAGTGTCGCCCTCGCTCCCCTTTTCTCCGGGTCCGTCAGTAAACAGTTTTCGCGGTGAGACTTTGACATTTGCCTCCTTAGCTACAGCCTCAATCAACTTCGGGTTAATTGTCGCTTCTGCAAAAATTGTGGGAACACCTGCCTGCTTGATCTCTTGTACCAGTTCTTTCACCCGTCCAGCCGTCGGTTTTTCATCGGTGCTGATACCCTGCAAAGCGCCTTCAATGGAAATTCCATAAGCATCGGCGTAGTATCCCATGACATCATGCGTTGTGACTAATTTGCGTTGTTTAGCGGGAATCGTACTGATTTGCGATTTAATCCAGCTATCCAGCTGCGTTAGCTCACTGGTCATTTTTTTAGCATTGGTGGTGTATTGTGCGGCATTGCTAGGGGATAACTTTTCTAGATTGTCCCGAACCGTCTCGACGATACGAACACCGTTCTGGGCATTGTGCCAAACATGGGGGTCGAATTCGCCATGCTCACCATCAGCTTCTGCCTCTTCTCTTTTTTTCTGCGCCCCATGCTCATGTTCATGCTCTTTACCCTTGAGGGGTTTAGGAACAGCTATCTCATTAACAGCTATTTTGGGTGCAGAGTTTTTAGTTGCCTCAATTAACTTAATTAAATCCGGTTCAAAACCGTAGCCATTATAAAGAATTAGCTGTGCCTGTTCGATCGCTTTTCGATCGTCCGGCTTGGGTTGATAAACGTGAGGATCTGTACCCGCAGGAATTACACAAGTTAGGTCAACTGTGCCCTGTGCAATTTTTTGACTAACCTCGCAAAGAACGCTACTGGTTGCTACGACTTTGGGTTTTTCGCCGCCTGCCGAGGAAGGCAAGGCCGCAGAAGTTGTGTTGGGAGATGGATACGCGGTTTGTTGAGGGGAACCACAGCTTGTCGTAACGAGTGCAAGTGCAAAAAGAGCCGCACTTCCTATAAAGCGAGTTTTGATGGAAAAGCTTTTTAACATAGATCAGC
>DATNPI010000696.1:0-13303 GCA_036703325.1 Coleofasciculaceae cyanobacterium
AGAACAAGTCAAAAGTCTGCTAGATGTCACAACTCCATCCCCTATTTCTACTCCTATTCCTGCAATAGAGATGGTTACAGAACCAGAACCAGACATTACAGATAAAGTTGTTACAACTTCTGAAGAGATAGAAGCTTTCTATATCGTTAAGTCAATCTTGCATGGGTGCATTGAACCTACACGTATTGGCTATAAAGATGTTCAAAACTATTTCAATGTTTTATTGGATAGTAAGGTAACTAAGCCTATTTGTCGCTTCTACTTCAATAACCCTAAAAATATGAGGCTGGGTCTATTCAGCTCTGGTAATGACGGAAAGCAAGAAGAGAAAGTAGCAATTACGCAGTTGGATGAAATTTATCAGTATACTGACCGATTGAAAGCTGCCGTCAATAGTTACCCAAGATGAGTATGAAACTAAGCGTCAGGCTCTAATCGAGCAACTTTAGAGGCAACCAGGGTCAGGAGTAGAGACGTTTCGGCGGTTGGCGGAGCAGAGGCTAGCAGACTCGTTAACGTTACGGAGCGATCGCAAACAAACTCCTCTATCCCCAATTCACTCCTTTGCAAGCTCAAGCTTGCTCGGTAAAGTAAACCAGAAGGTTGTACCAGTTCCCTGACGACTCTTAACGCCAATTTCGCCGCCGTGAGCTGTGATGATTTGGCGGCACAGATACAACCCTAAACCCAAACCTGTGTAGGGACGATGCCCTTGAGGCAAGCCCTTGGCATCCTGACCTTTGAAATAAAGTTGGAAAAGGCGATCGCACAGTTCTTGACTTATGCCGACGCCATTATCACTAACAGTACAGTGAATCATACCCTTTTTCACCTGGGCATTCAGCGTCAGCTTGATGCCAATGGGATTATGGTTGAAGGCATTGGTAAGCAAGTGTTCAAATACTCGCCTAATCTGCGCTGGGTCAGCACTAATCACTGGCAAATTAGCTGAGATTTGATTGATTAGTGTTACCTGATTTTTTGCTAGCAGTGGCTCCAAATCTTCAACCAACGATTGCACTAACTCACTCAGTTGTACCGATTCTCGCTGAAGTACAACCCCCGTTACTTCGGTAGCATGGACTTCTAAAAGTGAGTTAATCAGAAGTAGTTGGCGATCGCTACCTTGAACCATCCGCTCTAGAATCGAGCGAGAAACTGGGATTGTCAGTTGTCCGTTGTTAGTTGTCTGACCCCCCGTCTTCGGTTCCTCCCCTTGGTAAGGGGGGGTTAGGGAAGATGACGGCTGACGATTCAGCAAGTTTTTCAGCACCATTAACCAGCCGAGAACAGGTGTCCGCAGGTCGTGGGAAACGGCGTACAAAAACAGATCTTTGAGTCGGTTTAGCTCTTGAAGTTCCGTGTATTTTTGCTTGAGCTGTTGGGTGCGCTCTTCAACCTGGCGTTCTAAATTAGTATTGAGAGCCTGTACCTGTTGGTAAAGTTGAGCTTGCTGAATTGCGATCGCTACTTGCGTGGAGAGCGCTCGGAGCAAGTCAACTTCAAACGGTTGCCACTGACGAGTGCGATCGCATTGGTGGACAACCAAGACCCCAAATAGCTTCTTGTCGCTGAGCACAATTGGCACAGCCAAGCAAGCTTTGACCTGATATTGTGCAAAGTACTGCGCTCGCAGTGGCGAGACTTTTGCCTGAGCGGTATCGTTGACTACCCGAACATTACCAGATTCAAAAAGCCCTTTGAGTTCCCTCAGATAGGCTGGGTTACTCCGCAATACCCCTAAAACTGAACCCCAATTGGATGCCACCGATTCGGCACCAACCTTACCCTGCAACTGGTCATCGAAGTGAGTAATGAAGACGCGATCGCACTCCAGAAATTGCCGGACTTCTGCAACTGTGGTTTGGAGAATTTGCTCCAAATCAAGTGATTGCCGAATCCGTAGGGCGATCTGTGCTAGTAAGCGATCGCGCTCTGTGGTAAGCAGCCGCTCTTCCTCTGCCTGTTTACGCTCAGTGATGTCACGCACAATTGCCAAAACTTCATCTTCCCCACAGACCACAAGCCGGGATTCCCAGTAACGCAGGTTGCCATCAATCGGCAGCGAGTACTCATGAGTTTGTGTGAAACCCGTCGAGAGAGCTTGCTCTATGTGCCGCATATACAACTCAGCAACAGGTGCTGGTACAACCTCGTGGAGTTTTTTTCCAATCAGTTCACTGGCTGGTGTCAACAGGTCACTAGCTTTTTCTGCGTGACAGTCCAAATAGGTACCGTCTCGGCTAAAGCGAAAAATCAAATCGGGAATGGCATTTAGCAAAGCGCGATTTCTGGCTTCACTCTGACGCAAGCTATTTTCCGCCTGCTGGCGAGCAGTAATGTCCCGAACCCCCGCCACCCGCGCTAGACGTCCGCGATAACTAATCCTTTTGCCTGAAACCTCGGCGATAAATGTCGTGCCATCTTTCTTGAGACCAATCGCTTCAAATGGCTCATCCGAAGGGAATTGTGCTCTTGTCCGAATTAAATCTCGTGAGCAGGGAGCGCTGATTTCCAGTACTGAGCGGTTAATCAGTTCCGCTCTTGAGTAGCCAAACAGTGACTCAGCCGCAGGATTGACATCGAGAATTTTGCCGTGTTCGTGAATAATAACGGCTTCAAAGGTGGCGTCAAAGAAACTCTGTAAACGCCCTTCGCTTGCCCTTAAATCCTCCTCTGCCTGCTTGCGGTCGGTGATGTCTACCACCAGACCATCCCAGAGTAAATCGCCGTTGAGCTGTTTCTCCAAGCGAGAGGCACCTTGAACCCATCTAAGTTGGCCCCGAGGCGTTACGATGCGACCTTCCCAGTCCCAAGTTGTCCCTGTGGCAGCAGAAGCAGCGACAGACTGTTCAAAAGCATTACGGTCATCTGGATGCGTCAATTCGGACAGCATCTGAAAGTCTACTTGAATTTCCTCTGGTTCCAACTCATACACTTCTCGGCAGCCGGAACTGGCATAGAGAACTGAACGGGAACCATCTGGACGCTGAAGGAACTGGAAAATCATGCCCGGTACGTTGGCGGCAATTTTTTCGAGTCGCAGCTGGCTCTGTCGGAGAGCGTTTTCTGTCTGTCGGTGAGCGATGCAGGAGCCAACTGTTGCTGCCATTGTCATCAAAACGGCTGATTCATCATTTGACCATCGACGTTCACAATGGCAGTCATCAAAGCCAATCAAACCCCAAACTTTACCGTTAACCGGTATTGGGACAACCAAGATCGATACAATTCCCTGTGGTTCGAACAGTTGCCGTTCAAGCGGTGATAATTCTCGAACTAACCCACTGCAAGATTGTCCAGCCAAAAGAGCCTCGTAATACTGACTCATTCCATAAGCTGCATAGGGGAGGTTCTGCAACTGTGGATTGTCAATTTCAGCGCTAACCGTTTCCCTTGCCCATTCAAAACGCTGGCTCAAGGCCGGCTCACCTGTTTCTGGATGAGGATGAATCTCAAAAATATACACCCGATCCACACCGGTTACTTGCCCCAATGTTGCTAAGGCTTGATTGATTGCTGTTGAAAAGTCGCCTGTTGTCAGCAATTGGTTAGTTGCTTGTGCCACTCCTTGCAGAAGATTAGGGGAGGCATGAACGGCGACACCGGTAGTCTGCAAGCTAGTTGAAGATTCGGCTCCGTTGGGTTCGGTTGTTGTCATTTCAGGCAGTAGAGAATCCAGCTAACCTCGGTCTAGAACATCTGAACGACTGCTCGAATCGGCTCTGTTCGCCTCAATTATAGGCGGGGCAGGACACAGCGAATTTGTGTTCCAGGAATCTTAGTAAATTGAAAATCTTAACTTTAGATAGATGAACCTGACTGTCGTTGAAGTGCGATCGTGCAAGCGTTGCTGCTCTTCATACCGAGTTGCGTTCAAATTTGTGACCACAAACCTAAACGGTTAAGCAAATGCTTCGCCCCTACTCACCAATTTTACGGCTGGAGGGTCAGACCCCTGGTTAATTGACCAACAGTATCTTTAAATCCCTGGTGAGTGAAAGGGCTGGTGCAAAATGTGAGCCAAACCAGGTTCTACAGCCCAGCGGACTAAGTACTAAGAGTGATGTATTCCTTGGACGTTCCTAGCGTAAAATTTAGTATCTTTTTTGGCTAGACCAGATATCGTTCTGTTAGCCTTTTCAAAACAAGATGGCGTGATTGACAAGCACGCAAATAGCTTATTTAACTTTTAACAATTTTTTAAAAATTCCGATGAAACATTACTGTGAAGAATGGCTCAATGAATGGTGCGCTGAAAACGGCTGGACAGATTTGTATGTCGAGCGTTCTCACTACTGGGCTTTCCCTCCTGGGGGAGTTATGCCTGAGCCGCTTCCTCGTGAAGCTCTCAAGTTGATTAAAGCCGAAAAAGGATTAAGTGGTGAGGAACGATTTTGGTCAATCACCTCCGTAATTGTGACCCTAATTGCTGCTCTTTTGAGCTATTTTCTAAAGTGCCCAATGCCAATGGTTTTAGCTTTTGCGTTTGGTGCTATTACAGTGGCTCTACTGGAGGTTGAGGATAACTAGAGGAGATAGCAACCCTAAATTATCGACTGTGCCAATAGCCAAGGCTGAATCTGGGCTTGAGTATCGGAGCAGTGCTGTTTCATTCTCGCGGATTGGCTGCCTATTTCTTCTTAGCGACAGTCCCATTCGCCTTTAGACAGCAGGTAAGGAGGCTTTGCATCAGCTTATGTCAAGACCAGTCGCTAAAACCTCTTCTTTAACCAGTCGAATTCCAGGACGAGCCTGTCTATTGAGCGCCATCATTATCTTTGCTGCGGCTAACTCGGTCACGCGCAAACTAACAGAAATTGGGGTGCAAAACTTAATTGATGGCAGGAATCCCATTTCATTTTGCAATGTTCTGTTTGTGGGAAATCTTTGCGCCTTGGGCGCTCTGATTTTAATTTATCGTCAACAGTGGACTGTTCAGTCCTTAAAGCAGCTCCGTTGGACAGATTGGCTTGGGTTAGTCGGGGTGGCAATTCTTTCCGGCGCTCTAGCTCCTGCTTTAACGTTCATGGCCCTTGAGTTGACGAGGGTTAATAATGTGGTTTTGATTGGGCGAATCGAACCGCCCCTGAGCCTTGCTTTATCCGTCTTGTTGCTACGGGAACGAGTGAATCGTTGGGTGACTGCTGGCTCACTTGTTTCGTTTGCTGGCGTAGTCTTAACGGTATTACTTCAGGCTCCAGGGGAAGACATGGTATCGATGGGGGGGTTTCAGGTAGGCAGAGGTGAGCTGATGGCAGCAGGAGGGGCTGTTGCCTTAGCCGTTTCCACGATTATTAGTAAAGTTAAGCTCCGCAATATCCCTTTAGGAATCTTCACCATCTTCAGAACGACACTAGGTACCGTAGTCTTCTTTGTTGTGGCGCTAAAGCTATATGGCTTGCAGCACTTCAGGGATGCTTTCTCACCTTTGTTGTGGCAGTGGATGCTACTTTATGGTGCAGTGATCGTCGTAGGTGGTCAACTATGTTGGTTTACAGGTTTAAAGAGGTCTGGCGCATCGGATGTTTCATTGGCTAGCTCTTTTAGTCCGATCGCAGGATTCTTAGCCGCCTATCTAATTTTGGGCGAAGCACCTACTACGGTCCAATATATTGGAGGCAGTATTATTATCTGCGGCATTGTCCTCAACCAGATTGGAGTATATGCCAACAGTGCCCAAATCACGGCTGCGCCCCAAGTCAATCCTAACAAGGAAAAGGAAATGGATATGGAAGCTGGCTTTAAAGGGGTCTAGAAGAATTTGTTGGGTTATTCATATTGAAAATTGTCAGTCGCTTCATCAGTGCCTATGTTCGTGCTGTGAAACTAGGCATTTAGTACAGCGCAGCAGAAGTTTTCCAAAAACTCAGTATTGAGTGTTCAGTGCTGAGTACTGAGTAAGGTTCGATCAACTGGGCTACGCCCCGCTAACGCACTGTTTCACCTGGTAGATGCCCCGCCCCCCTAGTGGGTGGTCTTTAACTCAGCACTCGGCGCTTTTATTTTTGTGGTGCCGGTTGAGGACAAGTCTTATTGACAAAATCGCACTGATAGATAAATGGTTTCTGCCACGACAGAGGAATTTCTAATAAGTCCCGTGTCCCAGTCATACCTTGTCCAAGAAACAGAAGCAAGGCAAAGCAGTTCAAGATAATGTGAACATAGCGCCACCGATTTGATCGATCCTTGTAAATATCTTCCACGATCGCTAACGAGAATACCATCAGCAAGGCGGCGGCTATCCCAATATAGTAGTGAGACCAATACCACTCATTCGTGCGCCGAAAGACCCCATCCTGGCAGCCGAGTACGACTAAACCGACGCCAGTGAGGGTGGCAAAAATTGCCCGCCAGTGTCGCTCCCTTGCTCGATAAAGCAACACCAGAGAGGCAATGGTTGCAGCAAACATCAGCACGATGAAAACTACCTGGGAAGGGTTTTTACTCCAGACATTTTCAGACAAGATATGTCGAAAAATCGGGTAAGCGAGTCCGATTAATGAAATTCCCACTACGCCTCCCGTTAGCCAGCGGCCTAGATTAACATGCTCGCGTCCAACGACCGGCGGAATTTTGCTTTTGCCATCATTGGCAGTTTGCAGGCGTCGCTGGCTAGTCTGCCATGCAAAGTTAACAACCATACCAATTAAAGGAAAGACAACAGCAACTGCAAGCACGGGATGGAGTAAAGCAATCACATCAGAAGTTTCCATACACAAACCTGTTAGGAGAAGCGGGTGTTAATTCAGCTCCACAGATGTCAGAGGCGGTAGTATCACTATGCTCGACTCACTATCGAGGGAGCGGATGCAAAGATAGCATTAAATTGATGAACCTAGCTCACTTCAAATCTTTTGTCGTCTGGTGCCGTATGGCTAACGCAACCTTGTAGGCATTACTCAGGTATTTCTCCGGCAAATCTCAGCTTTACATATTGTAAAAATTAGCTTTACATATTGTAAAATATAGAAAGTTTAATAATCTGTTTTTACTAATTCCAGCAAAAATGACTATGAATTCCAAATAAGCTGTAACGGTTGGAGTGAATTGCTCGAAAACCCATTCAATCTAATAGCCTTCCTCATTACGTTAGAGTAAGCTCAACTAAAATCTTGCAACCATGACAACTTCAGAGTTTGGGAACAAAGCCTTAGAGAGCCGTAATCGCAAGGGAGTTCTACAGCCCCGATTAGCAACGCTATTTTTGCTGGCTGTTGTAGGTTTGTCTGGCGTGATTGTAGTGGCATGGTTTGCAGGGATCGGAAAAATTCCACAGCTTTTTGCTCAAATCGATTTCCTACAAGAAAATCCTCCCATGTGGCTAGAAGTGCCGAAGCTGATGGGAGAGTATTTGCTTGTGCCGACAGTAGTATTAGTTATGATTGCAATCACAATCATAAAGATTTCTCCGCAGCCCCGAACTTGGTCACGAGGGCTAGTGGTAGGAATTCTATTAGGTTTGACGATACGTTATATACTGTGGCGATCGCTTTCTACCCTAAATGTAACCGACCCCCTCAATGGTTTCTTTAGCTTGGGGTTATTTTTTCTGGAAATGTTGATGCTAGCCAGTACCACAATCCAGTTATTTCTAATGCTGAAAACGAAGAATCGCCGTCGTGAGGCTGAATTTTTGGCGGCTCAGGTTCTAGAGGGTAGATTCCAGCCATCTGTTAATATATTTATTCCAACTTACGACGAAGCATCTTTTATCTTACGACGCACGATAATCGGCTGCCAAGCTATCGAATATGCCAATAAAAAAGTTTATCTACTTGACGATACACAGCGTCCAGAGATAAAGCAATTGGCATTAGAATTGGGCTGCGAGTATATGACGCGCCCTGATAATCTTCATGCTAAAGCGGGAAATTTAAATCATGCAATTTCTCAAACCAATGGTGACTTAATCGTTGTCTTTGATGCCGATTTTGTCCCAACAAAAAACTTTCTCATCCGCACGGTGGGATTTTTTCAAGATAAACAAGTTGCCCTGGTTCAAACTCCACAAAGCTTTTATAACATTGACCCTGTTGCCCGTAACTTAGGCTTGGAAAATGTACTCACGCCGGAAGAAGAAGTATTTTACCGACAAATTCAGCCGATTCGCGATGGTGCTGGCAGCGTCGTCTGTTCTGGAACTTCTTTTGTTGTCAGACGAAGCGCCCTCGAAGCTGTTGGGGGTTTTGTCACGGATTCCCTGAGTGAAGACTATTTTACGGGTATTCGCTTATCAGCTAAAGGTTATCGCTTAGTTTATCTAGATGAAAAGTTAAGTGCAGGTTTAGCCGCTGAGAATATATCGGCTCATGCTAGCCAGCGCTTGCGATGGGCCAGAGGAACCTTACAGGCATTCTTTATTAAGGCTAATCCCCTCACTATTCGGGGACTACGACCTATACAACGATTAGCCCACTTGGAAGGATTGCTTTATTGGTTTACTAGTATATCTCGGGTGGGATTTCTAATCATGCCCTTAGCCTATTCATTTTTAGGCGTTATTCCTCTCCGAGCAAATTATGCAGAACTCCTATATTTTTTCCTACCTTACTATCTAGTACAATTAACAGTATTTTCTTGGTTGAACTGCCGTTCTCGTTCAGCAATACTGTCAGATATTTACTCGCTAGTACTGACTTTTCCTCTGGCGGTAACAGTAATTCAAGTAATGTTGAATCCCTTCTCGAAAGAATTCAAAGTGACGCCAAAGGGAACGAAGAGCGATCGCTTTTATTTTAACTGGAGATTAGCTTGGCCTCTAATTCTCTTTTTTATAGCCACAGCCGTGAGCTTATGGCAGAATTTAGCTCTCTGCATGATGAAGGGAGCTTGGGCAACAACAGTGCCTGCGGACATTGCTCAACAGCAGATTAAAGGCATTGGCTTGGGTTGGATTTGGAGTACTTACAACCTGCTCATGATTGGCATTGCTCTATTAATCTTACTGGATGTCCCCAAACCCCATTTGTATGAATGGTTTACCCTGCGGCGGTTGGTACGGCTGGATTTTGACGGACGAACCTTGTGGGGAGTGACAACCAGCATTTCGGAAGTCGGTGCTGATGTCGCTTTGACGCAGGCTGAACTGCCTCCACTGGCTTCGGGAGAAACCCTGCCGATGAAGCTGGAAATTCTAGAAGAGGCGATTTCTCTAGAAGGACAAATTACTCAAAGTAAATTTACTGGTGAGTTTCCTACGGTGCGGGTAATGTTTGAGCAGGTAACGCTTTCTCAACAACGGCGTCTGGTGGAGATGTTATTCTGCCGTCCGGGACAGTGGAAGCGTCAAAATACACCGGGAGAGTTCCAATCTTTATGGCTGCTGTTGAAGATATTGCTCAAGCCACGAGTGTTGTTTGACCGGAAGCCCAAAGAGAGCGCAATCGCAGTTTCTCAAACCTGAGCAGCAATTGCAACAAATTCATATCGTTTTATGGGATGGATACAGCCATTTACGAAATAATTGTGTGAGGCGCGGCATGAACAGGTAGGTAAGCAGGACAACACTGAATCCTGTGCTGACCAGTTGCTTGAGCAATACAGGCAACTCAGACGGTAACGGTGCCAGCAGACGATTGGAGATAGGGATACTGAGAAATACTCCCAGCCACGTCACTAGCGCCATTTTGTAGCGAGGGGGTGGAGCCTTCATTGACTTGTTAGGAAGAGTAAACCAGGTTTCCAGTCCAGTTAAGGTTTGAATGGCTTCAGGCTTTTCAATCAGCGGCTGCAATCGCTCAAGCCATTCTCGCCTAATATCGGATTCAATCCATGTTTTGAGGTTACTGTATTGATCAAATCTGAGAATTGCAACGTATTCAGGGTGAGCTTGATCGCATGGTCGAATCACACTTACTCCTAAATGTCCTCTAAATTCGTGGGCAGCCGTCGCAATACCGTGCAACCATTCCTCATAACCCGTTTCACGGCCTGGTCTAACCGCATGAGAAATGATAGCAGTTACTTGCTGTGTTTCTTCATCCGCACCAGTTGCCAGCAGCTTCGACATAGAATACAACCTCAAAATGACTTTGCTGTACGGGAGGCAGTAGATATAGCAATCGCCACAAAGGTTAGGACGCAGCGGAAGCGCAAAACTCTTTGTCTGTTAGCATTTGACACCTAACTGGAGTCAGTAAGCTGTGAATTGTCATTACTGGAGTCTCTCCTAAAGAGCGGTTGCGACATGGACTCAGTCTGCAAGACTACTCCAAATTTCACCACTCAAGATCCGCTACTTAAGCGCCGAGTTAAGGCGATTTTCGCCCCTCTAACCCCCCAATTCTGGGGGGAACCTGAATTCAAAGTCCCCCTATTTTGGGGGATTTATACGCAGTTGCGTTCGTAGATAGTACTTTCTCTTCCTTGTCCCCCAAGTCTTTCCTATCTACTACGTTAGAGCGCAACTCGGTATTAAGGGGCGTTCCAGGATTTATGCAAGAAGTCTATTAAAGCGATCGCCTTATTAAACGCTACGACATTAAGCGATCGCACCTCGCCTCTCGGTAAAATTGGGCAATGACTCCAAAAGCCCGTAAACAATTTGCACAACATTGGCTGCGTAGCGAGAAGGCACTGAACAAAATCGTTGCCGCCGCTAAGTTGCAACAGAGCGATCGCCTTCTAGAAATTGGCCCCGGTACTGGCATTCTTACCCGCCAGTTATTGCCTCAAGTCCAGTCATTGCTTGCTGTTGAGATTGACCGCGACTTGTGCGAACTTTTAGCGAAAAAGCTTGGATCTACCGATAACTTCTTACTGCTGCAAGGCGACTTCCTCTCCCTCGACTTAGATACTCAGCTAGCGTCCTTCCCCGCCTTCCAAAAACAAAATAAAGTTGTTGCCAATATCCCTTACAACATCACTGGCCCAATTCTAGAGAAGCTACTGGGTACAATTACTCAGCCAGCTGCCCAAGCCTTTGATTTGATCGTGCTATTGGTGCAAAAAGAAGTCGCAGAACGGTTATACGCCCAGTCCGGTTCCAGGGCATTCGGTGCCTTATCGGTACGGGTGCAATATTTGGCAGAGTGTGAATTCATCTGCGATGTACCCGCTCAAGCCTTCTCCCCGCCACCTAAAGTAGATTCAGCTGTCGTGCGGTTGCGGCCTCGACTAGTAGAACCACCAGCTAATGACCCCAAGCACTTGGAGTCATTGGTAAAACTTGGCTTTTCTGCCAAGCGGAAAATGTTGCGAAATAATTTGAAAGCGGTGGTAGAACGCGATCACCTCACCCACTTACTGGAACAATTAGAGGTGAATCCTCAAGCTCGCGCCGAAGACCTGAGTGTGCAACAGTGGGTGGCGTTGAGTAATCTGTTAACTAGTTTTTAGATTTGGAATTTCAGACCTAATCTAAAATCTAAAATCCCAAATCTAAAATCGAGTGATGCGCTCTTATTCCCTAATTGCCCCAGCCAAAATCAATCTGTACCTGGAAATCCTTGGCGATCGCCCCGATGGGTATCACGAGTTGGCGATGATTCTCCAAAGCATCGAGTTAGCTGACCGAATAGACTTGCGTGCGATCGGCACTGACACCATCCTCGTCCACTGCGACCATCCCCAGGTGCCAACGAACCAAGATAACCTCGCCTACCGAGCCGTACAATTAATGGCCGAGCAATTTCCCAGCGTTTTTGCCAAGTTTGGCGGTGTTGAAATTACCATCAAAAAGCAGATTCCTGTCGCAGCAGGATTGGCGGGTGGCTCGACAAATGCCGCCGCCATTTTGGTGGGAGTGGATCTGATGTGGCAACTGGGACTTACCCAGCCGGAATTACAAGACCTAGCGGCACAGCTTGGTTCAGATGTTCCCTTTTGCCTAGCTGGTGGCACCGCGATCGCCACCGGTCGAGGTGAACAGCTATCATCCCTACCGGGTCTAGATTCTCTCTATGTGGTGCTAGCGAAAGACCGCAACCTGATGATTTCGACTCCTTGGGCTTATAAGACTTACCGTAATCAGTTTGGTCATGCCTATGTGCGAGATGCCGAAAGCTTGGAATCTCGCGCTCATCGAGTTCATTCCGGTTCAATGGTACACGCGATTTACAGCAAGAATGGGCCGGAGATTGGTCAACTGCTGCACAATGACTTAGAGAAAGTAGTATTGCCAACGACGCCCCAAGTAGCACAACTACGGGAAGCCTTTCAAAGTAGCGGTGCCTTAGGAACGATGATGTCTGGGTCGGGTCCAACCGTGTTTGCACTCTGCGAGTCGGAGGTTCAAGCTCACGAGATCCAGCAGAAAGTAAGGGCAATGATTCCTGACCCAGATGTAGAGTTCTGGGTGACCCGGTTTTCCAATCGGGGCATCCAGGTTGCTTCGCCTATTAGCTGAGACCTTACATCGTTCTCAAGTTAAAAGCGATCGCCTTCCCAATTCATAACCGTTTACCTTACTTGTCCCCATACGTGATGGCAGACGCAGAGGGTACCGGACTGATACTGAATGACCTGGCATTGCAGCAGGGGGCACGTGAGGTGGGCGCTCGTTTCATAGATGCTGGTCACGAAGCATTTTCCTCATCAGACCTGCAAAACTATTCTGCCGATGGTCTGCATCTCAATAACCTTGGTCACGCCGCCCTAGCCTCTTTTATGGCAGGAAAAATGGTAGATCTTGGTTTAGTGCCACTACCGTCTGCGGCTCAAGCAGGGAAACTTCATCTATTTGAGAACCGCTATATGAGTAATAGTTATTAATTCAGTAGGAACAATGTCTTGCCACAACGCAGGAGTATTCGGCTCGAATACTCCTGCGTTGCTTCATCGATAGATTCGCGCAAGAAGCTGTTGTTGGGTTGTCCTGAAAGTCACCGAAGTTGTTGGTAAACCAGGCTGAGTTAAAAGTGATCGCAGTGTCTGGCTCAAGCCACGAATCATCGTTAGCTGGTCTCTGCGGGTCTGGATTTTAGAATAATTTCGTTTGTATTATACTAATTTACTCACGATTTAGACCAAAATTATTTTTAGTCAGGATTAACTAAAAAACAGGCGCAAAGAAATTGTCTTCTACTTACTATTTTGTCTGGTAAAAGACAATGAGGAATACCTGAGCGCGCTGATTAACGATGTCCTGGATTTGTAAAAAATTGAGGTAGAACGTACTAGCCTTAACAAAAAAAACTTCCATCCTGATCGCCTGCTTGATGACGGGAAAGAGATTGTTTCATCTCAAAGCTGAAGAGTCTTTGGTTAGTGTACTCTATGCTCTCAAGGGTTATTAGGACACATATCACTAACTTTTCACGGCTTGAGATAGATAAAGTAAGGTAAAAATACCCTACCCATT
>DATNPI010000697.1:0-3571 GCA_036703325.1 Coleofasciculaceae cyanobacterium
AAAGTAGTTGGATTAGGATGGACTGGTCGCCAGAAAACCACCTTGGCGGTATGCCGCACTCCTACTGCTATCCTGGGAAAGTCCAAGCTGACCTCTGCGGTAGGCATCTCGGAAGTGGTTGGTGCAATCGAGAGTGCTGAAGCCACCACATGGGCGCAGGTCAGGATGTGCTTTTGGGAAACTAAGAAGCCAGCACCGATAACTTTGCCGCTGTTTGAGTAAATCCTGACAACTGATGACTCAAGCGGTGTGACCATCTTTCGACTTTTGCTGCCACTTTAGCGTCACCTCGTAGTTAACCTCGGCACTACCAGAAGCAATAACCGCCCCAAGTTCAGCACTCATTTTTATGCCAAACTTGACTTCCACTTCATCAGCAGGCTCATTCAGGCTACGTACCTTGGTCATAATGGCATTAGCTACAGGCTTGACTTTTTCGAGAGCGGACTCGAAAGTCTGTTGAGCTTTTTGAGCCACTTCATCACCGAGAGAAATGCGATCATCAGTTGGCGCTTGCTTGTCCACTTCTACAAGAATGGAGTCGCCGTTTTCTAGAGGGAATTCAACGATGCGTTTCACACTTGACCTCTGTTCAGGATTTTTCACAAGGCTGTCTTAACTTGAAGCACACGCGGCATCGAGCAGTTAGTCCCTCAACTCTCAGTTAGAGGTAGGGATGCCGTTATCGCCAGTTGAGGGAGTAACCAGAGGGTTTAGTTGCTACCCTTAATATTCAAGATTCACTTTGACAGCAGTTTTTTCCGGAATTTTTCTAATTTGTCAACGTGCTGAAGTTGTGGAGTGTACAAAGGCGCGATCGCACCTTTAACACAAGTTCTAGAGCGTCGGTCAAGTATAAAGGGTTGACAGCAAAAATATATGGGTATGTAGGGGTGAAGCATTCGGACAGACAATCTTCGGTTTGAGTCATAAATTGTCGCCCGAATGCTTCGCCCTTCCAAGGCATCTGTAGCTTTGTCAATCTTGATTAATTGACCGATGCCCTAGGTCACTTGACTTGAAAAATTCTTGACATCACGGACAATTATCATAAGAACAGTTAAAGAATCTTCATAAAACGCCGTGACGACACTACAGCCGATATCTGCAAACCCTATAGAAAAGCACTTTTGGACTTGGCAAGGACACCAAATTCAATACACCCTCATGGGTACTGGTAAGCCCTTAGTGCTGATTCATGGTTTTGGCGCGTCTATTGGGCATTGGCGCAAGAATATCCCCGTACTCGCTGAAGCTGGCTACCAGGTATTTGCTATCGACCTCCTGGGATTCGGTGGTTCCGATAAACCCGCACTCTCATACACCTTGGACTTGTGGCAGCAGCAGTTGAAGGATTTCTGGGACGCCCACATCACCGAACCGACTGTATTTATCGGTAACTCTATCGGTGCCTTGCTGAGTCTGATGGTAGTGACCAATTATCCGGAAATTGCTGCCGGTGGCGTCTTAATTAACTGTGCTGGTGGACTGAATCACCGCCCCGATGAACTGAATCTTCCTCTACGCCTAGTAATGGGAACCTTTACCAAGCTAGTGAGTTCCAAAGTAACTGGGTCAATCTTGTTTAACCTCATCCGCCAGAAATCTCGTATCCGCCGCACCCTTACCCAGGTCTACCGCGACCCCGAAGCAATTACCGAGGAACTGGTGGACTTACTCTACACCCCTTCTTGTGACCCCGGTGCTCAACAGGTATTTGCCTCAGTTCTCACTGCCCCTCCTGGCCCTTCCCCAACTGAACTGTTGCCAAAGGTAAAACATCCCTTACTGGTAATTTGGGGAGAAGATGACCCCTGGACACCAATTGCTGGTGCAGCCATCTACCAACAGCAGCGTGAGACGGGGCCGGATGTCGAGTTTGCGGGGATTCCCAACACCGGTCATTGCCCTCATGATGAGAAACCGGATGCCGTAAATGCGCTCATTCTCAAGTGGCTGGGTCAACATCACAAGGGAAGTTAGAAGGGCAACGCCTAGGGCGTGTTTTCAAATCTT
The DNA here is from genome assembly GCA_036703325.1 of Coleofasciculaceae cyanobacterium. Classification (GTDB taxonomy): domain Bacteria; phylum Cyanobacteriota; class Cyanobacteriia; order Cyanobacteriales; family Coleofasciculaceae; genus DATNPI01. The sequence goes on from DATNPI010000697.1 coordinate 2,017, forward strand.
TCGATCCCCCCAACCCCCCTTAAAAATGGGGGCTAAGAGTAGCTTTTTCCCCCTTTTTCAAGGGGGGTTAGGGGGGATCGTCGAGGATTTCCTGCAATAACGAGAAGTTGGAAAATAGGCTCTAGGGGAGGCTGGCATAAATAACTCACCAGTTAAAATCTCTCCCTCTCCCCTCTTCGACACTAGAACTGCTGGAAAACTTCTGCCATCGTGTACTAGATTCTGGATGCATTCACCTATAAAGTTTTTAGGGTAAGCAACTATCCAAGAAGAAAAAATATGAAACAACAAATTCTAACCCTAGGATTTGTTCTTTTTTCGTTGATGTTGCCCCTCAAAGCTGCGGCACAGAAAATTGAAAAGACTTATTCCTTTGGCGATAGCCTCTCCGATAGTGGGAATTTGTACAATGCCACACTCAAACTCATAGGAACTGGATATCCACCCTCGCCCTACTTTAAAGGACGTTTTTCTAACGGTCCAGTTTGGGTGGAATATCTTGGACAAAAGCTAAAATTAAACCCAACTCCGTATACTAGCCTCCCTCTTGGTAGTTCTAATGCACCCGATGGTATTAACTATGCTTTTGGTGCTTCTAGCTCGGGGTATGATAACGCTCTCTATCCCAAAGCACCACTGCCAGGATTGCTAGCGCAGGTTAGCTTATTTACGGTAAGCTTGGCGCAAAGTAAGCAAACGGCTGACCCGGATGCCCTATATATTGTATGGGCCGGTGCCAATGATTACCTATTTGGCAAAGTTACTGACCCTCAGGTTCCAGTCAAGAATTTGTTAACAGCAGTAACCGCACTCGTTGCTGTTGGCGCTAAGAATATCGTGGTAGTTAATCTACCAGACTTGGGTAAGCTTCCGGGTACGCGCCTCAATAGTCAAATATCCAGTCAACTGACTGCTTTGACCAGTGCCCATAACTCCAATCTTGCCCAGAAGGTTTTGAGCCTGAAACTTTACTCCAAAGCCAACATCATCCTTCTCGATGCCAATACCCTATTTAATACGTTCCTCAAGTATCCAGGAGCATTTGGTTTCAAAAATGTCACCAACGCTTGCCTGACCAATAATACTGTGTGTGCTAACCCAAACCAGTATGTATTCTGGGATAATTACCATCCAACGACAGCCGCTCATAAGCAATTGGGAAATTTAGCCTATTTTGTGCTTAAAATGAAGTCACCTCAATCGCAACTGACGCTGCCTCCAGCTCCTAGAACCCAAATTTCGCACCCTCGATTGGCACAGTTGGTGTTTTCAGACTCAGGATTAGAGACTAGTAATTTGAAAGACTTGAACTACTTCAAATAATTTTCGTGAGTTCCTTCCAGTCCCCAGTTACCCAAAATGATAGCGGTGATACTTTAAGGCACAGAATGTGGGATTAGAAAAAATGCATAGAGTCAAGAACCCCTCCCTACTTCGTTGAGGGAGGGGCTTGGAAAGAACAATTTCCAAGGGTAACTATTGTCTACCACACGAGATTCAGTTAGGCACGAACTTCCGCTCGTTTTCCTAAAGCGGACTATGTTCAAACTCTTTG
>DATNPI010000595.1:0-5613 GCA_036703325.1 Coleofasciculaceae cyanobacterium
TGTCTGTTCTATTACCTGCAAAACATTAACTTACTGGGAGATAAAACGTTGGCTTTGGAACTAGAGAATAGAGTTCAGGTACAAATTCGTTCAGCAACGACAGAAGATAGTACGCCTATTGCCCTGCTGTGCCAAGAATTAGGCTACTCAACTTCCGAACAGGATGTGCAAGAACGCCTCAGGCGATTTGAACAAAATGCAGAACGAGTGATGTACGTTGCCTATTTACCAAATGAATTAATTATTGGTTGGGTACACGTTTATATTTCCGAATCATTACTGACTGGTCGGCGGGCAGAAATAGACGGTTTAATTGTGAATGAGCTTTATCGGGGTTGCGGCGCTGGACGGCTTTTGACGCAGTTTGCCGAGGAATGGGCGAAAGAGCAAGGTTGCGATTCAGTTTACGTGCGTTCTAATATTGTGCGTCAAGACGCTCACATCTTCTATCAAAAAATTGGTTATACCTCAATCAAAACTCAGCTTGTACTGCAAAAATTCTTATAAACAGCGATCGCGTTAATGGTCAGATGAACGTCACACATCTATATTGCTCATCGTGCGACAAAACGTATGAACCACGCCGTCTCTATAATCTCTGCGCTTGCGGAAAGCCTCTGATGGTTGCCTACGATCTAGATCGCGCCCAGACAACTCTCTCACGAGAAGCGCTTAGTGGTCGCGTTTCCAGTTTGTGGCGCTACGAAGAGGTGCTGCCGGTTGAGGATAAACGCAACCGTATCACTCTTGGAGAAGGCATGACACCCCTCCTCAAAGCTGAACGATTGGGGCAGCAACTGGGATTGCGTCATCTCTACATCAAAGACGAATCACTCAATCCAACCGCTTCATTCAAAGCGCGAGGTATGACAGTCGCCGTTTCAATGGCAAAAGAGTTGGGAGTGAAAAAGCTGGCAGTCCCTTCCGCAGGAAACGCCGCCGGAGCACTCGCCACGTATGCCGCTAAAGCTGGACTGGAAGCTTTTATCTTTATGCCAAGGGACACTCCCAAAGCAAACATCATTGAGTGTATTCAAGCAGGGGCACACCTGACGTTGATTGATGGTTTGATTACGGATTGCGGTCGAATTGTTAGTGAGCGCAAACAAGCTGAAGGATGGTTTGATGTTTCCACACTCAAGGAACCCTACCGAGTTGAAGGCAAAAAAACGATGGGTTATGAACTTGCCGAACAACTGGGATGGGAGTTGCCGGACGTAATCCTGTATCCCACAGGTGGCGGAACGGGTTTGATTGGAATGTGGAAGGCATTCGATGAGATGGAGCGCATGGGTTGGATAGGTAGCCAGCGTCCCAGAATGGTTTCAGTTCAATCCGAAGGGTGTGCGCCTATTGTTCAGGCATTCCAGTCAGGTTCTCAGTTTGGCGCAGAAATAGCTAATGCCCATACGGTAGCATCAGGGCTGAGGGTGCCGCGAGCGATCGGCGATTTCATTATGTTGGATATCCTTCGCCAAAGTGGTGGCACCGCCGTTGCCGTAACGGATGAGGAACTCCTTGCAGCCGTCAAAGAAATCGCAACGGCTGAGGGGATATTCGCAGCGCCTGAAGGAGGTGCTTGTCTGCCTGCACTCAAACAATTAATTATGCGAGGCGAAGTCAGTCGGGATGAAAGAATCGTGTTATTCAACACTGGATCGGGACTAAAATATTTGGACGCTTTCGCTTAATTTTGCCTTTCAGAATCGCTCAACCCAAGGTCGCAATTCTACTTCCCATGTCTAAGCACTGCGAGGCTGGCGCAGAATGTTGAGATAAGTTTGGGCGATCGCATCTGGATCGAGTAAGCTATCCGGCTTGTCAGGTGGCTCGAAACGAGTCGCAAGACGTTTAGCTTAGTCAATATCAGCTTCTATCCCTGGTTTGAACGCTTACCCGTTCTGGAACACTTCCGCTGCAAGAAGTTTATTATTTAACGTGAAGGGACGTGGTTTAGCAATGGTATAGCCCTGAACATAATCCACCCCAATTGCTGTGACTTTTTCGAGGATAGTTTCATTTTCAACAAACTCAGCAATGGTTCGGATACCCATCACATGTGCAATATGATTAATCGCTTCTACCATTGCCAAATCAACTGGCTCATCTACAATCTGCTGGACAAATCTTCCATCAATTTTTAGGTAATCCACCGGCAGGTTTTTCAGATAAGCGAAGGAGGACATACCACTGCCAAAATCATCTAAGGCAAAGCGGCAGCCGCTTGGCTTGAGCGATCGCATAAACTGGGCAGATTGAGCCAGATTAGCTATAGCCACCGTTTCGTTAATTTCAAAGCAAATCACTTGAGGCGGTAGCTGGTGTAAAGCTAACTGAGAGCGCACAAAGTCAATGAACTGCTCATCATTAATACTGGCACCCGAAAGATTGATCGCATAGAAACAATTACCCGCCTTCTGTGCCGATTGACTTGGGTGAGCGTTTTCTCGAAAGTACTCTCCAAGAGAAGCAAACAGTGTACGAATTACCCAGCGATCGATAGTCGGCATGAGATTGTAGCGTTCAGCCGCTGGAATAAACGCCCCCGGCATCACCAAATTTCCCGTTTCATCAACAAGGCGCAGGAGAATTTCATAATGTTCTTCCTCCGACGCAGTTTGAGGGTTGGGGACAATCGGTTGGTAATAAAGGCGGAAACGATTCTCCTCAAGCGCTTGCGTCAGCCGCGCTATCCATTGCATCTGACCCTGCTGAATCGCCAACTCCTGGTCATCAGCTTGATAAACATGCACACGATTACGCCCTTTGTTTTTAGCGGCATAGCAAGCGGCATCGGCAGCACTTAAGACGCTGGTCACACTTTCAGTATTGGCATCAATGGCCACCACCCCAATACTGACGCCAACACTGAACGTTTTGTCGTGCCACAGATAACGAAACTGCTGGAGCTGTTCGCGCAGCTTATTCGCCACCTGCACGGCTGATTCTAAGGGACAATGGTTGAGCAGTAGACCAAATTCATCTCCACCCAGACGCGCTAAAGTATCGGAGGCACGTACCTGACTTTGAAACAAATTGGTGACTTGGCATAAGAGTTCATCCCCAGCGATATGACCGCAAGTATCGTTGACGACTTTGAACTGATCGAGATCTAGATAACACAAAGCGTGTTGTTGGGATAAAGTCCTAGCGACAATCACCGTCTGTTCTAAGCGGTTTTCAAATTCGTGTCGATTGACTAGTCCAGTCAGGTCATCGTGACTGGCTTGCCAAGATAACTGATGTTCGAGGTGACGTGCCTGGGTAACATCGCGAAACACCAGGACGGCACCGATAATCTGACCGTCGCTGGCGCGAATGGGTGCAGCGGAATTATCAACAGCCACTTCACGACCGGAGCAGGTAATCAGGAGTGTTGGCTTGGTAAGGGCAAGAATCTGACCTTCACGTAAAGCATTTTCTACGGGACTTTCTACCAACTCACGGGTAGTCTCATTGACGAGCTTAACCACCTCAGGGAGCGGTTTTCCTAGCGCCTCCTGCTTCCCTATGCCTGTGAGGGCTTCCCCTACCGGATTGAGATATTCAATTAAGCCTTTGGCATTGGTCGTAATTACGGCATCGCCAATGGATTGCAACGTTACTTGCGCCAGTTCTTTTTCTCGAAACAGTGCCTCCTGTGCCAACTGCCGCTCGCTGATTTCGGCTTGCAGTGAAGCATTGGCTTGAGCTAATTGTGCTGTTCGTTGCTGAACTTTGATTTCTAGTTCGTCATAGGAACGGCGCAGTGCCTCCTCAGCTAGCTGGCGCTGTGCGATTTCACATTCCAATTTTTTGTTAGCGGCTTCTAGGAGAGTCGTTTGTTGTTTGAGCAACTCCTTCTTCTTGAACAGGTCAACAAATACCGTCACCTTGGATTTCAAGATTTCCGGGTCAAAAGGCTTTAAAAGGTAGTCCACCGCGCCCAAGGAATAACCTCTCTCCACATGGATGCGATCGCGATTAATTGCTGTGATAAAAATAATCGGAGTGTGTTTTGAGCGTTCTCGTTGTCGAATCAGCGCTGCCGTCTCAAATCCATCCATCTCTGGCATCTGGACATCGAGCAGAATCACCGCAAAATCCTGATTGAGCAGATATCTTAGGGCTTGTGTACCCGAATTCGCGCTTACCAAATTCTCACTGAGGCTCTCAAGGATTGCCGACAAAGCCAGCAAATTTTTTGGCTGGTCGTCCACTAGAAGAATGTTAACTTTCTGTTCGGGCAGCATAAACCATGTCTCCGACAGCAGCTCAGTAAGCGGCCCCGTTACCACTGGGCGCACGGTCGGCTTGTATAGGCGACCAACGCGGCGGCTTTCCTTTTACCTTCCTGGTGGAAGACTTAATTGCAGCTTAGAGCAGCACAGGGGGTTTTGGCATTCCCCTTAGGATTTACTTCAAGGGGTACATCTTTTAGCGACGAGAGAGCGATCGCGAAGCGAGTAAAGAGCGTAGCGCAGATCGCACCTCTGATACCAAATCCGGGTTGATTACCCCCTTTTTCAGCAATCCGCACAAACCTTTGCTACTCTATCGCATTGCAGCTCAGAACCATAAATTCTGTAGGGGCGAAGCATTTGGGCGACTATCTATCGGGCAATCCTACAATCTTTATTTCCAAATGCTTCGCCCTCCCCACGATCAGACAGGGCGAAGCATTCGGATAGAAAAATATCGGTTGAGCAGCAAAATTAATCGCCCGAATGCTTCGCCCCTACATCATGCCACCAATCTGCAACGCTACCCATCCCTTGGATATTGAAGCAGTGCTGAGGGAGTCGCCAATAGCCAAAACCATTGCATAACCTCTCCCTTCATGAGAGATATAGATACATTGAGTCAGCAACTGCTTTCTTAACTCAAGATTCGGCGCACCGTCCAAGTTCCCAAGAAACAACTCAACGAGACAATTGCAGCATTTCGCAGCGCTTTGCAAGACCGCACATCTGACGCCAAAATCCCCGCACAACAACTCTACAACTGGCTGATTAAACCCTTAGAAGCCGAACTCAAAGCCGCAGACGCCCAAACTATAATCTACGCACCCGACGCTCAACTGCGTTACATTCCCCTAGCCGCTTTGTACGACGGGCAACAATGGTTAGTCCAACGCTACCGCATCAATAATATTACCGCCGCTTCCCTCACAGAACTCAACACCAAACCGCAACGCCAAATGCAAGTCTTAGCAGGTGCCTTTGCCACTGGACGCTACAACTTCACGGTTGGCGGAGAATCTTTCGACTTTTCCGGGTTGCCCTTTGCTGGAACCGAGGTGGAGAATTTAGCCAAAACTGTTCCTACTACAACCAAATTCATCGATCGCGCCTTCACGCCCCAAGTCACCGTTCCCAAAATGGATGACTACACTGTCGTGCATCTAGCCACTCATGCCGCGTTTGTCGTGGGGACACCGGACGATTCCTTTATTCTCTTCGGCAATGGAGAACGCATCACCCTACGAGATATCCAAAATTGGAGCCTCAAGAACGTCGATTTGGTAGTTCTTTCTGCCTGTGAAACCGGATTGGGCGGAAAACTGGGGAACGGCGAAGAGATTCTCGGCTTAGGCTACCAGATGCAACGGGCAGGGGCAAGGGCTGCGATCGC
>DATNPI010000598.1:0-10198 GCA_036703325.1 Coleofasciculaceae cyanobacterium
TCTTTCAGCAGTGGCACTTTCCCCAGGCTGACTCACTGGACGCTGTACACCACTTACTCACAATAGACCCCTTGACTACCCTACAGGTGCCTTCTTGGGAAGAACATCATCTCGTAACTTTATTGCAGGAACTCTATCGCCTTGGTAAGGAGTATTTTGGCAATACCAACTTTGCTGAGGGAGTCAGCGATATATTGCAAGATATGCCAGCTAACGACCAAAGTCAGTTTATTCAGTGGCTGCAATCATCTCCTCTTGGTAGACTATGGCGGTAATCTAGAAGGAAGGATAAACAAATTGCCTCAGCTAGTACGTAAAGGTGCTTTGGCTGGTTCGCCAACCAATAAGTTTTATAACATCGGCTTTTTGTGATTTCCCTCATCAGTGATAAGCGTGAAAGTCTTATGAGCAGCTCTGTAGACAAGTCATCTGGTACTCAATCCTCTCTAACGGGTAAGAGTATCGTCTATGGCGGAATTGCTTGGGCAGTAGTCTCGCTACTATTTTTTCTGCTGTTTGGAATTACTTCGCCTGAAGAAGACAGTCCGCTTTGGTACTTGATTGGCACATACGTTTTAGAATTATTACCTTTTTTAGTAGCAGCCTTACTCTGTTATAGAAATTGGCGTAGCCCTACTATTGCCAGTGGACGCAATGTCTGGCTAGGAATTGGTCTAGGGATGACCTCCTTTTTTATCGGTGGCTTACTATTTGGGTGGTGGGAGCTGTATTGGGGTCTTAACCCCGATGTCTCACCGGCAGACTTCTTCTACCTGATTTGCTATTTGTGTGTTGGCTGGGGCATGATTTTAGCTGTTCTTCCCAGACGGTTGAATTTAGAAGCTTGGCAGTGGGTAACTGTGGCAGTGATTGCGGCAGCAGGGATAGCCCTAGCTGTATGGGTGTTGCTTGCTACACCTGCGGATTCAACGGCAGCGAATCTGACAGTGGTGCCATCTGCCACTGAGCAGGCAGCATCACCCCGAACGTCTGCTTCCTCAATGGCACCGACCGCGCCAACCAAGCTACCTACCTCAGCAACGAGCGCTGTACCCGATGAGATTAGTGAAAAGTCGCAACCAGCTTGGATAACATCAATTCAAGATACCCTCAACCCACTGTCTAGACCAGTGAATTTCTTCTATATCGTTGGCGACGTTTTCCTCCTGATTATTGCTTCAACTCTCTTATTAGCCTTTTGGGGCGGACGTTTCGTTCAGTCTTGGCGAATGATTGCCGCTGCAACGTTTTCCCTATACATTGCCGATATGTGGTTCAAGTATGAAGATGCTACCGCTGTAAAATACGAAAGCGGTAGTCTCCTGGAAGTCTTTTATGTCTTCAGCGGTGTACTGTTTGCAATCGGAGCTGCCCTGGAATATGACGTATCAAGCCGCTCTCGCCGTAGTGCGCGTAGACGAGCTTAAGGATTAGCATGAGTCCAAGAAAACTAACTGATACTGACAAAAACGATATTTTAAGCCTGTATCGACAGCAGGAAGAGACAACCTCAACCCTGGCGAGCCGTTATGGTGTTAGCAATTCAACAATTAGTCGAATTCTCAAAAGCAACTTGTTGGAGTCCGAATACGAAGCGCTCATCCAGCAAAAGCGATCAAATCGCACTCCAGGTGGCGTGTCCGCTTCTATTATCTCAACTCCTGAGTTGCCAGTAGAGTCCGATGCTGAATCAGTGCTCGTTATTCCAACTATCGAGCCACTGGTAGAATCCCCGACGGAATCAGCACCCGTTATTCAAACGACCCAACCACCAGTAGAATCCGAGGTTGAATCGTCAGTCTCAACTTCTACCGACCAACGTTGGCGGCGTAGACGTTCCTCAGTGACCTCCAGGTCAGTTCCTGAGCCAAACACTTTACATACCCAGCTGGAACTGGATATTACTGCCTCCACTCCAGAAAGCGACTTTGATGAACCAGATGAGTCGCTTGATGAGATTGAGCAGGCAGAAACGAGAGACTTAGAGGAGTTGCTTGATGAAAATTTGATGGATTTGGATGATGAGGATGAGGATGATGATGATTTAGATGATGATGATGATTTAGATGATGATGATGATGACTGGGAGGACGATGCGGGAGACGCACAAAGTCAGAAGCTAACAATAAAAACTTCTCGTACTGCAAGCGGTTCTAGCGTTCAAGTTTTACCTCTGTCTGAAGCATCCCTTCCCAAAACCTGCTATTTAGTCGTAGACCGTGCGGCGGAGTTGATTGCTCGACCCCTCAAGGAGTTTAGCGACTTGGGACGAATACCTGCCGAGGAAGTTCAAGAGAAAACCTTGCCAGTATTCGATAACCATAGAGTGGCACGGCGTTTTTCTAATCGTTCCCAGCGTGTAATAAAAGTTCCCGATGGTCGGATGCTTCAGAAGGCTTGCTCTCATCTCCAAGCTAAAGGTATTACCCGACTGTTAATCGATGGTCAGGTTTACTCCCTATTACCTGAGCAGCCACAAAATTGATAGAGAGCAGCTAGTTGTTTAGTTGTTGAGAGGGTTTCTAAAAAGTAATTCATAGCACTTTCCAGAAACCCTCTCAACATCATTGTTCCCCACATTCCGCATAGGCAATCAACTGTTGCCAGCTGGATGCTATTACCAAGGATTGGGTGGCTAAGTGGATAATGCCAAACGGTTCTCTGGTTTCTCCTTGCCCATTAGTACGAACGAGGCTCATCTAATGGAATTAGACTTTGATGCTCAACCAACGCAATTGTGTGGGAAGTTAGCTCAAGTCGAGAAATCCCTACCCATAAAGTAGAAACCTCATACGGTAATGAAATTAGCCAGTAGGGACAATTGTGGCTCAGAGCAAGATCCAGAGTGGTCTATTGCTTGCCTCAACAGACATCATCACCATGAAAGACTTTCTACGAAACAGATATTCTTCAGCTTTAAACCAAGTGATGGGTATGAAGCTATTGTCAGGGCGCAAACTAGACGTTCTCTTGTTTGACAGAGTAACCGCCGCTTCTGATATTGCTTTTATGCTCGGCGGTCAGTGGGATGGATGCAACGGTATTGTTATGCCTTCCTGTGACAAGGTAGCTGTTAACACGGCGGCGAGCCTGGTAGGAGCTTCCTGGTGCCATCAGGGAGACTCAACTGCCCTGTTAGCCAGATTGGCTACGGATGAACTTTTGAGGCTATACGCAGCAGGCTCTAGGAATTTCGCCAATGCTAACTTAAGGTGTGCTGTTCTTTCGTTTCAGAACTTGAGTCAATCTAACTTCAGTTATGTGAAGCTGAATTTGGCTAACCTGAGTGGGATAAACCTTAGTGGAGCGGATTTAACGTCGGCAGACATGAGTGATGCTTCTCTGAGTGGAGCCAATCTGAGTCAGGCCAATCTGCACAGGACTCTCCTGACTGGGGCAAACCTTAGCGAAGCAAACCTAAGAGGGGCGAATCTTACCAAAGCTTCCTTGAATGATGCAAACCTTTGCCAGGCCGATTTGACAGGAGCGAATCTGAGTTTTGCTGATCTCAGGGGGGCGGATTTTGATGAAGCTTCCCTAAGTGGGGCTAACTTAACTGGGGCAAAGCTGACACAAGGACAGTTGCTCTCCTAAATCTCTAATTAGGAAGGGGAGGATGTCACCGACTTAATAACGTCAATTCCTTGCTTCTATCTCACCAAGGGCTGTACTCGCGATCGCTCGCCATTGGCGAATGATGCGCCTAAGAATAGCTTGCTCCGGTGCACCTACTTTCTCTACCACATACTTATCCAGTATGTCAAGGGTACTGGTGATACGAGCGAGGGCAGCTAGTTGCTCAATAGTTGTGGTCGCAGCTTCATAGGTAAGCACCTTAGTTCCAATTTCTCCACAACGAGTTAGTGCTGTTAACACTTCCGGGCGGATAGAGGCTTCGTTAACAGATAATCTTGATACAACATCACCAGCAATAGTCAGATCGGACAGCTTGTCATAACTCAGAAAGGTGGCTAGCGCTTCAAAGGAGTCAGCAATTTCCATACCCCCCGGATATTGCGTCAAGCCAGCGTAGGTTTTTTCCAAAGCAGACAGGTGAAAATCCTCTACCTTGACTGTGTCGGTGTAGGACAATTGGTAGAGCATACCTGCAAAGCGAGTTAGTGGCGAATGCTTGTGATTGCGACCGAACCAAGTCAATCCCCAAACCCAACTCTCAGCAACTTGATTAACGCCATCGCTGCTGTAATCCACCCACTGATTTCCTACCTCCCCTAGTAACACTTGCTTGGTTGTTGGCAAAAGCTGCCAATCGCGCTTACTTAGCGGCGCGACAATGTAAGTGTTCAATTCCTGAGAGTTAAGTAAGTCATAGAGAAAGTGTAGCGGCGCAGCAACGAAGTGTAGATGGGTATGTAAGGCTCTCTGTGCATAAGCTCGCTGAAACGGGTTACGGGCAACATCGGCGGCAAGTTGCAACCCTCTGAGTTCCGAGACACGCAGGTGCGCCTGTAGCAACGTACTTGTTCTGGGTACAGGCAAGACGAGCAACTCGTCCCATCTCGCAGGATGCCATTTTCCGCGAAACCGACTAATGAGCGCTAGAACCAACTCAAGCGGGTACAGAGGGAGACGTAAAGCACCAATAGCAACCAGTAGATTGAAGCTGACGCCGACTGCCATACCCGCTCGGATGCCAGGTAACAAGCGACCCTTGAAGCTGATTGCTGGTGTCAAAAAGCAGGCGACAACGATACCAACTGCCATGCCGATGAATAAAATGATGACGATGCTGGCAAACAAACCTACTGCCGTGCGACCCGTAAGGCCGCAAGTCGCTGCCACGAGGATGCCGAACATGATGCCGAAGATGACAGTAAGACCAATACTGATATAAACTGCACTGCGAGCATCCTTGAGCAATGGATTGGAGGCGATCCGAGCGACTATAAGAAAGGCGAAAGCGCATGCAGGGCTGCCGACCAAGACAAGTCCCAAGCTGGAGAAGACGCTGCCTGCAATGCCGAAGACCATAGTGCCGATGGCTAGGATGATTGCCATACTGATTGCCATGCTAATTGCGGCTAAAGTCAATACGACACCGAAGCCAAGGTTAAATCCAACGGCCTTAGTTATCTCTCCAGTCATTAGTACTTCGGTGCCGCGCTTTACACTCCAAAGCTTGGGATAACGGTCGAATGACGCGGAAAGAATGCGGGACGATTTTGGCATCATTGCGATCGCAGTAATCCAGGAACGATGACCAGTCAGGGTGTGCAGTTCTTTCCCTTGCTCAATGTCCCAAACTTTTAAGGTATGGTCAGCGGAAGCGGAGACAGCGAGTTTTCCATCTGGGGTAATCGCTACACTGGTTACCCAACCCTTATGACCCGTGAGGGTATGTAGTACTGTTCCTTGCTCAATGTCCCAGACTTTCAGGGTTTTATCAGCGGAAGCTGAGACGGCGAATTGTCCATCTGGGGACAGGGCAACCCCTGTTACCCAATCGCTATGACCCGCAAGGGTGTGCAATAGTTTTCCTTGCTCAATGTCCCAAACTTTCAGGGTTTTATCAACCGATGCCGAAACCGCCTGCTGTCCGTCTGATGTCAGAGCAACGCCCGTTACCCAGGCCTTATGACCTGCAAGGGTGTGCAGTACTTGCCCTTGTTCAATATCCCAAACTTTTAGGGTTTTGTCGGCGGAAGCGGAGACGGCTTGCTGACTATCTGGGGACACCGCTACTGCCCAGACGATATCGTTATGACCCGTGAGGGTATGCAGTTCTTGCCCCTGCTCGATATCCCAGACTTTCAGGGTTTTGTCAGCGGAAGTAGAAATCACTTGCTGCCCGTCCGGGGTAACGGCAACACTGGTAACCCAGTCTTGATGACCCTTGAGGTTGTGCAGTTGCTTACCTCGCCGGATGTTCCAGACTCTCACGGTGCGATCGCGTGAACCCGAGACAGCCCGCCTACCATCTGGTGTTGTCGCCACCGCCGTGACGCCTTCTTCATGACCTTTAAGAGTTTGTACTTGTGAACCCCACCGCAAATTCCAAACTTTTAGGGTGCTGTCAGCGGAGGGAACTTTGATGTCAAAGTCGCGCTCACCTGAGGCGGCAACGGCAATTTGACCATTTGGGGTCACCGCCATGGCAGTAGTCCAGGCGTTATTCCCTTGAACATTGCTCTGGAAATACATCAAAAACACTAGCCCGACCAGCAGTGCAGGTAAAGCGATCGCCAGCGGCAGCATCAGATAAACATTACGATAGGCCCGAACACTCCATGTCTTTAGGAACTTCCGATAACCCCCCAACTGATAAACGTCGGGAGCCGCTTGGTATAAATAGCAGTGAAATGCCGTGGGGCGAAAGTAGACCCAATAGGCGAGCAGCGAATAGTGGCGTAGCTTCAATGGGTTCAAGACTTCGGGTAGTTCACCACGATAACTGGGAAAATTTGGCATCTTCAACTGCACCTGTGATTGCAACATCAGACAAGGGTGTCAAAAGCTGTTATAACCCGAAACTCCTGCCATGCCCTCAGTAAATTGCTCCTGAAAGATTTAAACTAAAGGGTGCGTTATGGTTTGGAGATGATCTCGTTAAGCTGTGCGGAAAATTGTCATTGCCGGTAACTGGAAAATGTACAAAACTCAAAGGGAAGCCTCTGAGTTTTTGCAGGGATTTATGGCTGAACTGGAGCAAACTCCCGAAACGCGGGAAGTCATTCTGTGCGCTCCATTTACAGCCTTGGACGTGATGTCCAAGAGTCTGCACAATAACCGTGTGCAGCTGGGTGCCCAGAATATCCACTGGGAAGACGAAGGTGCCTACACTGGTGAAATTGCTGGTTCCATGCTGACGGAAATCGGGGTTCGCTATGTCATTGTTGGTCACAGTGAACGACGTCAATATTTTGGTGAAACTGATGAAACGGTCAACAAACGCCTCCTTGCTGCCCAGCGTCACGATTTGACCCCGATTCTCTGTGTGGGTGAAACCAAACAGCAACGGGATGCTGGTGAAACCGAACTGCTCATCACAACCCAGTTGAAAAAAGACCTTGTGGATGTTGACCAGCAGAATCTAATTATCGCCTATGAACCAATATGGGCAATTGGTACTGGCGACACTTGTGAGGCACGGGAAGCGAATCGGGTCATCGGCTTGATTCGGAATCAGTTGCAGAATCCTCAAGTGTCGATTCAATATGGCGGGTCTGTCAAGCCAAATAACATTGATGAAATTATGGCTCAACCAGAAATTGATGGTGCTCTCGTGGGGGGAGCTAGCCTAGAGGCTAAGAGCTTTGCGCGGATTGTCAATTATCAGTAGGGCGATTACTAAGAATTTTGGAATGGCAAAATCCAAAATCCAACTGCGGGAACGTTCTTTCAACTGGGGAGAGCGAACTTATCTGATGGGCGTCTTAAACGTGACGCCTGATAGCTTTAGTGATGGTGGTGAATTTAATGAACCCGCCTCTGCCTTGGCGCAAGCCCAACGTTTGGTGGAGGCGGGTGCAGATATTATCGATATTGGCGGTCAATCGACTCGACCAGGTGCCGAGCAAATTTCTGTTGAAGAAGAACTGAATCGAGTGCTGCCGGTAGTGGAGGCACTGCGCTCAGTGCTGAGTGTACCAATTTCGGTTGATACTACATGGGCATCTGTGGCACAAAGAGCAGTTGAAGCGGGTGCGGATATGGTGAATGACATATCCAGCGGTACGTTTGACCCGGATATGTTATCAGTCGTTGCCCAGTTGGGGGTTCCGATTGTGTTGATGCATATCCGGGGAACGCCCCAAACGATGCAACAACTGACTGAGTATCAAGACTTAATTGGAGAAATTTACGAGTTTCTGGAGAGTCAAATTGCTGCCGCTGTAGCTGCTGGAATTGAGCGATCGCACATCATCATTGACCCCGGCATTGGCTTTGCCAAAACCGCTGAACAAAATTTGGAGATTTTGCGGCAACTGCCAACCTTTGGTTCCCTTGGTGTCCCAATTTTAGTAGGCGTATCCCGCAAAAGCTTCATTGGTCGTATTCTCAATCAACCAGACCCCAAGGGCAGAGTCTGGGGAACCGGGGCGGCCTGCTGTGGAGCGATCGCCGGTTCAGCAGACATCCTCCGAGTTCACGATGTCCTCGAAATGCGCGATGTTTGCCGCGTTGCCGATGCCATCTGGCGAACGGCAATAGGACTTACGCACTCGCCCCCCAACGTTGGGGGGAGCTAGTTCCCAAAAACCAATTTTGCCAGTTGAGAGCGTTCCACGGACGCGATCGCATCCGTTATGCATGAAACAAACACGCCCTAGTAGAGCGTCAAGGTCGATTTGATGCCAAATCCGCCTTGTACACCCCTTTTTATGCTTCAGTGGACAATCTCTCCCCCTCTGAGAGGGAATAAGGGGGGTTATTGAAACGGATTTGGTATGAGAGGTAAATGTTAAGACACTTCTCGCTTGTCTCCCTTGTCCTCTCCCAACCCGTCAATTTAAGGTTGACAGACTACTAGGGCTTCTCCCTCTCCCCCACTCTCCCCTTGTGTTTCTTAGGATCGTGGACTAATTAAATCTCAATTATCACGGGGCGAAATAGGGCGACTTGGCAAACCACCATCGGGGGCTTCAGGAATATCCATCAAATTGGTCATCGCTTCGGTCAATGCCTTCGGGTCCATGAAGACCACTTTGGCATTGTTACTTTCACTCAAGCTCTGATTGGCATCTACATAGCGTTGAGCAATCAGGAACTGCAAAACTTCCCGACTATTTGGCTGTGAGTGAAGAGCTCTTGAAATCAATTCAATCGACTCTACCGTACCTTGCGACTCCAAAATCTTAGCTTGTTTCTCACTCTCAGCAGCCCGCTCCTTCGCCAGCGACTCCAAAACCTCCTTGGGCGGTTTAATATTTTGCACCTCGACGCGAATCACCTTCACTCCCCAACCCGCCGTGGCTTCATCCAACTGCTGGAGGAGCTTTCGATTGACGTCGCCTTTGGCGGAATACGTCTGGCTCAGTTCAAGATCACCAATTGTAGAACGCAGCGTCGTTAGAACCAAATTTTCAAGCGCATGCTCAACATCCTCAACAGCATAATACGCTTTCTCCAGATCCAAAATTTGCCAGAACAAGACGGCGTCTACTTCTACAGAAATATTGTCCTTGGTGATTGCCTGCTGAGGCTCAATGTCCAAAATCTGCTCACGAGTTGTCTCCTCCACCGCAACCCTGTCAAGAAAAGGAACGATGTAGTTAAGACCAGGCTCTAGTTTTTTATGATATTTACCCAAGCGTTCTACCAGGGCTTCGTTTCCCTCATTGACAATCTTTGTTGAACCGATGGTGTAGCCAATGACTACTAAAATCATGGGGGCAAGGATGGAAAGGATAGACTCCATAGTTTTGCTCTCCAGCTAGGAGGTTAATTAATTGACTAATGTTCCCGCTTAAATTTTCTCTTAAATCCCTAGATAATAGCGCAGCTCAAACAAGTGTCTTTAACTATGTTTAACTTTAACCGCTGCCAGGTTTAGGTAAACTTTGCACTAGCTGTAGCTTTGGGTGAACGCTCTTGCCAGCTGACCCCAGCTGAATCAGTCAATCCTTCCCAATCCACAACCCGCAAAGCTTTGAGCGTCGCCATCGAGATCTTGGTAAAGATGAGGGGTAGAGGGAGTGTTGATACCCTGCCTAGAGGGCAGTTCATCAACCACCAGTTGAAAGAGCTGGCGTTACGCTCACAATTGGCTTTGCCTGTACCGAAAAGCTCACATCCTCTTCCACTTTATCCTCTTGTTCTCACCGTTGGACTGGTACACACCCCGTCAGCTTTAGCCTACAGTCATCATTAAGCGGCTGTGCATCTGAATCTGGCGAGGCGGTATCGAATCTCGCTCCACCGAACCCTGTCCATCCTGGCTCCAAATGCTCCGCGTTGTGGAGCGGGGATAAGAGCGTTTTAGCTAAAAATAATCCACCACGGCTCTCCACCTCGTGGAACCTATTGTTCAAAGTTTTTAGCTACCACCCCTGTATTAGGGCAAAACCCAAGATTAGCCGTCTCCTCGTGGCGTTGAAGCAGTCTATCGATTATGAAGGGCAATTGGATTAAATTCATTTACGAGCGAAACACTTATGTGGTCGATTTAAGCCACATCAGTACCTTTGCTTGTGCGGCAAACGACCGATTGATGTTTTGGTTACCTAATGGTAAAGAG
>DATNPI010000710.1:0-3739 GCA_036703325.1 Coleofasciculaceae cyanobacterium
GGTACTGTCGTTGACCCCAAAAACTTCAATCCAGAAAATCTAGAACCAGTTCAGCTACATACCGATGCTAATGGTAGCTACTTTATTTTGCCTGCCCATTCTTATGGACTGGGAGTTGCTCTAGAACACCTAGCTGTTCCTGAAGATATTTCAGTTTTGTGCATTGGTAAAAGCACGTATGCGCGTGTAGGATTAATTGCTAACCTAACTCCCGCTGAGGCAGGATGGCGCGGACACTTGACTTTAGAATTTTCAAATTCTTCTAGTGCTGACTGCCGAATCTATGCCAATGAAGGTGTAGTTCAGCTGCTATTTTTATCAGGAAATCCCTGCTCTGTAAGTTATGAGCAGCGGCGAGGTAAATATCAAGACCAACCGGAAAAAGTAATTTTTTCAAAGGTATAAATTAACACCAGTAGATGCGCTTTCAAGAGGCATCTATTGTTGATATATCAATATATGGGTTAAGGGGAAGATGGAACGATTTTGTGTTGATGTAATTGCTGCTACGCCAAATCCGCAACAAGTTGTTTGGGCAGCAATGCATCAAGATTATTCAGAACATTATGTTGTGGATAGCCGAGAGCAATGGCCTGATGAGCAGCGTTGCGGTGAACTGATTGTTAAGCATTTATTATCAGGCGATCGCGGCCACTACGGCCCCCTAGAACATCCCCAGATTACCGTTAATGTTGGGTACTTTCCTCACTCGATGATGCAACAGGTTCGTACTCATCGTGTCGGGGTTAGTTTTGATGTCCAATCCTTCCGCTATACAGGACAGAGAATCGTTAATGTTGCTCTTATGGAGCAAGATGTAGAAGAAGTTTTCTACCTGCGCCCTGTTGGAAAATACACTAATCGCCAAGGTAAGCATTATGTCTATTCTGAAGAACAACGGGCGGAAGACCGAAAGTGGTGTCTAGAGGCGTGCCAGCACTATAAGAAACGAATTGACGAAGGGCTATCAGAAGAACATGCTAGAGGCTTAATTCCTTTCGACGCGAGACAGCATTTTGTACTCTCGTGCAATATGCGATCGCTTATGCATCTTTTAGACCTGAGATGGAAAAAAGACGCACAGCTAGAAGCGCAGAAATTCTGTGAACTGCTCTATCTTCATTTTGAACAATGGAGTCCGGCTGTGGCGCAGTGGTATAAGGAAAATCGTGCCAAAAAGGCAAAATTGTCGCCCTAATCTACCTTTTGTGTGATTTTCGATTGCACTTCATTCTCCTGATTGTCGGATTTATTGCACACGGGTAAACGTACCTGAAAGCAGCTACCGACATCAACCTCACTAGTGACTGTGATTTTTCCTCCATGACGTTTAGCGATCGCTTGAGCGATTGCCAGTCCCAAACCTGTACCTCCCTCTCGGCGCGATCGAGCTTTGTCAGCACGCCAGAAGCGATCGAAAACATACGGCAAATTTTCTTGCTCAATGCCGATGCCAGTATCCTTAACACTGACAATGCCAAAGCGACTGTATTTGGTGAGAGTAAGAATGACTTGACCTCCAGGAAGGGTATATTGGAGGGCATTCTCTAGTAGGTTGGAAACAAGACGGGACAGTTGAACTTCATCCCCCATAACAGATACCGTCGCGATGCACTCATAGTTGAGAGAAATCTCTTTCTCTTGAGCCAATGCTTCAAACAGTTCCATCAAATTCAGCAAAACGTCATTGACACAAATCAGTTTCCACTCACCAGGAGTTGACACGTCTGCTTCTGTTCGAGCCAAAAAGAGTAAGTCTTGTGCTAAATGGCTCATCTGCTTTGTAGCACTAGCAATGGAGGCTAACTTCTTGGCATCCTTTGGATGAATTCGCTCAGGATGATTCCGCATCACCTCAACAGACGTTTGGATCACAGTTAAGGGACCGCGTAGCTCATGGGAAGCATCAGCTGTAAACTGTTTAAGCTGCTGAAAACTTTTCTCAATCGGCTCAAGCGCCTTGTGAGTCAGCCAAAGACCGCCAACCGCGACCAACCCCAGAGTCATCATTCCTCCCATACCCAATCCCAGAAGAAGTTGGTATTCGACTGTTTCTACATCTTCCGTGGATTGGCTAGCTCGAATATAGCCTTCTAGAGATGGATGGCCGCGGTTCGAGCCATCTTTGAAGACGGAAATAGTAAAAGTCCGAACTTGATTCGGCTTTTGCATCCGCTGTATGGTATGGGGACCAACTTTTGGCGAAACAGCAAGCCCAAGTGCCCCTCTGCTTGCCAAGAGCTTACCTTCCGCGTTGAACCATTCCAGGCTTTGTTGGTCCCGATTGAAAATATCGCGCCAGGGAACTTCGTCCACCCGCTCAACGTGTTGACTTCCTTCAGCTTTTACTTCTACAAGAGAAGGAGCCGCTGATTGGGCTAAAGTTAACAGTTTTTTGTCCAGTTGACGATAGAGATTGCGGCTTAAAAAAACATATACCCCTACGCCGAAGATGCTCAAAATTGCCGCCATTACCATCAGCTGAGATAACAAAAGACGCCAGCGCAAACCTTCAAACATCGAGTTCTACCAATGAAAGTGGGGAGTAGGGGAAAAACTTTTTGTAGGTGCTTTCCTTATGGCAACGAGCTTAGGAGGTTTGTTTAAGGCGATAACCCAAACCATAGACTGTCTCAATCAAATCGCCCGGAGCTCCTACTGATTCCAGTTTTTGGCGTAAACTTCTGATGTGAGCCTTAACAGTCGCTTCTTCTGGTAGCCTCTCGAATGACCAGAGGTGTTCGAGAATCTGAGCGCGGCTAAACACGCGACGGCGGTTGCGTAGGAAAAACTCTAGCAGAGAATATTCCTTGGGTGAGAGCGGCACGAGGCGCTCTTTATAGAAAACCTCACAGGTACTAGGGTCAAGACGCAAACCTTCCCACTCCAACACAGGCGGTAAAGCTGAAACTCCCCGACGGAGCAAAGCCCGAATGCGAGCTGATAACTCCTGTAAGTCAAAGGGTTTGACAAGATAATCATCAGCTCCTGCATCTAGTCCCATAACCTTGTCAGTAATGGTATCTCGCGCAGTTAGCATCAAAATTGGGATGCTACAGCCTTGGGAACGCAGCTGCCGACAGAACGTTATCCCATCGAGCTTAGGCAGCATAACGTCCAGCAAAATTAAGTCATAGGTAAAAGAATTCGCAAGTTCCCAACCGCTTTGTCCATCAGAGGCAACCTCGATCGCATAATGATGATCCGTTAGGTCTTCTGCAATGACATCAGTCAGGCGCTCATCATCCTCTACCAATAAAATCCTCATAGTTCGTAGAAGTATAAACCAATACCTATACCGCTACTTTATCGAGTGTAATCCCCATCGGACTGAGAGCTTGTACCACTTTCAATCAGGTGCCAATACCAGTTTGTTTGAAACGCCAAAAGACACAGAGCTTACGCTTTAGGTAAGCTTGTGTCCAGGGTGCAGGTTCTCCATGAACTACGCACACAGCAGAGGGATGGTACGTGCCAGAGGAGTTTTGTGCACACTCCTCTGGCAGTTCTCTGTCGTTAACTAGTTGTTAGTCTTACTAGGTGAGGACTTAGTATCGGATTTGCTAGGTGCTTCAGACTTCTCAGATTTCTCTGATGTAGATGAGTCCTTGGCTTTGTCAGTAGATTTTACATCCCCTGTGGCACCTGAGGAGGATGAGTCTTCGGTTTTGTCAGTAGATTTTGCATCGCCACTGGCACCTGAGGAGGATGAGTCTTTGGTTTTGTCAGTGGATTTCAC
>DATNPI010000725.1:0-2980 GCA_036703325.1 Coleofasciculaceae cyanobacterium
CAGCGCTTCGCTATCGCTCAACCAATACCCACCCTACCTGGCTATATCAGCATCCAGTGCAACTAGAGGTCACCTCAAATGGTACAAACGCCCACTAAACCTTTGACTTTGGAAGAGTTTCTGAAGCAACCCGAAACCGAACCCGCCAGCGAGTACATTGACGGTCAAATTATTCAAAAGCCAATGCCCCAAGGGAAACACAGCTCGATTCAGACTGAACTGTCCACTACTATTAATGCAGTGGTAAAACCTAAGCGGATTGCACGGGCATTTTCAGAACTGCGGTGTACCTTTGCTAGAAGGTCAATTGTACCTGATGTTTCTGTATTTGTTTGGAATCGAATTCCCCGCGATGAGAGTGGCGCAATTGCTAACGTTTTTCAAGCGGCTCCTGATTGGATAATTGAAATCCTATCTCCAGACCAAAGCGCTACGAAAGTCACGAAAAAAATTCTGCATAGTCTTAAACATGAGACGCAAATGGGCTGGCTAATCGACCCGGACGAGCAGACAATATTTGTTTATCAACCAAACCAACAACCAGAGGTGTTTGACGAGCCGGAAGAGCAGCTTCCCGTCCCCTCCTTTGCCAGCGAACTACAGCTGACCGTAGGGGTTGTATTTGGCTGGCTATTAGAATAACAGCGTCTAGCAGCCTATTCAGTTGCGATTTCTTCGATAAGTTGCTGCATACCACGCTGTTGCTAATGCAGGAGCATCGCCAACAGTACAGAGGCTCGTATGGACGATAGCGATTTTATGAGCCAAATTGTATAGCAACCGCTAAGGCGGTTAGGACAGATAGGAATTTAGTAGAGACGTTCCGGTGGAACGTCTTTGCCAGATGGTAACTTTTCTGCGTTTTAGATGCTTATTACTTGGCTCAGGAACGCGCCTTTCGAGACATCTACAATAACTTCATCAAGTCTTTGCACACAGGCAATGCAAAAGAGGATGATTTGTTCATATTGAAACCAATGCGCGGCTTCGACGTTGTCAAAGCTCTATATCAAGCTAGTCTCTCATTTTCCATCTATCCATTTTATCTAACTCTCGTTGTGACTCTGATTATTGCGCGATATTTCATCTTGCAGCCAAGTCGCTAGCTAGAGGTAGGCTGTAAAGATGCGATCGCCCTGTGGCTTAGATCGTCTACACCCAGAGCAAACGCCATCATACCTGCAATGATTCTTGCTGCTTTTGAGAACGGGGTACTCCGTAAGCCGTATAGCGTCTAACTTCAGGCGGTTGAAGCCCTAAGACAATAGCTTCTGGAGGAATTCCTGCTGCAACTAACTCCTCAGCGATGAGGCGATCGGTATTATTCGCTTGAATCCAAACCTGACCGTCAATAATATCAATATGCATAACGCAATGGTGGATGCGTCGCCCCTTAGACCAACCTAAAGACAGCAACATATAGCGGTCATGTTCTGAATCAAAAATCGTTTCATTTTGCACCTCATTATCAGATGCTGGAATCTGAGCATATTCAGTAAGGAGCTGCTTAACAATTTTACGGTAATTCTCTAAGGAAGCCATTGTACAATCTCCTCTGAGTATGGGTTGAAAACAAGAAGTTTTAGACGGTTATTTTCTAACAATATCTGAGCAAACTGCTCTCCTTCAAAAAGCTCTGCAAAAGCACTCAAGGGCATAGCAAGATACAGCTCTCTTTCTGGCTCAGTACGTTTTAAGATGTCATCATAAAGAATGTATTGTCCCAAAGCCTGCTCTAAATCCGCAACTCTAGACTCTCTCAAGAAACTTTTAACCTCAACAGCTATTTTGCGCTCCCGTTGTTCGGCAGCTATTAACTGTTCTGCACCGAGATCGATAGATAGGTTTCTCTTAGCCCAAGTTAAGGGGAATGGGTCATTGGTAATCGTCCAGTTAGCATTGATGAGCGCCTGTTTTACAACTTGATGATAGAGGTCTCTTGCTGGCACGTTCACTCCCTTTTGCTGTCAGAGTTTACAGCAGCCACTAAGGGGGGTATCCGATGTCCCCGCCAGCGTAAAACAGACCAAGCATACGCTCTAAGGAGCATCAGGCGATCGGCAGCGACTCGTAAGTCCGTCAACTCCTGCCGTTCCTCTGGAGTCAGTGAACCTTCTTGATTCTTCTCTAACAGCTCGACATGACGCTCATGTTGGCTCGGTTCCACGTTGGCATGGGCGACGCTCTTGAGTTCCTCAATACTGAGGGTTTGTATCTTCAGCAATTCCAGCTGCATCTCCGGTGGAGCGTTTTCTACAGAGGGTGGCAGATTGCTAACAACACTTTGAGCAGCCAGCACTTCCACAGGCTGTTGCGTTGCTTCAGCGATACGAGCCAGTTGACGGAAGACAGGTTCAGGAAGCTCAATTGTCACTCGCTGAGTAGTCATGGTCTTACCTGGCTGTAGCTGGATATTGTCAATTCTATCTTCCCCTCAATCGCCTTGGATATTCGAGTGGATGCCGACGCCGTGCAGCGAACAAGGGAAGCAAATCGCCCAAAACAATTGAGGGAAAGATGCGATCGCTTTAAACAGAGAGAGGTGATCGTTGTGGCAAAGTGCGATCCGTCGTAAGGTGGCAGCGCTTGGCTATCGCCCGTCACCGTAGAATTACCTAGCGTTTGCAAACGCTAGCTCCAAACTTCCGTTAAATCCAAGACAAACCCTGGTAAAACATCTTCGTCTGACAAAGTACTAGGATTATCCAACACTTCCACTTCCTGACCTTGCCGATAAATCTCCACTTTCTTATTTTTCCGGTCAATCAACCAACCCAAACGAGCACCATTTGCCATGTATTCCCTCATCTTGGCTCGCAGGGGTTCCATGTTGTCACTTTCAGAACGCAGTTCTAGCACAAAGTCAGGACACAAAGGGGCAAAGCCTTTTCGTTGTTCTGGAGTGAGTGCGTCCCATCGCTCTTGACGTATCCAAGAAGCATCAGGAGAGCGAAAGGCACCATTGGGGAGGTGAAAGCCA
>DATNPI010000729.1:0-3621 GCA_036703325.1 Coleofasciculaceae cyanobacterium
TTGCCAACAATATTCTCTGGACTGCCAACGCCCACGAGTTGTGCAAAGTTACGATTGCAACCTAAGAAGACACAGTTCCTATCCTTCCAGAAGATAAATTGCGGAATGTTATCCATCACTAACTGCAGCATCTGTTGCGACAAGCGCAGCGCCTCCTGGGTCTGCTTGCGGTCGGTGATGTCGCGGCAAGTGGTAACAATACCAGCCACACTCGGCTCACCTAGTAGATTATTGACTAGCACTTCAAAATCTCGCCACGAACCATCTGCGTGCTGTAAACGAAACTCAGCTGTGATGTTGGTGTTAGAATAATCGAGGGCTTCCCTCAACAGGCTTTCTGCCTTGGCGCGAGCGTCAGGATGGACGAGTTCAAAAGCCTTTTTGCCAAGCAAATCCTCGGGTTCATAACCCAGAATATTTTTGACGGATAGACTTGTGT
The DNA here is from genome assembly GCA_036703325.1 of Coleofasciculaceae cyanobacterium. Taxonomy (GTDB): domain Bacteria; phylum Cyanobacteriota; class Cyanobacteriia; order Cyanobacteriales; family Coleofasciculaceae; genus DATNPI01. Next base: position 440 of record DATNPI010000729.1, read on the forward strand.
AGCAAATAATGCCATCTGCTGCCAAAACCGCAATAATATCAGATGCATTTTGCACCAACGAGCGGAAGCGCTCTTCGCTCTCGCACACTGCCTCGGCTCTGGCGGTTTCGGCACCCAGGCGCTGATCGAAAAAGCTAGTCAGATCCGTTAGCTTCAGGATGACCAAAGTCGCAATTCCAATTGCAGTCGCCAGTAAAGAGTTGTTCAAGCCATGAACGGGCTGTAGCACTTGGTCAGTGGGCTGAAAGCTGACCGCCGCCATTGCTGTATAGTGCATCCCGGCAATAGCACCTCCCATAACCATCGCACCGCCGAGCTTCCACACACTCCCAGTCAGCATCGTCTGGGAGCGCAGATGGAACGCCAGCTTTAGGGCAATGAGGGATGCACAAATCGCAATCACGACAGAGAGTGCAACCAGGTTTGGATCGTACCTTGCTTTCGCCTGCAGTTGCATTGCAGCCATACCTATGTAGTGCATGGCAGCAATCCCAAGCCCCATAAAAACGCCCCCAAAGAGCAACCCAAGCGTCGCCACCTTCTGACGGCTGACGATGCAGAGCGCTCCTCCAGAGGTAACAATTGCCACCCCCATTGAGGCTAAGACAATTGAGAGGTCGTGAGTTATGGGGATCGGCAGCTTATAAGCCAATATCCCGATGAAGTGCGTTGACCAGATACCAATTCCCAGGGCGATCGCGCCAACCAAGAGCCACAGAGACCGCGCTTGCCCAGTAGTCACCTCCACGCGTCCAGCCAGATCCAGTGCTGTGTAAGAGGCGATGAATGCGATCGCCACCGAAAAGACAACAAGGGGTACATCATAAGTGGCTACCATAGCTTCACCACATTACCTGTAGCTAAATATACCCTTGTATCCGATGCACCATCTGATGTTCTCGTGATGGGCAACAACAACGTTTCCGAAATCTCCTCTCGCACAGTGGGAGTGACTTCACAAGGGACCTTGAGGCAATCCACCAGCAACTCGTTGGCAGCGTAGTACTGCTTGAGTAATTCCTTTTGCTTCTCGTTGAACTGCCATTGATGACCTATATTGCGACACCGAAGCATCAGAGACCTCAATTTCTCAACCCAAGTCTGACCGTTAGCGTTCCACCATTTCTTCAAGTTTTCTGTGCCTTGATTTGGGGCAGGTAGTTGTTTTTTGAGTTGTTGCAGCGATTGCTCGAACTCACAGTCACAGAAAATATCTATGTCATAAGTCAGGGCAAAACTTAGGGCAAGGACTCGATCCAGAGTTGGGTCAGCTACCAGGGCAAGGCTGAGGGATAGCGCACGGTTAAGAGCCAGATCTACGGTCAAATCAGTGGCAAGATTACCAGCAAGCCTGGGATCGATGGCAAGCGAGAGAGTCAGGTCACGGGCTATGCTCAGATCGCGAGGAAGAACCAGTGTCAGGTAAAAGGCACGAATAGCTGCTGCTTTGTAGGGAGCCTCGACGGAAAGGGACTTCTGGTTGAGCCAGATCAGGAACTGCTGCAATTGCTCATCAGCGCCAACAAGCGCATCAATCTGTTGCTTCATAAACTGCAGCAGGTCAGGGGCATTACCCAACATACCAGCTGTGAGTAAAAAGACTTTGCGCCAACGGGGTTCGGTCACATGGCTGACCAACTCGATCAGTTTTTCTTTTAATATCTCTGGTTCAGGACTAGTAACAATGTTTCTAGCCGTTAAATACTCTTGAAACGTGAGATGCGAGAACGAGTAAATCCCCCGCGCCTGCTCCACCAGTAGTCCTTGTGCTAAGAGCGATTTCAGCACTGCCTCACTATTAAGTTGCACTACCTCAGGATCAGAGGCTTGGGCAATGGGTAAGTTACGGAGATACTCCATGATGTATTGCCGGACATTGCTTTTTGTAAAACAGTAACGTTCCTGTTTAAAGGTGATGGCGGCAATCTGGCTCAGCAGTTTAAGCTTCTGGGGTAAAGACAAATGATAATAAATTTCATTCCGTTTAATGCTCCTCACTTCATCCCAGCGATTGAGCAAAATGTCCAATCCTTGCTTGTAAAGTTCGATTTGTCTAGCTGGAAAGTTTGAGCGGGCTTGAAAAACACAACAAACGAGGTTGAGCAAAAGTGGCGTTACGGCGAGTTCTCGAATTTGCCGATTTTCTGATAACTGCAACTTTTGCATGAACTGACGAGCCTTGACTTGTGCTTGTTCGGTGGAATTCCTACCAACTTTGACAAACCACTTTTGGACAAAGGCTTCAATTTGGGAGGAGTCAAAATCGGCAATTTCAATATCGGTGAATGAGTCAAACCGATACTGCTGGGTACCAATCCGACAGGTGATAATAAACTGATTTTTGTAATACTCCTCAGATAACTTGCGAATTTTTTTCACGATTTCGGCGCTATCTTCTTCTGGAATTTCATCCAAGCCATCCAGTAGAATCAACACTCTGCCATGAGCGAGTAATGTTTGGATTTGCTGGTCACAAGTGCCGAAGTAAGCAAGCTCTTGAGTGATATAGTTCAATAAACTAAAATCCCCTGTTTCTCTGGCATCCTCAGCAAAATTTTTTAATCGTATAAAAATAGGAATCCGGCCTGATAGCAACTTGCCTTGATTGCATTGCGTGCCGATATGTTGTAAAAATGTGGTTTTACCAGACCCTGGGTTGCCTAGCACCATCAGTTTGGGATAGGTTACCACTGCCTGCATCGCTGGAACTAGTTCCAAAGAGACTTGATCCCAAGGAAAGCGGTCGAATTCTTTTGAAAAGCCTTGTAATTCAAAGATATCTAACCATCTTTGACTTGTAATATTATTTTGAATATTGACATCAACATAAATATCTTCTAGCTCAATCGGTTGAGAAATATCTAACAACCGCATCGTGGCGCACTGGGCTTGAATTTTATCGCTTCTTTGCTTTCGCACCATTTCCACCAAGGCATCGATATCCTGGCAGTTGTCCCAATCGAGCTTTTTTTCCGTTACTGCGCCTCCTGTCGGTAGCTCAGCAATCTCTTGCCAATCCAAACCGAGTTGAAAGCAGATCTCCATGAAGCTCTGACGCTCAATCGGCTTCCCTGTAAAAAACTTCCAAATTGGCTGGCGAGTTTCCAGCCCTACCTCACTAGCTAGATATTCTTGCGTCCATTCCCTTACTTTAAAAGCCCTTTTTGCTTTCTCGATGCCTA
>DATNPI010000733.1:0-14468 GCA_036703325.1 Coleofasciculaceae cyanobacterium
GGATGAACGTCAAAGTACAGGCAACCCTCAATCGCATCCTTCTGCTCAGAAATCAACAATTGCCCAAAGCCAGTTAATTTACCGCGAGTATCCTTCCATAAGTGCAAATCACGCGCTCTATCTACATGAGGTGCGTTAAAGAACCTTTGCAACTCGCAAACCAAGGTGTCTTCATCCAACTGACCTGTCGCATCATTAAGTTTGACTAAATCAGCGATGTCTGCAAAGAGCCTAGCAGAGGTCACACGACGCTCTGCAAACGCTAACGCATGAGAGTTAGCCCCAGTTATGGAGGGGCGTATTTTCAAAGTAGTCATACAAAAGTTACAGCCCGTTCTTGGGGACTGTTTACATTCAAGTTAAGTATTGCGAAACAGGAAAAAAAAACTGAATACAGAATGAACAGCCGTCAGATACTAAAAGACTCTGAGACCTACTTGAACGTTTGAGATTTATTATTCGACAAAAATCTCGCAAGCAAAGTTGGCTCGTAGGGGGCTGTTCTTTAATTCAGCTTTTTATCGATTACAAGCTCTAGCTCTACCCACGCTAATAGAGCTTGTACATACCGATCTGCCAGACCTGAACTCGGTGTAGCTGGAGTTCTAAAAAGAAAGTACCGCTTGATTCAGGCGAAGTGTCTCGCCTTTGGTGACACATAAAAATTTCACTTCAGGGTTAATTCCAAACGACCATCAGTGATAGTATTTGCACTTCCAACTCTGCAAATTTATTTCATTGAGCAAGGTTGGCACCGATGAGACTGTGCAATGTTTACTCTTTTTGAGTATACCACCATTAAGAGCGCTATTGAGCGCCGCTAAACATAAAAAGACTGAATCAAAAAGAGGCAACTATTTATTTGGTTAAGCCGTGTTCAAGAGCGTAGCGTACCAACTCAGTACGGCTATTAGTTCCCGTTGCGTCAAACAAGCGGCTGACATACTTCTCGACGTTGCGGACACCAATTTCCAAGCGTCGAGCAATTTCTTTATTCATCAACCCTTGTGCCACCAAATCTAAGACACTCTGCTCTCGCGGCGTAAGTTTAATGTGGGTCGAGAATTGTTGTTGAACGATCCCACTTCCCTGCTTTAACATCTGCCGGATTTCAGCAATCTGCCGAGCAATATCATCAAGCTCTGTGCTGCCAATGGCGGGACGTGCCAATAATCTCTCAACAATGACAACTAATTCGTCAGGGTCAAAAGGTTTCGGCAGGTAAATATCACAGCCGACTTTGTACCCCTGAATGCGGTCTGAAGTCATGCCTCTGGCAGTGAGAAATACGACAGGTAGCGCCTTAAAGCGAGGGTCATCTCGCAGCTTCTTCAGGAACTCATACCCATCAACCTGGGGCATCATGATGTCAGAAATTACAAGGTCAGGTGTTTTTTGCTCCAACATCTGCCAAGCCTCATTGGCGTCACTGGCAACCTGTACGGTATAACCACCAACTTCTTGCAAATATTCTTTGACCGATATACGTACTCCCGGTTCGTCGTCTACCAGTAACAGTTGTGCTGACATCTATCTTCCTTTTCCGCTACTGGGTCTTACTTCGTCAAACCATGTTCGAGAGCGTAGCGTACCAGCTCGGTACGGCTATTTGTCCCGGTTTTGCTAAACAAGCGGCTGACATACTTCTCAACGTTGCGGACGCTGGTTTCCAGGCGTCGAGCGATTTCTTTATTCATCAGCCCTTGTGCCACCAAATCCAAAACGCTCTGCTCTCGCGGCGTAAAGTCAATCCGAATTGGTGGAGGCGTTTGAGCAACACCACCCCGTTGGTCTAACATTGCCCGAATTGCGGCAATCTGCTGTGCAATTTGCTCAAGCTCTGTACCAGCGGTGCTTTCTCCAGAGGTTGTCGTCCGACGCTCCAACAAGTTTTCAACTATCGCGACTAATTCATCGGGGTCAAAAGGCTTTGGCAGGTAGGCATCAACACCCGCATGATAACCCTGAATGCGGTCTGAGGTCATGCCTCTAGCCGTGAGAAACACGACAGGTAGCGACTTAAATCGAGGGTCTTCTCGCAGCTTCTTCAAAAACTGAAACCCATCCACTTGGGGCATCATGACGTCAGAAATTACAAGGTCAGGTGTTTTTTGCTCCAACATCTGCAAAGCTTCATTGGCATTACTGGCAACTTGTACGGTAAAACCACCAACTTCTTGCAAATATTCTTTGACCGATACACGTACTCCTGGTTCGTCGTCTACCAGTAACAGTTGTGCTGACATCTATCTTCCCTTGCCGCTACTCCTTTCAATTTAACGGAAATTGTTTACTTCTGTTACTCAAGAGGCTGATGGTCGCCAACACCTTGCACATTTTGTAGCCATTCAATTTCCCTCGCTTTTTCTGGCAGTTGGGCTTCTCGTTGTCCAGCAGTACGCGCCCAGGCACCAAAAAGACCAATGGGTGTACTGATGATGTCGATCGCAGGGGTTTTGTGGGCGATCGCTTTCATACTATTAATCGGTAATTCCTTCACCAGCCAGCGACCGAGTAAATACAGATAGTCTTGGGTAGTTTTTTCACGCATCAACTCGACGCCGTGCAGTTCATGCAAGTATCGGTTAGAGCGGCCATAGCGACGCCATTGACTCTGATATTCCTTGAGAGTCGAACGGTGCCGATGTCGAACAACGGCTGTAGGGGCAAAATGCAGCGTCCAGTTACTGCCGCGTTGGATGCGCCAGCACATATCGGCATCACCGCCAGTATTTAGGTAAGGGCGGAACAACCCTACCTGTTCGAGTACCTGTCGCCGAATTGCCAGGTTAGCCGTTTGACCGTATGGGCAAAAAGGATGCTCTAAAGTGTGTTGCTGGGACAAAACATTATGGCGGTCGGCGTGTTTTTCCAGTAAGCTTTTACCCGGCAAAGCGACGATTTCACCAACTACAACACCTACCGCTGAGTCGGCAAAGGGCAGGATGAGAGACTCTAACCAATCAGGTTGGGGACGACAATCGGCGTCGGTGAAAGCGAGAATTTCGCTCTTTACGGCTCTAATACCAGTGTTGCGGGCGGCATAAGAGCTTTGGATTTTGTTTTCCTGGAGGTATCGGAGCGTTATTCCAAGGGATGCGGTCTCTTGAATAGCTGTTTGGATCACACTAGCGGTGCGATCGCTACTACCATTATCCACCAGCAGATACTCTACCCGGTCACCTGGATAAGTCTGCGCCTGCAAACAGTTAATCAGCTCAGGTAGGTCAGCTTCGCCATTGTAGACCGGAACAATTACGCTTGTTTTGGGCAAGAATCTCTGCTTCATTGCTAATGGCTAATTGTCTTTTTCTTAACATTAGCCATTAGCCATTAACCAACCTATTGATTCACTGCTAAACACAACAACGCCAGAACAGCGTTAGTCAAGTAAAACGCGCCAACAATCTGTGTTTCCGTCCAGCCCGTGAGTTCGAGATGGTTATGAAACGGCGACATCTTAAACAGACGCTTGCCGATACCATTCGCATCTTTCGTCGCTTTGTAGTAAGCCACTTGGGCAATCACCGAGATGGATTCCACAAAGAAAATACCGCTGAGGATAAATAAGCCCCAGAGGTTCTGGCTCAAAAGACCTACTGCTGCCAGTGCCCCTCCTAGTGCCAGAGAACCTGTATCACCCATAAAAACTGTCGCTGGGTTGCGGTTATGAGCAACAAAGCCGAGGGAACTGCCACTCATACAGGCACAGAAAATCATTAAACCTGGTGACGTTGGGGCCATGACTGCGGCGAGTCCCAAAAGAGCGATCGCACAGGTACCAGCCGCTAGCCCATCTACACCATCCGTGAGATTTGTGGCATTACTTTCCGCCACCAGCACAAATACAGCCAACGGCCAAAACAGTAGACCTAACGGTAAGACTAAATTTAAAGGCAGGTTAATTGCTGTAATACTGGCTGGCTGACTCCAAGCTAGCCATAGACAAAACAGGGAACCAACGGCAATTTGTAGCGTCAGTTTCAATCGGGGCGAAATTCCTTTATTCGAGCGGCGTTGGACAATTTGCCAATCATCCAGTAAACCAATTGCTGCATATCCAAGGGTCACAGCTGATACGGCTAGTACAGAGACAAAGTCTTGCCCTCTGATAAGTAATCCTGACCACATCAGAGCAACAGCTACTGCCACTGGAACAAAAAACAGCCCCCCCATCGTCGGGGTGCCTGCTTTTCGTAAATGGGTTTGAGGGCCATCCTCGCGGATAATCTGCCCTACCTTGAGAGCTTGTAAAAGAGGGACTGCCCAATACCCCAGCGCAGCGGTAATCAAGGCACATATTAACAGCGGTAAGGTCATCGAGGTATTTGATAGGATTGAGCGCCCCGCTGTCCAATCCAGAGTAAATGCTCCCAAGCTCAACCCAACTGTCAGTAACGTCAGGAGTCTAGGACCAGTCGGGTTTAACGACCGCCCAGAAGATAATTTTGCATCAACCACAGACTTTCCATTCCTTTGTCGAACTCTCCTCACACAGACGCGACATTATATCGCGCCTCGACAATTCCCGCTTTACCTACGGTACTCTTGGGAATCGTAACATCAATACGGCACTTTCACGCAAGCGAGAAAGCAAATTTACCTATAGGCTTCTCAGTGCGAGTAAACACAGGTCTAGCAGCATAGTAATTAAGAGGGAAAATCGCCGCCCCTGCTAACTCCCCTGAGACATAATCAAGTTTTACAGCAAAGATAGTTGTGCCATTTAAGAAGGCATGAACCGCTGCTTTCATCCAATAAGTCTTCGTCACCCGTGTATGCTTGCTCATGCAACTGCACCGTGTTGCTTTATGGGTCAAAGCTACCCTATTGCTGATGGCTTACCGTCACAAACAACGAATCAATCTAATTGCTTGGGAGTAAGCTGGCTCTACTAATGCTTTCATAGCGTCTGAGGCTTTTTCCTGATTATTTCCGAAATTTCTCTGTAACATTCTGCTTCATCTTTTGTAAGATTGCTGGAACTGAGGCTGAACAATTTTCTAGGCAAGTTCCGTACAACTCTTCTGGCTGGATGGTTCCGGATTGTCGGTGATGTCTTCTTCCATCAGATTTTGGTAAGAATTTACCTCTTTATATATTGATATATTGCTATTAAGCACTGTATACCTGCTAATACAATGGGCACTTGCTCATCATCAACAGTCAATATGTGTTTTTCTGTGGCTTAAAAATTCATATTGACTTAAGAAAAATTATAATGATTGCGATCGCCCCCTCCAGGCTTTAGCCCTACAGTCTATTTCTTCAATGAACCCGCGTTTTCCTTCCTGATAGCCCTCGATATCTGTTGGAAACTGTTTTGCCAGTTTTTCCTTTAAATCACTGTAGGCTTGTGCTGCGTCGGGGTGTCCAATCAGATAATCTCTGAAGTTTAGATGGCGCTCTACTTCAGGATTTCTGGTTTGAAACGTATGAACGTGATGAGATCGCGTTGTGTCGCCACCCTTGGTAAAAAATCGCCTTCCAGGGATACCATATTCTCCCTTGGGCTGGTATCCAAGTTTCATCATGGCACTGTTGAAGTCGTCAATCTTCTCGATGCGATGCACTTCGACCAATAGATCAATGATCGGTTTAGCGCTGAGCGTCAGAATCGCCGTGCTGCCAATGTGATGGATAGCGATAACTTCCTGTCCCAAAACAGCAGCAATCTTCTCTGCCTCTACCTTAAACAGCTGAGACCAGTTGGGATTGTGTGGAACCACTTCAATTTTTCTAAGCATCTTTTTTCAGTAGTCCTAAGTAAAACTCCGTAGATAACTATAAAGGAGCCAGGAGCCAACGATATTCCCACTGAAATGCTTACTTCATCAAGTTTTTAGCCACCTTCTCCTGACTCCTGTATTCTGATTACTTGCCTCAGCCACGTTTATTTATGTCCATTTCCTTAGTGGTTTGTTAATTCTGCTTGGAGTCGGGCGATACTTTCGTATTCTCCTTTAAGGTTTTGCAGGACGCGAGTATAGATTGGGAGAATCTTTTTATAAGTCTCTACATTAGCGGCAATGGGTTGATGGCGATGAGTTTCGCCAATCATATCGGAGACGATATTTAACGAGGAGATTTCTTTTAGAGCATAAAGTCCTAATACCGCAGCCCCAAGACAAGAACTTTCATATTGTTCTGGTACAGTGACTTCTTGATCAAAGACATCTGCCATCATTTGTCTCCAAAGACTTGAGCGGGCAAAGCCACCTGTTGCTTGAATTCTTTTGGCTTTGCCTGTGAAAGTTTGTAGTGCTTCTAAAACAAGGAACAAATTGAACACAATACCTTCTAATACGGCTCGTACTAAATGGGCTTTGGTATGGCGCAAACTGATACCGAAAAATGAGCCTCTGGCGTTGGCATCCCAAAGTGGCGATCGCTCACCCATTAAGTAGGGGTGGAAGATAAGTCCCTCCGATCCTGGTGGAACGGTGTCAGCAAGCATTGTTATTAAATCGTAGGGGTCTTTACCCAGTCGCTGGGCTGCCCTGACTTCCGTATGTGTTAGCTGGTCGCGCACCCAGCGCAAGGCAATCCCACCGTTGTTAACAGCACCACCAACTACCCAGTGGTTCTCAGTCAGGGCATAGCAGAATAGCCGCTCTTGGGGATCTGTTATTGGGCGCTCCACAACTGCACGAACGGCACCACTTGTGCCAACGGTAACAGCGACGACTCCTGGTGCGATCGCTCCCACACCTAGATTAGACAACACTCCATCACTCGCACCGATTACCGTTGGTGTATCCGCCCCAATTCCCATTGCTTCAGCAAATTCCGCCTGGATTGGTTTCAAAATGTGAGTTGTTGGCACCAATTCTGATAACTGTGCTGACCTGATGCCAGCAATTTCCAGCGCTTCCTCATCCCAGGCGAGGGCTTTTAAGTTAAGCAAACCTGTCGCCGAAGCAATTGAATAATCGACGACATACTGTTGGAAGAATCGATAAAAAACAAACTCTTTGATTGAAATAAACTTAGCCGTCCGTTCAAAGAGTTTTGGATGGTCATTTCGTAACCAAACAAGTTTCACAAACGGGGACATCGGATGAATCGGCGTTCCCGTCCTCAAATAAATTTCGTGCCCGTGCTGCTCTTGCTTGATTTTTTCCGCCCATTTTGCACTGCGATTATCTGCCCAAGTAATGCTTTTAGTCAGCGCTTTTCCCTCGGCATTAACAGCAATTAAACTATGCATGGCGGCACTAAAGGACAAACAGCTCAATTGAGCCGGGTCAATACCACTGCTAGCAATGACTATCCTTACCGTTTTGATAACTGCTGATAAGATTTCTTGAGGGTCTTGTTCCGCTGCGCCGGGAGTGGATGCGTACAAGGGATACTCCACGGCATGGGCACGGACTGTATCGCCTTTTTCGGTAAACAGAACGGCTTTTGTACTTGTGGTGCCAATATCTATCCCAATGACGTAACGTAGATTTTTCATCGCAACCATACGTAGTCCAAACCCCAAAATTTATTCAGATAATCCCGCAGGAGCCTCACGCCGTAACCTTTTAGGGTGAGCGCTGAGAGGAATGCGGGTCAAAGAAGGGAGTTTGATGCCCCCTTCTTTGACATTTTCTTGGCTAATGTTCGCACATATTCTCTAAAAACGTCGTTTTCAGTTCTCGCTGTCATTTCGCAATAGTTCAACCACACGTATTTCTCTTTGGAGGTGAGATGAAAATTAACAACCTATGTTGTTGAGAATTGACGCGTGGGTAGTAGTTGGTTAATAGACATTCCCCACTAAGTACTAACCATTAACTACTAACAGCTCCCATCAATTACGTTTATCTCTACCCATCTACTTAGCTGTAGAGTAGACCTCTTGCAAAAGTCCTCGTCAAATCAAACTTCTAGCGCTGTAGTAGAGACAGGCTATGCTGCCGACGATGTAGACAAACCAAGTTAGGAAAAATCCCGTTGCTCGCCCTATAGAAGGACCATATTTCCTAATCAATCCGTAGGCGTGAGCAATTCGAGCGACCGTGAGTGTACCGCCAAGAAGCCATACCAGCCATACATGAGCTTTCATTAACTCAAGCGCCACGACGAAAAGCAATCCATGCGGCACATATTCGGCAAAATTCCCGTGAGCGCGTACCTTACGCTGTAAAACGCCATTATCTTGAACGTTTCCAACTGAAAGCTTTTGACTCAGACGCTCAATCGTAGCCGCCCAAGCACTCGGATTGGCAAGCGGATCGGGTTGTGTGGCAACGTCCTCCTTTGACTCGCCGTGCCAAACTCTCGCTCTTGTCCGTTCCGTCGCTGCAATATAGGAAAGTGCAAAGGCGGTGATACCATTCAATCCAATAAAGAGTGTTGATATCGGAATCAAACCTGTATTCATTAGCTACTGCATATCCCTCAACAAACTCAATGAAGCCAACTATACAGGTAAGGATTTAAGCTGTCTTTTCAGTTCTTGCGGGTTCTGCCAATGTGCCAGTCGTACAACAGTCTATCTGACGAGGCATCTGCTATTGTTAAACCGAGCAGTGGTTCAAGAGAATCGATGACTGTGGACTTCCTGAGAGAAGAGATATTTACATCAGCAGAGCGCAAGATGCCTCTTGACCAAGCACCGCTATGCCAGCTACCGAAGTGGGGGCACTGGATAGAAACGCCGAATTTGATTGTTGCTCTAGTTCCGCGAGGGAACTTAGAAGTTAATATCACCCCTCCGTTTGAGCTGATTTCGACTCGGTTCGAGGTAGGTCATGGAGTTGCAGCCTTTAACTCCGATAAGCTAGAGACTTATCAGTCCCAACCGGGTGGCTTCGATGTTGTACCCGAAGCAAGCACCTATCGCTCTATCGAAACGGCTGGTCCCTTCATCATCCTGGCTTACAAGCGATCGCTAGCCTCTCGAATTGTAGCTGAGTACACTAGTGGCAAAGACGTTGAGCTAGTGCCAGGTCAGGTTCAGGCAAGTGCTAAAGGCTTAGGTTTGGCTCAAGCGGTTCGAGAGTTTTTTCCAGATAAACATATTGGTGGAGCGCTCTATCTAGAGTCAGTGGCGACACTCATCATGGAACACATTATTCGTCACAGGTCAAATGTCTCCGGTCAACTGAAGCGCGTCCCCGATTTCTTAGTCCTCAAGAAGCTTAAAACAGTGATCGAGTATATTCAAGACAATCTTCAAAGTGAGCTAAGTCTTGATGGAATTGCTGGAATTGTTGGATTGAGTCCCTATTACTTTGCCCATGCGTTTAAAGCAACAACAGGAATACCTCCTTACCAATATGTCCTGCAATGTCGCGTCGAACGAGCCAAAAAATTATTGCGCGAACCGAGTCTGTCAATTGCTGACATTGCCTACGAAGCTGGTTTTGGCAATCAAAGCCACATGACAACCGTGTTTCGCAAGACTCTGCAAGTAACCCCCAATGTCTATCGCCAGCAAGTCGCCAAGTAGAACAATTGGTGTGATAAATGTCTAACAATGTCAAGACAAATTGGAGCGGTTACCATCCTGATAAAGATAGTTTGAGGGCGGAGATTTGGTCGTTGCTAAAACAACAGGGAGCAGCCATCCGTGACCCATTCGGTCATATTCCGAACTTTGTCGGTGCCCAAAAGGCGGCCCAATGGCTGGCAGCTTTACCGATTTGGCAGCGTGCAAAGGCGATTAAGTGCAATCCAGACTCACCGCAAATTCCGGTAAGGTTGCGTGTGTTGCAAGATGGAAAACGCCTGTACATGGCCGTACCGCGCTTGACGAGTACCCGTTGCTTTGTGGAATTGACGGCTGAGGATTTACAGCAACGTAACATCCCGCTTGAAGAGGCTGCGATCGCGCGCAAGGCACTGACTTATGGGCGATTGGTGAGTTTTGAGGAGATGCAGGCGATCGATTTAGTGATGGTGGGCTGTGTTGCAGTGACGCGCAATGGGGGTCGGACTGGCAAAGGGGCAGGATTTGCCGACTTGGAACTGGCTATGCTTTATGAGTTTGGGTTGGTGCAGCCAGACACTCCAATAGTGACAACCGTGCATCCATTGCAGATTGTTGAAGAGGAGCGTTTGCCGATGCAACTGCACGATTGGGCACTCAACTGGATTGTCACCCCAGAAGAGATGATTGAAACAAACACATCTTACCCACGCCCAACTGGATTGGATTGGGATACTATACGCCCTGAGCAATACAAGAAAATCCCGATTCTGAGGCAGTTAAAGGAGCGATTCACCAATCAAGAGATAGGGCAAGAATGACTGTGCGATGTTTGGCGGCGGTGATAGGCGATGCTGTGCTCAGAGTCTGGTACAGTCGGATTCCCTTATAGGCAGAAGACGATCGAGACTATGAAGATTTTCTTAGAAACGGAGCGATTGATTCTGCGTCAACTTACAGAAGATGATGCTAGTAATTTATTTGAATTAAACAGCGATCCTGATGTTGTTCGTTTTACACCAGAAGCCAATCGACCAAATGATTATGCAGTCATTAAAACTCGAACTCTACCCAGATATCTTGCCTACTATGAAAAATATAAGGATTACGGATTCTGGGCAGTAATTGAAAAGTCGAGCCAGGAATTTATTGGCTGGTTTCTCTTGCGACCGGCAGTGGAGGCACCTTACTTCGATCCTGCATTGGCTCATCCCAGTGACATCGAACTAGCATATCGTTTGCGAAAAGCGTCTTGGGGTAAAGGTTATGCAACCGAGGGAGCTAAAGCACTGATTTTAAAAAGCTTCTCAGAGTTGGAAACACAGCATATAGTGGCTGTGGCTTTAGCTGCAAATGTGGTCTCTATTCGAGTTATGGAAAAAGTTGGTTTGAAACTTGAGAGAAGAATGATGTATGAACCTTTAGGTCAAGAGATTGTAATGTACGCCCTCAGTAGAGATGAATTTCAGCCAGAGAACTATGCCACAACTTAATCAGTAGACCTCTTGCAAAAATAAAAAGCACCCCACCCCAACCCTCCCCTTATTAAGGGGCGGGAGTTAGTTTCCCCCCTTGATAAGGGGGGACTAAGGGGGGTAAATTCGACTTTTGCAAGAGGTCTAGCGTGATTCTACTAGAGGCAGTGCCCCTATGAGTTGGCAGGTAGCGATTGTCTTAAAAGTCAAGGGCTACAGTCTTGATTTTTTTGCAATATGAAAAGCTGAGAGATATGAGACCTGGATACTCCTTCCGCAGCTCCTCTCTAGCACTTCCCTCAAACCTTCAAACAAAGAATCCCGCTTCTGCGGGTCTAGCATCATGTAGGGTGAGAAAGTATTCAAAAGCGTCAGATAATCATCGATGCTATAGGTGACTTCACACGCCAACTGTTCCGACACTAAGTTCTTGAACTGCCCTGAGTCAATCACATTCTGTCCAATCCCTCTGAGGATTTTTTCCTGAGTTTCCCTATCTTCATATCGCCCCAGAGATGGAGCGTGGGTCTGATAGACCTCATTCAACGCTTGGTAAACTTCATACGGGGGTTGAGGGGTCATGTTCCACAGCAAAATCAGAGAACCGTTTTCCTGTAACGCAGCAGCCGCTTTTGGATACCCAATTTCAGGTGGAACCCAATGCCAAGCCGTCGCTGCAAGAACGGCATTGAATCTCTCAGGCTCTAGCTGCCACTCTTCAAAGGTGGTATTCGCAATCTCTACAGATGGATAGGTGGCACAGTTTTGTCGCGCCAGAAAGCAAGCTTCCTGGCTAGGCTCAAGGCAGACCATTGAGAAGCCTAATTGAGCAAACGCTGTAGTTGCAATCCCAGGACCGCATCCCACCTCAAGAATAATTGCGTCCGAAGGAAGTTGGGCTAACTCTACAGCGCGACAAATTAGCTCCTTGGGATAGCGTGGTCTTGCCTTGTTATAGGCATCTGCTACTTCGCTATACCAGTTTTTTCTTTGTTCCGAGGTATAGGTAGCTGCTACTTCGCCATACCAGTTTTTTATTTGTTCAAAGTTTTTCATGAATTGTCTGAAGGTAAGCATTACTAGCGGTTGGCACGAATGCTAACCCCCAGTCGGAGTCCCGTCACGCAAGTCCAACTAACTTGGCACTCAGTTCCCACATGCGATCGCCCTTTTCATCATCGCGGGCTTGGGGAGAGACCTTTTGAACAAACGACTTGCCATTTTTCTTCTGGCGATTCCCCCAACTCCAATAGGCCCCGGATTGCTTGTACTCAGGATCGGCAACCACCGCCGCAACCCGTTCACCAGCCAAATCCTGAGACACGTACCCCCCTGTGATGTACTTCTGGAACAATGGGAAGAGTTTCTGAAACAGAGGATAGTGGTTTCTAAATAGCGGCGTTTCTGCAACACATCCCGGATAGAGAGAACTGAAGGTGATGCCGGTTGACTCGTGATAGCGCCGATGCAGTTCCCGCATGGTCAATATGTTGCAGACTTTGCTGTCCTTGTACGCCTTGACGGGTTCAAACTTCTTGCCGTCAATCATCGAGATTGGCTCCTTAAAGCCCTCGGCAAAGCCCTTGAGATCGCCTAAGTCGGGCTGCGGCGGAATCTTCCCACCCAACTCATCTGGGTTGTGTGTCACGGTGCCCAAAATAACGAGCCTCTTATCGGCAGCAGGTGACTTCTTCAAATCCTCAAGCATGAGGTTACACAAGAGGAAATGACCAAGGTGATTGGTGGTAACGCTCAACTCATAGCCTTCTGGGCTTCGCAACGGCTCTTTTAATAGAGGCATATAGATGGCGGCGTTGCACACCAGAGCGTCCAGGGACATGCCTCTTGCCCTAAAAATCCTCACAAACTCACGAACCCTCTCCAAGGAGCCTAGGTCGATCTCCATGAGGGTATAGCTACCCTGCGGCATTCCTACCGTTTGGGCAGCTTTTTGGGCCTTATCTAAATCCCGACAGGCCATCACTACGTGCCATCCCCTGTTGGCAAGTGCTTTCGCAGCGTATAAACCCACCCCCGAAGAGGCACCCGTGATCACGACTGTTGACTTCTGATCTTGTCCCATTTTGTTAAAACTGCATTGATCGCGGTTGACCGTATTTATGATCTCACACGACGCTCGCCACCAGCTCTTATGTTTTGAGATGCTCTGCGGTTATCAGTGCGATCGCATTGGCGCGAGTAAAGCCAAGCCGATCGCAAATCGTCCCTAGGTTGGGTTGACGAAGAAAACTCAACCTACCGCGAGCTTGCGATCATACTGGTTTCTGGCTTGCGACCCAGGATATACAAAGTGGTGAGATCGTCCCAGATTCCCTGTTCGGTTTGGAGTACTTCTAGTTCTGCTTCAAATTCAGCTTTGGCTTGTACCAACTGCACTGATGAAAACTGTGACAAAAGATTTTCAGATTGTCTAGGGGATGGAAGCGAAACTATTCCTTCCCACGTCGCTTTTGCCTTATCTAGACTAATGTAACTACCGTGCTGCTCGGTTTGGATTTCGATCGCTTCAAAGCCAGCATTTGCCAACAGATTCTGACACGTTTCAATTGAACCGATTCGATTGCTAGGCTCAAGCGTTACACCATACCTTTCAAACACCTTCCGCAAAACAACATAGCCGACATAAGCTGTATCCGCAGGTGTATGAATGCCAATTACCCCACCAGGTTTGAGAAATTGATACCAAAGGTGTAATGTAGCTTCTTTATCTTCCATCCAAGGAAATGTATTCGCACACAAAATTCGGTCAAAACTATTGGCTGGATAATTGAGTACTTCAGCATCGGCTAGTTGAAACTCAACATGGCTTAGACCCAAGGCTTCAACTTTACTCCTCGCTTGCTCCAGCATAAGAGCAGAAATATCCACACCAATGACCCGACCCTCAGTCCCAACAATTTGAGCGGCTGCGATCGCAAGATGACCTGTTCCCGTTCCAATATCCAAAATATGCTCAAAAGAGCTGACGAGCGAAAATTCAAGGAGGCGATGACAAATTTGCAAATGCCACTCGCTATCATCGTAGGTTTGGCTTCTACGGTTGTATAAATCCGCAATTCCTTGTTTGTAATCACTTAAGTCAAGTTGGTTCATCATCAGAGTTTCTTGGGCAATTGTGATGTAGCCTAACACCAACTCAACCTTAATCCTTCTTTTGCCAAGTCAACGGCTAACAGTTGCTCTTTTGGCATTACTTCTTTTAGTTCTTATAGTTACGATACAATCTCTTCAATATCGCTAAATTGCCTCACCCTATCTTTAAGATCCGTCCTTCGTAATATTTCCTGATAAAAAGGATGGAAGCCTTCAGAATTGAAGTAAAACCATATCTCATCATAGTTTTTGAGCTTTTGATCAAAATCATTCAGGATTTCGCTGAATTCTTGGTCTGTAACTGTATCAGGATGCTTCTCGTACCACTCATGCTCTACATCAGAAAACCAGACACCGTATAAGTCTGAGAGAATTGCCCAATCAACCCTCCTTTCTTTGCATCGGCTCATAAACGCTTGTGTTGAGGCTGCTGTATATAACCTATCTGGGGTTACTTT
>DATNPI010000739.1:0-11045 GCA_036703325.1 Coleofasciculaceae cyanobacterium
TTTTCTTGCCAGGACTGTTACTTGGTATTGATTTCAGGGAAGTCTCTACGTAAAACCGTTGAACTTCATTCGTTAGTTAGTGGCGAGTAGGACAATGCTAGTATTTTTTATTCATGGTGTTGCCACACAAGATGTTAGCTATGCTAAGTCTCTAGAAAGTCTTATTAGGGAGGAATTTAGGAAAAGAAATAAACCCTTTCCTCGTTTTTACGCCAGCTTTTGGGGCAATATTCTCAAGGATGTCGGCAAAATGTGGGACTGGATTGAGCAAGACTTACACGAACTCCAAAAAGAAAATCCCCAAGCTGACCTGCAAGATTTATTTCGTTATCAAAAATTTAGGAAAGACTTTCTTTTTGAATTTTTTGGAGATGCTTTCACTTACCTTAACTCCGAGCGGGGTAAAAAAATCCGAGAACTCCTTGCTGCTCAACTAGAAGATTTTATAAAACAGAACCCAAGAGAAACTGAACTGCATATCGTTTCCCATTCTTTGGGAACTGTTATTTTATGGGATATTTTATTTTCTGATAAATTTAATCCCGATGATGCAGCCTTCAAGATTCGTGCAATGATTGAGGGATTAGGAGGTTCTAATGAAGGCAGAAAAGTTTATTTAAGTAGTATTACTACAATGGGTTCGCCTATCTTGTTATTTAATATGATGTTAGGTGCTAACCCAGAAGAATTTAATTCATTTGCCGACACCTATCCAGAAGACAATCCTCTGAGATGGATTAACATCATTCATTCGTCAGATATCATGGCTTATCCTCTTCGCTCAAGCCTTGATATTGGTTCATCTGATAATCTCTTGTTTGAAGATAAATATATTCAGGGTGATGCTAATCAAATAGAGAAAAATCTACGTAGCTTTGCGAACTCTAAGAACCAAGTTGTACAGGTTATTGGTCTAGTAAATCCATTAATAAATGATGCACTTGCTCTGGCACCGATGTTTGCAGGTGCAGGGGATGGTCATATTCGATACTGGAACTGTGGCGAAACCGCTGGCTTGATTACGGCTAATGTTCTGGGTGATAGTACAATTGAATACTTAGGAAATACCCCCACTATTAAGGAGGTAATTAATCGTTTAAACCTAGTACAGGGTATGACACATCATTTGGTACAAAACTTGAGTAACCATGTTTTTGACAAAACTTTGGAACATATAACCTTCAAAGATGGCAGCGGTAAGCTTAAATTACTTGTGACTCCTCTTATAGTTCATCATATATATGTCTGGGATAGATTTGAAAACTGTAGATTTAGCGGATATGTTGGATTGATTCATGGTGAAGGTCTTAAAAAAACTGTCGATTTGATTAAGAGAATCTACTGTTAATACTGATGAAGATGACGTAAATCACATGAGAGAGAGACATTTGCCGGAATCAGAGTTAGCCGCACAACCCGATGAAGAAGAAGATTTGTTTGATTACTACTACGATGACCAGGGAACTGCACCGGGAACCCTCCACATTGAGAAAGACGCCTCACCAACACAGATTGTCTTGATTGACTACAACGAAGCCAAGGCCACTCGCGTACAACTTCGTACACCGGAAGCCTGTGCTCCTTACCTGGATAGCGAATCAGTTTCTTGGGTAGATGTGCTGGGGTTAGGGAGCGAAGACATCTTGCAGCGCGTCGGTAAGGTTTTTGGGTTACATCCGCTGGTTCTGGAAGATGTGGTCAATGTACCCCAGCGCCCGAAAGTGGAGGATTACGACGACCAGTTGGTGATTATTGCCCAGATGGTGATGCTCAAAGAGACGGGAGATGGTTTCTGGATTGAGCAAGTCAGTTTTGTGTTAGGGAAACATTATCTGCTCACGGTACAGGAAGAACCACAACGAGATTGCTTTGGCTCAGTGCGCGATCGCATTCGCACTAACAAAGGCATGGTTCGCAAGTCTGGTTCTGACTATCTAGCCTACACACTCTTAGATGCCATAATCGATGGCTTCTTCCCTGTGCTGGAAGCCTATGGTGAACGAATTGAAGAATTAGAAGATGAAGTAGTTACTAACCCAACACGCCAGACACTCCAAAAAATCTATGAAGTCCGCCGGGAATTGTTAGGCTTACGCCGATCGATTTGGCCGCAGCGAGATGCGATTAATAGCTTGATTCGTGATGGTAGTGAGCTGATCAGTCCTAACGTCCAAATTTATCTGCGAGACTGTTACGACCATACGATTCAAGTGCTGGATATGGTAGAAACTTATCGGGAATTAGCTTCTGGTCTGATGGATGTCTATCTCTCCTCGGTCGGTAACAAGATGAACGAGATTATGAAGCTACTGACAGTCATTTCATCGATTTTTATTCCGCTAACTTTCATCGCTGGGGTCTATGGGATGAATTTTAATACAGAAAAATCACCGCTGAATATGCCAGAACTGAATTGGTACTGGGGCTATCCGCTTTGTTTAGGTGCCATGGCTCTGGTCGCTGCTAGTTTGGTATACTTTTTCTGGCGTCGAGGCTGGTTTGAAAATTTTTCCACCATCAAGAAGGATTAAACTCCTAAATTGTATGAGAGTTTATTCAATTGCTCTCTGAATTTTCGGTTTAATTAAAAAGTGAATTATGAAAATTAACAGCCTCAGTTTTAAACTGGAAAGTTTTTAAGGGGTTTATAAGCTTATGGATGGTCGCAATTTACTAATATTGACTGTTTACTTCATCATTGTTACTTATGTTTTTTACCAAGCCTATAAGTCTTTAGGAAATCAAATGACAGTTTCCTTAGACTCTGACTCTCTGAATCGGCAACTAGAAGAGCAAGAGCTGCAAGATATCCTTGAAATCAGTTTTAGGTTCAGCCAAAGCTATAGATTTGATGAGTTAAAAACCCTAGAGATGACCATTAAAAACAAGTCTATGGAGGACACCATTTACATAGACTGGGACCAAAGCTACCTTACTGATTTTGACAAAGTTACAGGGCGAGTCATTCGGGTACTTTCCGGAATGACAGATATACCTCAAACTCAAGTATCAAGTATTATTCGCCCTGGTCAAAGCCTCAAAGAAGAATTGAGCAATGAAGATATTGTTAGTCCCTTATTTAGCCCCAAAAAGATCGCTAAAGCGGCTCAATCACAAGCTCAGTTCTCCCTCCGATTAATCTTAAAGATAACTAACCCTCTTGCCGGTACTAACCGCTCCTACACCCTACGTTGTCCATTTATTGTTAGAACACTGCGCTGGACAAAGGCTCTGACCATTGCCTTGAAACCGAAAAAGAAATGAGTAGCACTGGCTCTAGATCTCTTCCCTTGTCTTCCTTGTCCTCCTTGTCTTCCTTGTCCTCCTTAAGTTCACAGCGATGGATGATACCCTTGCCTCTACCGTGTGGTGTAGACAACTGAAAACCGCTATAAACTGGATGAGGGAGAGAGTAAGCGCAGGTGGTTGCGGATTCGCTCTTCAATGAGCGAGCCTGAGGAAAGTCCGGGCTCCCGAAAGACCAAACTTGCTGGGTAACGCCCAGTGCGGGTGACCGTGAGGATAGTGCCACAGAAACATACCGCCTTCTGAAGGATGAAGGGTAAAGGCTGAAGTATAAAAATTTTCATCCTTCATCGTTCATACTTCCGGAGGTAAGGGTGCAAAGGTGCGGTAAGAGCGCACCAGCAGCATCGAGAGGTGCTGGCTCGGTAAACCCCGGTTGGGAGCAAGGTCGTAGGAACTAAGGTTGGTCTTTTACCAGTTCCGCCCAAAAGAACCGCTAGAGGTGTCTGGTAACAGGCGTCCCAGATAGATAACCGCCCTCATGAGTAGCAAGAAAGTTGCTCTTGTGAGAACAGAACCCGGCTTATGACTTGCTCTCTCCCACTAACTTGAAATATAGAGGGGGAGAGGGGGGAGAGGGAGAGGGGAAGAAAAAAGATTTTCATCCAATGTCTGTGGGTTCTAGCTCATAGGCGTCTAATCTGAAAATAGGGGTCAGGAGTCAGGAGAGAGATTTTCATGACTTCGTTGTGAGCGTAGCTCTTAGTGTCTAATCTCAAAATAGGAGGTAGGGGGAAGAGATTTTCATTCCTACTCCTACTCCTTCGGAGAAGGCTTCGCCAACCCAGAAGGCTTCGCCAACCCAGAACGCGCTTGCTAATATCAAATAGAAAAAAGAACGCTACAAATGGAAGATCCCTCTAAATCAGAGTTAAAAAGGGGGACTTAACCATGTTTTGTTCCCTCCTTTTGAAGGGGGCTACGGGGAACCCTTGCATCTGTAGCAAACATTGAGGTAATTGATATAACGCCTCGCGAGAGCTAATGCGAACATTGTGCGCTTAAAGGTCATGGGGTCTAACCTGAAAATCGAGAGAGGGGGAGGATGTTACTGATGGAAAAAATCCAAAATCCAAGTTGCGCTGAAAGCGCACCAAAAGTTCGATCCAAAATCCCAAATCCCAAGACTCTCACAGACCCTCGCCGTGAGAAGCAACTACGGCAGTTTATTCAAAAATTAGGATTGCCTGAGGAGGCTCCGGTGCATTGGGCACTCCTTGACCTAGCACTGACTCACCCAAGCCTTTCAGCTGAGGCAAACTATGAGCAGTTGGAGTTCGTTGGTGATGCTGTGGTGCGGATAGCCGCCTCAGAGTTGTTATTTGAAACTTATCCCAACTCCTTGGTTGGGGAGTTTGCTGCTATTCGTTCAGTTCTCGTGAGCGATCGCATCCTGGCCCAATTGGCTCAGAGTTATGGACTAGAGCGTTATTTGCTGGTTTCTAGCAGTGCTGCCAGTGATCGGGCTGGAGAGACCTCGCGGCTGGCAGATGCCTTTGAAGCGGTGTTGGGAGCACTATACCTGAGTACACACACTTTGGAACTCGTCCGCCCCTGGCTAGACCCTCACTTGCAGCAACTGGCAGATGAAATTCGCAAAGACCCGGCCCGCCAAAACTACAAAGACGCTCTCCAGGAATGGACGCAAGCCCACTATAAAAGCCTCCCAGTATATCGCCTCAAAGAAACCAGTGTCGTGCATAACGACGCTCATCGCTTCACCGCCGAAGTCTGGCTTCAAGATCGGCAATTAGGTGAAGGAAAAGGACGCTCTAAGAAGGCTGCTGAACAAGCTGCTGCGAAACAAGCGTTTTTGGAATTAACAGGCATAGAAGTGATATGAGGTGTTTCCTCCTTCACCCTTCAGTTGACGCGGTCGTTGTAGAAGTGACAGCTCCATTCAAGTCTGCCGTACTAGTATCAGTCTTGAGGGACGAGTTAAGTTCCATCGAGTCCGATATTTCTTCAGAACCATCAGAGCCAAACCCGTTTGTACTAATCTGAGTAATACCACTTGATTTGGTGGATTCCCCTGATTGCAACAGAGAAGGCTCAATAGTCGGCAAAGCAATTTCAACGGTTGTGCCCTGACCATCCCCATCGCTAAATAGGGTAATGCTACCTCCCATCAGCTCAACTAAATTCCGCGAAATGGCAAGACCAAGGCCTGTACCACCGCATTTGCGAGTGGTTGAACCATCAACCATTACGAAAGGACGGAATAGTTTGTGCTGTTGGGTTGGGTCGATGCCAATTCCTGTATCCTTAACAGTTACCACAACGTGTGAGCTTCGAGAGTCATGAGTAGATTCTTCTTCTCCTTGACGCTCTTGCCCTGTGCCTTGACGCTCTTCTAGACGCGTACTAATAGTAATGCTGCCAGACTCGGTGAACTTGACGGCATTGCCAACTACGTTCAGCAGCACTTGCTTGAGTTTAGCTGGATCGGCACGGACAGCAATGACCTCATGCAGATCCGTGGTATGAAACTGTAACTCTTTCTGCTGAATAGGAACAGCCTGTAAGTTAATTACTTCATTGAGTAACTTTCGCAAGTCAATCGGCTCGATTTCCACCGAAAGCTTACCCGCTTCAATCTTGGCAATATCCAGAACATCATTGATAATTCCCAAGAGGTGAATTGCCGCATCGTCAGCTCGCTGTAAAAAATCCAGTTCTTCTTCTCGGTCGTCACAGAAGCCATCTCGTACTAGTCGCAAGCAGCCAATAATGCCATTGAGTGGGGTTCTCAGCTCATGAGAAGTATTCGCGAGAAACTCATTCTTCAACTGGTTTGCTGTTTGCGCTTCTTTCCAGGCCGTTTGGAGTTCTTCGGCCCAATCTCTCAGGCGCGAAATCATCTCACCGAAGGCTTCGGACAATTCATTGAATTCCTGAATTTTGAAGTTGTGGGGCATCCGATCTGTGGAGTGCCGTCGAGATTCATTGAGGGCGTAATCTCTGAGTTTTTCCAAAGGACGCGCCAGGTCGCGAGCGACATAAAATGTTACCAAAAGGCTGGCCGCAATTAAGCAAAATGTCAGGATGAACAGAACTTTCTGAATCTCTTGGAGACCCTGAAGGGCATCATCTAGGGGAACGACTGCCATGAGTGTCCACTTCTGGTTCACTTCAGACGTAATTGGACTGTCAATTGAAGTGTAGCCAGCCAGTAATTCCACACCTTTTTTTTCAAATAAAAATAAATGCAGAGAATCCTGGTGACCAGCGATCGCCTTTTCGATGACCTGCTCAAGTGCCCCTACATCTCCCTCCTGCTTGACATTGCGCCCGACTCGCCCTGGATCGCTGTGCGACAGAATCGTTCCCTGCTGGTTAATTACCACGGGATAGGCAGACTGCGAACTCCCCTTGACCGGTGTTTGGTGTAGCAAGCCGGACTCGATACTCAGGGCATATCGGAGTTGACCTGTCGAGTCATAAATCGGCGTACTTAGCAATACTTTGAGTTGACCAGTAGAGTTGGAGGGATTGGCTGTTCTGGTGCTATCTGTTGGTGTTGTTTGAGGGAGTAGCGCTGTCACATTAACCTGAGGACGGTTTCCTGGCATTGGCTCGACCTGCTGGGGCCATTGAGTTGCCTTTTCCTGGACGATCAATTTATTTCCACAGGTACTGGCGACGATTTCTTTTGTCTTGAGGTCGCTCAACTGCACACACTGAATTAGGGTCGGTAATTGTTGCGCAAGTTGGTTGAGGAATTGTTGATCGGCTTCTGGGGACTGGGACTTTAGCACTACAGTTTCACTTGCCGTCACTAAGTTGGCTTTTAGTGCAGCAATTGATTGTTGAATACTGTCACCTTTGCTCACAGCGCTAGCGATGAGATTTTGGCGAGCGGTGTCCAGTAGCACCGAGCGTGCTTTTCTGTAGGTCACATACACCCCCATTAGTAACACTGGCACACTTAGCAGCAAAAGGCGTGTCAACAGGATGCGACGAAAGGAGGATTGACCTGGCTTAGCCATAGAACGTAGGAGTGGTAATTGAAGTAAAAAACCCAACAGCGAGAATTAATGAGTGCGCAGATGATTTATCTGGCATATCTGTAAATGGGTACTTTCATTGGACGCGTTTCCATCCTAAAACGGTTCAGAATTTCAGTGTATTCCAGCGGCTTAACTTCTGGGGAATCTACACATTGATCGGCTTAATTTCGGAAATCTTCACAATCGTTTTTTACATTAGTCGCTAACTATGCTTGAAAATGCCATCCATCGACCGCATACGACAGTGGTTCTCGCCATGAGTGCGGATGGCAAGATTGCTGACGTGATGCGATCGCCTGCCCGATTTTCTTCCCCTGCTGATCGGGCGCATCTAGAAAAACAAATTGCTCTAGCGGACGCCATTTTGTTGGGCGCAGGTACACTTCGCGCTTATGGCACAACCCTTGGCGTGTCGAATCCCCAATTGCTTCAACTCCGAGAGCAAGGCGGGGTATCACCGCAGCCAGTGCAGATTGTTTGCTCTCGTTCGGCTGATCTTGACCCGCAACTACGCTTTTTTCGCCAGCAGGTGCCTCGTTGGTTACTGACAACAGTAGCTGGTGCCAAACGCTGGCAGGAACAAGAGTCGGTCGCCGGGAGTTTTGAGCAGATTTTGGTGGCTGATGCGTCCCCTGGCGGGATTGATTGGATTGATGCCTTCCAACAGCTAAAACATTTAGGTATCCGACACGTAGCCCTCTTAGGCGGCGGCGACTTGGTAGCGTCACTCCTGGCAGCTGATTTAATTGATGAATTCTGGCTAACCGTTTGCCCATTGATTTTAGGGGGCGCGGCGGCACCAACGCCAGTGGAGGGTGAGGGATTTTCATCGAAGCTAGCGCCGCGTCTAGAACTTTTGGGTGTTGAGACGATTGAGCAGGAGGTATTTCTGCACTATCGGCTGCAACGGTAGTAAAGATTGAATTACCCTAAATAAAGTTTCTGCCTTTGGAATCAGAGGCGAGCTTTTGTGCTGATGACGCGGTATCTTAATAAGTTTTTACCCTGGATTCTCCCAATGGTTCAACAACCCCAGCTTGACTATTCCGTTACCTGGGTCAACCGTATCGCTGACGTTCCCCAAGCCGCTTGGGATGCCCTCGCCCAGCCTCTGAAGACACCTTTTCTGGAATGGGAGTGGTTGAACAATCTAGAAACATCTGGTAGCGCTACAGCTAAAACAGGTTGGTTACCAAATCACCTGACGGTGTGGCGAGACCGACAACTGATTGCGGCTGCGCCTCTCTACATCAAAGGTCACAGTTATGGAGAATTTGTCTTTGACCACCAGTGGGCAGATTTGGCTCACCGCTTGGGAGTGCGCTATTATCCGAAACTGCTGGGGATGACGCCGTTTACACCAGCCACTGGCTATCGGTTCTTGATAGCACCAGGTGAAGATGAGGATGAGATAACGGAGATGATGGTGGCGGCGATTGACCATTTTTGCGACAAGAACCGCATTTCTGGCTGTCACTTCCTCTTTGTTGACCCCGAATGGCGACCAGTAATAGAACGGCAGGGCTTCACTAACTGGTTGCACCACAGCTACATTTGGCAAAACAAAGACTTCAAGACGTTTGATGACTATCTAAGCGTCTTTAACGCTAATCAGCGCCGCAATATCAAGCGGGAACGCAAAGCGGTTGCCCAGGCGGGTGTGCGAATCGAAATCCTTACGGGGGATGAGATTCCTAAGTCTTTGTTTCCGATGATTTACAACTTCTACAGCAGCACTTGCGATAAGTTTATGTGGGGGAGTAAGTATCTAACCCGCAAATTTTTTGAGCAGTTGCATCCAAACTATAGCGATCGCGTTGTGTTAGTTGCTGCCTATCGAGAAGGTGATGATCGACATCCGGTGGGAATGTCGTTTTGCCTGACGAAGGGTGACCAGTTGTATGGGCGCTATTGGGGTTGTTTTGAAGAATTTGACTGCCTGCATTTCGATGCTTGCTACTACACCCCAATTGAGTGGGGAATTACCAATGGCATTCAGATGTTTGACCCTGGTGCTGGTGGGCGTCACAAGCGGCGTCGCGGCTTTCCGGCAACGCCTAATCATAGTCTGCACCGATTTTACAATGTACGACTTACGCAAATTTTGCGGAACTACATCGGTGAGATAAACGAAATGGAACAGGAGGAAATCGACGCCATTAACCAGGATTTGCCCTTTAGTAAGCGGGAAATTAATATCTCGATTTAATCGGAGGGGCACGGTATGCTGTGCCCCTACATCTTTAAAAGCGATCGCACTCATCTATTGAGTCACCCTAACAACTGTTACCAGGAACCCGTTGATGCGAGAACTTTATCCACCCATCGAACCCTACAACCAGGGAACCTTACAAGTTTCCGACCTACACACAATTTATTTTGAAGAGTCGGGTAATCCACAAGGAAAGCCCGTGGTGTTGTTACATGGGGGGCCTGGGGGTGGAAGCATACCCATCTATCGCCAATACTTCGACCCCATGAAATGGCGACTGGTAATGTTTGACCAACGGGGTTGCGGTAAAAGTACCCCCCATGCTGAACTGCAAGAGAACACGACTTGGGATTTGGTCAGCGACATCGAAAAACTCAGAGTGAAACTGGGTATTGACCAGTGGGTTGTCTTTGGGGGTAGTTGGGGCAGTACCCTGTCATTGGCTTACAGTCAAACTCATCCTGAACACTGCCGGGGACTTATCCTGCGTGGCATTTTCATGCTGAGGCAAAAAGAAATTCGCTGGTTTTATCAGGAAGGAACAAGCTATATTTTCCCGGACGCTTGGGAGGAATACCTCAAGCCAATTCCAGAGGCTGAACGTCATGACCTGCTTTCAGCTTATTATCAACGCTTGACCAGTCCAGACGATCAAACACGCCTTGAAGCCGCCCGTGCATGGTCAGTCTGGGAGGCGAGTACGAGCAAACTGTACCAAGACCGAGGTTTGATGCAAATATTTGGTGAGAATCACTTCGCCGACGCCTTTGCTCGAATTGAATGCCATTATTTCATCAACAAAGGTTTTTTTGAGGTTGAAGATCAGCTGTTGCGGAACATTGATCGCATTCGCCACATTCCTGGTGTGATTGTTCAGGGACGCTATGATGTGGTCTGTCCAATGGTATCGGCTTGGGAGTTACATCGCGCTTGGCCTGAAGCTGAATTGATTATCGTTCCGGATGCTGGACATTCGATGACAGAACCGGGCATCCGCAGTGCCTTGATTCAAACAACAGATAAGTTTGCGAGTTTTTGACTTATCCAGGAGCTACGGAATCCCTAGCGACTAGCCTCCCTAGGGCGTGTTTTCAAACCCTTCGATCCCCCCCAACCCCCCTTAAAAAGGGGGGAGCAGAAATCTTATACGAAGTTGCGTTCGTATATATAGCGATTCTCAGTTGAATGCAATACACCCTTGTCTCCCTTGTCTCCCTTGTCCTCAAGAGTCTTCCCTATCCGCTACGTTTGACCGCAACTTGGTATTAGTCCCCCTTTTTAAGGGGGATTTAGGGGGATCTGAATCTGACTGGGAAGGCAAGAAAACACAGCCTGTGGGTCCCAAAGTTGGGAGGCTAGGGCGTTAAGTCCTACTAATGACTAACGACTAATGACTGAGAATTGGCTTTGTCTGCCAAAAATTCAGTCAGTTGCCCTTCGACTTCGTCTCGCACGATCTGGCGGTACTGAATGAAGTGTTCGATCAGGGCACAATTGCTCAGGTAAGGCACAAACAC
>DATNPI010000740.1:0-8947 GCA_036703325.1 Coleofasciculaceae cyanobacterium
GGAATTGGCAAGCTCAAACTTAAAGGGACTTGGGATTTACACTACTACCAGTTAGAACAGAAAAAACTAGATAGATTAGTGCGTCGTGCTGACGGCTACTATGTCCAGTTCTTAATAAGCTCTGATAACAAAGAAGACGTAGAGCTAACAGGTAAGATGATTGGCTTGGACGTGGGACTAGAGTCGTTCTATACCGGCTCCGATGGTCATACTGAGCCTAATCCAAGGTTTTATCGAACAGGTGAGAAGCGGCTGAAGTTCCTAACTCGTCGTGTTTCTCGAAAGTCAAAAGGCTCTGCCAACCGTAAACGAGCCATTAATAAACTAGGGCGAGTACACCTCAAGATAAGTAGACAACGTGAAGAACACGCCAAGAGACTGGCGCGTTGCGTCATCCAATCTAACGATTTGGTCGCCTATGAAGACTTGAGGATTAAGAACTTGAGTTTAAATCACTGTCTCGCCAAATCTATTAATGATGCTTCTTGGTATCAATTCAGAAAATGGCTAGAGCATTTCGGAGTTAAGTTTGGCAAGATAACTGTTGCAGTTAATCCTGCCTTAACCTCTCAGGAGTGTTCTAGTTGCGGCATTCTCGTCAAGAAATCTCTGTCCATGAGAACTCATGTTTGCCAATGTGGGTTCGTGCTAGATAGAGACTGGAATGCTGCTATCAATATTCTGAAATTAGCCTTGAGTACCACAGGGCATGTGGGAACTTGGGTGGATGCTGAGCGAAGTCGAAGCATAGACCCGAACGCTTTGGGAGATTCGACCTCTACTTTGATTGGAGCAATCCTGTCTGAGCAAGTTGGGTCTATGAACAAAGAATCTCCGCACTTATAGGGCGGAGATTGTCAACTAAGTCCTGAATTTCTAGCGCTGATTCCACTCCTGGGTCGCATCCGCAACTGCCTTATCCACCGTCTTTTCCCCCAACATCGCCGCCTGCAAATTTTCATAAATAGCCTTTTGCAGTTTGTTGAGGTCTTTCATCGTCGGTATCAACACCTGGGCGTCTTGCATCTGCGTCGCACTAATATCCCTGGCTTGCTCCACGGGCGACGCCTTGCCATCACCAGAGAGCGATCGCCTGTACTCTTGCAATGCCTCAAGCGTGGATGGCAAGACATTCGCTGCCTTCGCAAAAGCCAGCTGATTTTCCGTGTTAGTCACAAACAGAGCAAACTTCAGGGCAGCATCCGGCTTGGCCGTATCGCGAGGGATAACCAAATTCATCACCGCCACATTTTTCTTGCCTGTCTCACCAGTAATCTGTGGTGCTGCTGCTGAAACTTGAGCAACTGTCGGTGCATTTTTAGCGATCGTATCCATAAACTCTGCACCACTGGACAAGAAAGCCGTCTCTCCTGCCTGGTATAGCTCTATAGCCCGTCGGTGCCCTTGAGTGAGAGCTTCCTTTGGCATCAGCCCCTGTTTATAAAAATCTACCCAATATTGAAATGCCGCCTTGCCTTTGGGAGTGTTAAAAGCTGCCTTCCCCTGAGCATCTACTAACTCGACACCCATTTGTACAAAAGATTCCAGCACCTCACCTGAATCTCCCGGAACCAGGGTGATGAAGAAAGCATACTTGCCTGTCTTATCTTTAATTTGCTTCGCCACCTGCGCTAGTTCTGTGTAAGTTGCAGGTGGCTTACTGACACCAGCTTTCTGCAACAAATCTTTGTTGTAAATCGTTACCCTACTCGTGAGATACCAGGGAATCCCAAAACTTTTGTTGTTGAGGGTACTATCTTTCCAGATATTGGGTAAATACTGCTTGCGAACTGCTTCAGGGACTCTGGTGTCCAGATCCAACCAAGCATTGCGTGTCGCGAGTTGAGAGGCAAAGCCAGGATTCAGGTTAACGACATCTGGCGCAGTTTTTGCCGAAACTGCGGTGAGGATTTTGCTCTCCATCGATGCCCAGGGAACGTCCACCCAGCGAACCTTAACGCCTTTATTTTCGGCTTCAAACTGGGCAATCAGCTTGTTGAAGTAGTCGGTAAACTTGGGCTGGAGCTGCATCGTCCAGAACTCAATTTCTGGGCTTTGGGATGGCCCAGGACTGGGACGACAGCTCACTATCCAACTCAACAGCAATCCTAATAAAGCAAAAATACCGATACGTTTCCAAGTTTTAATTCTGTTCATATGAACTTTTGTTCTGATGCATGGCGATAGCGCAAGCGAATAAAGCAAAGCCGTTCGCAGTCAATCATCCTACCTTATGGTGATGTCGAGTGAAGGGGACATCTGCTGATGGGGTTGGCTTGCTTCGTGATAGAATTTTCGTTTACATTCCCATCAGTTGTTGCTGAAGCATCATCGGATGGTAAATTTTAAAGATGGAAATTAAACGCACGGTAACGATTCTTCTGCCTGAAGACCCTGATTTACTGGCAACGGTGAAAGCCTTCCAGCAGGTTCAGCAGGCGTTGTCTGTGCTGTGCTACAACAAAGGTAAGCCATTGGGCGCGATCGCCTTGCAACGCGAGTGTTATAACTCGGTTAAGGGTAAGTTGAGCGCTCAAATGACCATTTCTGCAATCCGAATCGTTGCAGGAGCTTACAAGTCTGCTAGGTCCAATCGACAGCTAATAACTAAGCCCTTTGGTTTCCGAAGAGCTAGGGCATTGTTTCTAGTCGGACAACGGGGCAGAGATGCAGATTTTCGAGCAGATGGCACCCTATCTATTTGGACGGTCGGAGGTCGCAAACGCCTTAATTACACAGTGCCTAAAGCCTTCGAGCCTATCCTTTTTAAAGCTTTGGAAATTGACAGTTTAACCGTAATCGAACGTAACGGCAAGCTGGTTGCACGAGTTACGGTCACGCTAGCAGCTCCAGAACCAAAAGGAATTCATCCAGTCGGCATTGACTTGAATAAAACCAACACATTGGTTGCTGTCGATGCTGATGATCGAGAGCTATTTATCACGGGTCGGGCGCTCAAAGTCAAAAACCGTCGTAGTGACAAGACCTGCTCTAGATTACAGAAAAAACTTGCGGCTCGTAAGGCAGAGAAGAAAGACACACGCTCAACTCGTCGTCTTCTCAAACGGCTTAGTCGCAAACAGCGCGATCGCACTCGTACCTTCTGCCAGCAAGTGGCTTCGCAACTGATCAGTTGGGTAAAACCCAATTCTGTACTGGTGTTTGAAGACTTAAAGATGCCCAAAGTTTCTAAGAAGCTTCGGCTAGCTAAAGGAGTGCGGCGTCGCCTTACCCAGTGGGAGCATAACCTGATTCGTCAGAATGTAACCAATAAGGCACAAGAGCGAGGCATGGTGATTGAGTATGTTAATCCTCGATACACCAGTCAGAATTGCTCAAAGTGTGGATTGCGGGGAAGTAGGAAACGTCATGTGTTTGAGTGTCCTCACTGTGGACATAAAGACCATGCCGATAAGAATGCGGCAGTAAACATCAGAAACCGCTATACCGTTTTGCGATCGCAAGGCGGTGAGTCCTTATCAGTGGACTCTGAAGCCCTGGAGCAATCCGAGGGCAAGCCCGCGACTGTTGCGCCTGTGGCGCACCCGCTAGGCTAACGCCTTGCGAAAGCTAACGCTAACAGTCGTGGGTAACTGACAGCAAAACTCGCTTAACCATGGTGAATCTAAGCTAGATTGATTACCATGCGCCAGTATTAATCTTGTTAGATTAAATCTCCAAGCACTTTACTTCACTTATCCAAAATTTTCGCTTCCGCCGAACCAAGATTATGTTTAACCGTTTTAAAGGTCTGTTATCAAAGGGCAAGAAAGGTGTCGGGATAGAATTGGCTCCGGAACGAATCAATATTGCTCAACTACGCAAGCAAGGTCAGGGCTTCAAAGTCGCTACGCTCTACTCTCACGAGGTGCCAGAAGGCATCTTTCAAGGGGGGCAAATTTCCGACCCACCGGCTTTGGCGGAACTGATTAAGACAGCTCTTGCGGAGAGTAAACTGAAAGTTGAGCAAGTTGCCACCGCAGTCCCGATGCGGGAAGCTATTATCCGGATTATTCCGATTCCCGCCGAGCTAGATGATCAAGAGTTACGAGACATGGTGCTTAACCATGAAGCCGGTCTGTATTTACCATATCCCCGCGACGAAGTAGATTTGGACTATCAGAAACTGGGCTTCTTTACTGATGAAGATGGCATCGAAAAAGTGCAAGTCCTGCTAGTCGCTACCCGCCGGGAAGTCACAGACTTGTATCTCGATACCTTTCAGCAGGCTGGGTTACAGGTGAATGTGCTGGAGATTAATAGCTTTGCCCTGATTCGGACGATTAGAGAACAACTGCGTCAATTTGCACCGCAAGAAGCTGCTGTGCTGGTGGATATTGAATTTGACAGCACCGAGATTGCGATCATCGTCGATGGTGTTCCTCAATTCTCCCGCACTGTTCCTATTGGAACGTACCAACTACAGAGCGCTCTCTCACGAGCCATGAATCTACCGACCTCAAGAAATACGGAACTGCTACAAGGGATGACGATTCCCAATACACCAGCAGATGCGCTAGGGGGACGCACCGGAGCCACAGGGATTAACCCAGGCATGGCGGCCCTGCTTAGAGTCCTGGGCGAACTAGCCGATGAACTGCGCCGTTCAATCGATTTTTATCTGAATCAAAGCGACAATCTAGAAGTGGCGCAGCTACTACTAGCTGGTCCTGGAGGTGGAATTGGACAACTTGATGAATTTTTCACCCAACGGTTGAGCTTGCCAACTACTCAGGTAGACCCGGTGGCAGCTCTTTCCCTAGAGGTGGATCAGGAAATTCCCCCAGTGCAACGACCGGGGTTAGGAACTGTATTGGGATTAGGATTGCGGGAGGTTTAAAGCAATGTATAGCCTAGATGTAAATTTCTTAAATGATCGACCTGATATACGACCGCAAGGGCAGGGAACAACCTATAAATCAGGGCCAAACCCCAGGGAAATGACACCTCTAATTTTAGGGGTGGTTGTGGGTCTGCTCCTGCCAGGATTAGTGGGTGGCTTGTGGTTTGTCTTACAACAGCAAATCGCTGGATTAGAGCAGCAAAGCAGTGAATTGGACGCTGAACTGGCACGCCAGGGGGCTGAAAAGCAAAAAATTGCCCAGCTCCAAGCCCAAGTCGATAAGGTGAAGACTGAAACAGACGCCCTGGCAAGTGTCTTCAATCAAATTAAGCCCTGGTCAGCGATGTTGCAGGACATTCGTGAGCGTATTCCCCCTGGTGTGCAAATTCGAACCATCCAGCAAACACAAGTTGTACCAACACAAACAACTGCCAGTCCCACACCCAGCCCTGCGGCTGGAACCCCCAATGCCGAAGCGGCTAGTGCCCCCACCTCGACAAGCCAGCTGGAGATTACTGGTACAGCCCGGTCTTTTGATGAAGTAAATTACTTGCTGCTGACGCTTCAGCGGTCTTCTTTCGTAAAAAGTGCTGAAACCCAATTAGTCAGGGCTGAGTTGGTCAAAAACGCCAATAAATTGGAAGTGAATGTTCCTGAGAACAGAAACCAGGGAGGAGCCACGGTGACCTATGAACTCCCTAAAGTGGTGGAATACAAAATTCAAACAAGCATAAGTGATGTCCCCGCTTCAGAGTTACTTAGAGAGTTAGATCGTAAAGGTGCCGTGGGGCTGGTAACTCGGATTAGAACCCTTCAGGAGAAAGGAGTTATTCAAAAATGACATATGCTGATGAAATAGGGATTCCCGGTGAAGGTCAGGAGGACACTCCTAGCTATCCAACAGCCTTCGGAATTACCTTTACTCCAAGAATTGGAGGAGCAATCTGCGGGGTTTTAGGTCTTTTGGGAGCCACCTACCTGCTTCTCAATGTGGTGCAGCCCGCTTGGCAGCAGTATCAGGACTTAAATACATCTGTAGAAGACAAGAAGGCTCAACTTCAAGAACAGCACCAAATCCAGAAGCAAATTAAGGATACAGAGGCAAAACTAGCTCAAGCGAAGCAGCAAAACAAACAGGTGCTGAGTTTATTTGCTAATGAAAAAACACTGAATACTTTGTTGCTGAATCTCAACAGCTTTGTTAAGGACAGAAAGGGAACCTTAGTCAGGTTTGAGCCTGCGCAAGAGCCAGAGGCGAACGCTGTGGTTAATGATGGTTCTTTGGGACCACAGGTGAACGGGAAGCTAAAACGTAAAGTCGTAAACGTGGAACTTGAGGGTAGCTTCGATCAAGTGCAGTCAATCCTGCGAAGTTTTGAGCGGTTGCAGTCACTCCTGCTCGTTAAAGACTTTAAAACTGAGCTGAAAGACGATCAGGGATTTGTGATTAACCCTCAAAACAACAAAATGACTCCCGCGATCTTTAAAAGAGAAGAAAATAAAGTGGTTCCCGGTGGCAAACCCACCATCAAATCAACGTTTAAGCTGGAGGCCCTGTCACCCGTGACTGAGGAGCAAGAAGCAGCAAAGAATGCAGCTGCCAAACCAGCCCAAAATCCCTAAAAGTGAAAAGCATCGCGATCGCTGACAAGCCGTTAGCTCCTAAAAGTCAGATGAGTTTGACTCTTGACTTTTAGAAGCTAACTGCTTAAAGCTATTTCGTTGGATTGCTCTTAAGAAGTGTGAGGAGTGAACTGTGAGACAGGCTCAAGCAATAAGTGGAATCGTAATTGGAGGGACAGTAGCGCTACTGGCGACCCAGCCCTCAATAGCCGCAGCTACGCAAGTGACAGCTGTGCAGCTCAATGAGAGCGGGAGTGAACTTAAACTCACCCTGGAAACAAAAGCTGACGACACACGTCCGCAAATTTTCACGGTGAGTCGTGGAAATGATTTAGTGACAGATATAGCGAATACCCAGCTGAACTTGACTAAAGGCGACAGCTACCGTCAGGAAAATCCGATGCCTGGTATCACTTCTCTTGTCGTAAGCCAACTGGATGCTAATAGTGTTCGGGTAACTGTCACTGGGGCACAGAGTCCCCCAACCGCTGAAATTCTCCAAAGCGAGCCTGACGCAATTACCTTAGGCATTAGCACAGCAGATAATCAACAGGCAGCAGTCCCTAACCCGGTTTCACCCTCACCAACGGCTCCTGAAAGCGCAGCGACAGCCACTCTACCGACACTACCAACTTCCTCCACACCACCGGTCGAAACGCCAAAACCTCCCACGACGCTAGCCCAGACGCCGTTGCCGCAACCGACCGCACCGATTCAAACACTACCTTCTCCAACTCCATTTCAAGCACCCACCCCGCAACCCGTTGCGCCGGTGCAAACACCGCCTTCTCAAGCTCCAACAGTCCCGACAGTGGTGCCGCCACCGGCTATTACTCCAGTTCCAGGGGGATCGACAATAGTGCCTCAAGGGGCCGGACAGGCTCCAACCCCGGACGTTCTGGTTCCCAACCCAAGAATTACGATTGACGGGGTTCCGGCTCCGGCTACAGGTGCGGCTCAACCAGTCGCCCCAGCACCTCCTTTCTTACCAAGAGCGATCGCGCCACCAGTTGGTGATATTGCGATCTCCAATATCAATGCCGCTGCCAGCGTTATTGATCTAGGAACAGGGGTGCGTGTCCCCCGCCTGGTTTTGCGCGAAGCTCCCGTTCGAGAAGTTTTGGCGCTACTTGCCCGCTCGGCCGGCCTCAACGTTGCCTTCACGGGAGGTGGGGCGGCGGCTGGCGCACCCCCCGGTACACCAGCAGGCCCGCAGCAGACAATTTCGCTGGATTTGGAAAATGAATCGGTTCAAGACGTATTTAACTACGTCCTCCAAATCTCTGGTCTCCAGGCTAATCGAGTCGGGCGCACAATTCTTGTCGGACCCCAACTACCTGATGTTGCCCGCAATATCATTGCTCGGACATTGCGTCTCAATCAAGTACCAGTGGGGCAAGCCGTCGGTTTCCTGATATCTCAAGGTGCAGAGCAACAGCAGATTACAACTCAAACCACACTGACAGTGGTTGGTGAAGGGGCAGCTGCCCAAAGAATCCAAAACACGACAACGCAGGTGCAAAAAATCGCCCCACAGGTGGAAGCTCAAGCTCAACCAGGAACAACGGCACTAACAGGTCCCCTAGTGCTTAGGGGGTTGGCGGTGTCTCCTGATGAGCGTCTCAATGCCGTCACCGTAATTGGCGAACCGCGCAAAGTTGAAATTGCCTCCGCTTTATTGACGCAGTTAGATATGCGGCGTCGTCAAGTAGCGGTGAATGTCAAGGTTGTTGATGTCACCCTCTCCGGAACCGATGCATTTAACGCTAGCTTCTCCTTCGGGATTGGTGATGCCTTCTTTGCCAGTGATGGGGGAGTAGCTTCCTTTACTTACGGTGGGTTGAGGCCACCTACTAGTGCACAGCAGAATGCGAGTGTTGTCTCTCCAACAGTAATCCCTAATCCCTTCTCCAACGCAAATGTTTTCCTTGATCCCAACAATCAAGTACTTGTTCCGGGAACGTCTCCAGGTACGATAAGAGTCGAACCCGGTGGTGTCAGAAGGCTAGAACCTGCAGGTAGTGGCCGCTTTCCTGCCCCTTTCGTGAGTCTGACCAATCCACTACAGCCAGGGTTTACAACCATTACTCCGGCAACAGACAACATTATTACAGTTAATGCAGATGGAACCACTTCTACAGCAGCTGGTCAGGTTGGCACAGTTAGTGTTGGTCTCCCAAGCCTGTTCCAGTTCCCCAAACGGTTGTTAACGGCTTTGCAGGCTCAGATACAGAGTGGCAACGCCAAGATTCTGACCGATCCGACGCTCGTAGTACAAGAGAACCAGACAGCGACAGTACAACTGACGCAGGAGGTTTTTGGGGGAATTGAGCTAGCGACACAAACCGATCCCACTACAAACCTGACTACTCAGGTTCGGCGACCAATCATTAAAAATGCTGGCTTAACCCTGCAAATTAACGTTCTGCGAATTGACGACAATGGCTTTATCACGATGACTGTTAATCCTATTGTCTCAGC
>DATNPI010000602.1:0-2774 GCA_036703325.1 Coleofasciculaceae cyanobacterium
ATCGAGTTTGAAGTTACTCCGAGCGGGGAGGTGCTGTAATGAGTCAAGTTGACTACACGGCTATGTCTTACAAAGAGTTAAGGCAGTACTTTCTCAAGCATCGAGAAGATAAAGCTGCTTTTCAAGCTTATCTGGCAAGGCGTCGAGAGCGATCACGCCCAGTCATTACAAGAGTTGATGACCCAGACTTCGATAACAAGATTCAAACAGCAATCCGTCAGCAACTAGCGGAGCATCGAAGTTAGCACAGCAGCCTCTTAAAGTGAGGAAGGTTTTGTGTGCGATTGCACTCCACACACCAACAAACGCGATCGCACCTGCTATTCACCTCAGCCTTGCTTTACATGACACAGCCTCTAAAGGTGAGCTAGGCTTTATGTGCGATCGCTCTTTGGAAGGTTCGCCTAGCGCAATTGCTCTTGAGAATCTACAGCAGGGTTCTAACCCCTTGCCGACATCCTTTCAAAGCTGCGTTTTCCCCCGACTTTACAAAGTCTGTAAATTTGTCTAGAGATATACTGAAGTTTTCAGTCTCTCTACCCTACTGAGGATAATATACGGAAAATTTCAGTCTAATAAAGAGTTAGTGATTTTTAACTTATCCTAGATTATGGAAAGTGAATATCGCGAGTTAGTGAATGAAGTCTTAAAAAAATAGGACGAAATATACTGATATTTCAGCAGATTGAGAAAGGATTGAAAGTGCTTCTTCCATTTGTACATCCGGATGCTAGCGCAAAAGGTAGCGATAGCTTTCGGAGGTACAAAGAAGAAGTTAAGTTAAAGACTCTAGGACATCTAGTAAATAAATTTATTGAATCTACAGATTATGATACTGACTACTTTGTCGAAAAGTTAAGAGAAATCGTTGTCGAGCGAAACAAACTCGTTCATCACTTTGGTGAGTCGAAAGGTTTGAACATCTTAAGCACTGAAGAAGGATGTCGAACTTGCATTAATGGTCTAGAATCGCAGTACCAAGAGGCAATTTTCTTTTATAAGGAGATAACGTTATTTGTATTTGGTGTGATTGCCTTTCTTCGAGAAAATTACGCCGAATCCAACCCAAACGTAGAGCTTTTATACAAGCGATTAAAAGCAGATATTATCCCTGAGGTTGAGTATATAAATCTGTTCGATCCATCTGAGACAACATGGGAGAACACAAGAATTGTGAAGTTACTGCGCCTAGCTGAACTACATACAGACAAAATAGGCGATATGACTTTGTTGGCAAGAGCAGGACAATTTATTAAGAACCAAGACCCTGAGTGTACGCCTGAGAAATACGGAATTAAAACTTTAAAAGGTGTTTTGAAGGCATCTGGCTTATTTGAGGTTGTCGAGAGTCAAGATGGCAAACAAAAAGGCATATCTGTTCTATACAAAAGTAAAGTTCCGCACTAACAAATCGCTGCACCAAGCGGCACGTTCGAGCTTGTGCGTTGAAGACACGATTCCTTCGGATAGCTTCGCTTCATGCATCCCCTCCTCAACTTCCCTGCTGAAGCGTTGCAACCAATGTTCTAGACTGGATTAACGATTATCCAGTAAGAGAAGGGAACATACGATGCGACTGTCTAATATGCTTTTCGTTACCCTGCGGGAAGACCCAGCAGAAGCGGAAATCCCCAGTCACAAACTACTAGTCCGCGCAGGCTACATTCGTCGCATCGGTAGCGGGATTTACGCCTATCTCCCCTTAATGTGGCGCGTCCTGCAAAAAGTATCCCAAATCGTGCGCGAGGAGATGAATGCCACAGGTGCTCAAGAATGTCTGCTACCCCAGTTGCAACCCTCTGAGTTGTGGAAAGAGTCCGGGCGCTGGGATACCTACACCAAAGCCGAAGGCATCATGTTCGCCTTCACAGATCGGCAAGAGCGAGAAGTTGCACTCGGCCCCACCCATGAAGAAGTGATCACGACCGTTGCCCGTGACATGATTCGTTCCTACCGCCAACTCCCCCTGCACCTGTACCAAATTCAAACCAAATTCCGGGATGAAATTCGCCCTCGCTTCGGACTCATGCGCGGTCGTGAATTCATCATGAAAGACGGCTACTCGTTCCATACCGATGAAGAGAGCCTGAAAAAGACGTATCAGGATATGTACCAAGCGTATAGCAACATGATGCGTCGCTCTGGTCTGAAGTTTAGACCCGTAGAAGCCGACTCCGGGGCAATTGGCGGTTCGGGTTCCACCGAGTTCATGATATTGGCAGAAGCGGGAGAAGATGAAGTTCTCTACACCGAAGATGGTCAGTACTCTGCGAACGTAGAAAAAGCAGTATCCTTGCCACCCGATGCCGAACCCTCACCCTTTACCACTTACGAAAAACGCGACACCCCCAACACCCCAACCATTGACTCCCTCTGTGAATTCCTGAAATGCTCACCCACCCAAATCGTAAAAAACGTCCTCTACCAAGCCATCTATGACAATGGCATGACGGTACTGGTGCTAGTGAGCATTCGAGGCGACCAAGATGTTAACGAAGTGAAGCTGAACAACGAGCTGGTGAGGCAGGCAGAGCACTACAATGCCAAAACCCTCCTCTCGCTAACCGTACCCGATGCGGCGGCTCAGCAAAAATGGGCATCTAAACCGTTACCCTTGGGCTATATTGCCCCAGATATCAGCGACGATTACATCAACCCCAATAAAGAAGTCGCGCCTGTATTTTTGCGGTTGGTGGATAAGACAGTCGTTGAGCTAAAAAACTTTGTTACAGGTTCCAACGAATCAGGCTATCACGTCGTTGGAGCGAACTGGG
>DATNPI010000017.1:0-7673 GCA_036703325.1 Coleofasciculaceae cyanobacterium
AAAGGTTCAAACGCTTAGTGTAAAAGCTTTCTGCCCTTCTGCCTGGTCACTAAGCGTGTCGAAGTGCTGCCTCATTACTGGTCATTTCGATTTTGGATTTTGGATTTTGGATTTTGGATTGACTCCGCCTTAAAAGGACCCAGCTTGAAATCAGGAAAAATTTTTTGATGATTCCCCTTGAAAGGGGAGGCTTGAATCCCATTAGTTTCGGTCACTGAGCGTGTCGAAGTGCTGCCTTCTTGCACTAGGGACAAGCGTTTAACGCCCCAGCTTATTGGGAATATCTTCGCAGCCACCGGGAATTGTCTTTCGGGATTTCTCTCCGCACCAGTAACAGCAATACTTACGCTGTTCTTCATCGAGCCGTTGGACGCCAGTGAAGTTGACGTTTTCGACGACAGCACCAGTGTATTCGCCAGTGCTATAGTTCGGGCGTTTGTTGCGGCTGCGAGGGCTAGCGGTTTCCAATGAGCCATAGAATAGGCGAACTCCCTTCATATCCGCACCAGCAAGGTTGCCCTCGAAAAGAATAGTTCGACCCAGATTCGCTTTCACCAAGTCACAGCCGCTGAGATTGGCTTTCACCATATTGGCATCGCTCAATTCTGTCCAGCGTAGATCGGTATTGGAAAGGTCTGCTCCAGCTAACATGACGTTCAGGTCAATCACGCGCACGCCATAGTAGCGGTCTTCTAGGTAACCTCCGTTACCATCAAGCATGGGACGACCTAAGTGGCGATCGCGTTTTAGGGGCGTTAGTAACCGGGATTGGGACAAAAACCGCAGGACTTTCGCTTTACCCTGAGCGTCTACACTGCCGAGGATAGCAGCAGTACGTCCTTCTGAAAATGCCCGCTCCTGAGGCCAGTCTTCTAGCAAACCTTCGTTATCCAATGCCAAGTCAGAGACACCTTGAAAGTAAGCATCAATAGTTTGCTGCTGGGTAATCGTATTTTGCTGGATTGTCAGGTCTTTAGAAATTACATACTGTCGCCAAGCAATGTAAACAGCCAGGACGGCGATGAGAATTTGTCCTAAGGCTCCAATCCATTCGGCAAGTGAGCCGATCGCCTCAGAGTTTAGCTTGTCAAGCACAGCATTGAAGCGTCGATTTACACCCGTCAGTGTTGCCAAGCCAAAAATTCCTGCTACCACTCCCAAGACAGCGACGATTCGTGCTTGCTCTTGTGGGGAAAGTGATTCACGTAACCACTTCTGCAAAGGTGACCAAATCACTGGCAACGACACCAGCAGAGTGACAAGTGCCCCCGATATTCCAATCCAGAAGTTATTAATCGTTAACCCCACAATCATGATCGTGATTGCAGTGAGGGTAATCAGCGTAACTGGCGCTCTAGCAACAGTCTGTTGGTTCTGTGGCTCGGTGCGGCTAGATAGCGGCAAGACAGACAGGTGATTGTGCTGATGATTCGGCGTCGCTGTCGCTGCTACCAGGGATTTCCCATCAACGGAGTTACCGGAGACGGCACCGTTGCCACTGCCATCATTGGGACTATCTACAGGCGGACTGGATTGGGGAAAATCAGGCGGGGTTGTCATTTTTTTGCACGTCAAGCAGGAAGGGCGGAATTCTTTGAGATCATATATACCTAGAAGATTTTAACTAAGTAACGATTGAGGCAGTTCAGCTGATGAGCATGTTCCAATGAGCCTGGAGATTAAAAGAGAGATAGGTTATTCGCCCGAGCGAAGAAGAGGGGGTGAAGGGGAGAGGGGGTGAAGTTTTGTACACCTTCTCTGATAGATTTCCAGAGACGAAGCCAAATACAGCGCCTACAATATTGGACACGCAATGCCCCCCTCTCTGTACTAGCAATAAGCGATTTTTACCTCCGTGAGTATGAAAATTAACTCTTCCTGTATTTTCTTAGCCTTGGGTGTTCTGTTTTTCCCCTTCAGCTGCGCTGCTTCTAAGACTGAGAGAACTTGTCAATACAACCCGGATTCAGGAAAACCTAACCCTCTGGGGATGAGGGCTTTCATCACTATTAAAGAAAAGGAGGGCAATACCACATTTATCTATGAACAGTTTCCCTCACCTCTTGGCGATGCTAACAAAGTTACTATCGCATCGAAAAGAGAATTAACGTTTTATGAGAAAAACCTTGATACCGCACGAGTTATTTTAATACAAAATAAAAAATACTACTCAGAGCTAGTAGGCTATGAAGATAGTGAAGGGTTTTCTCCTGTTAATGCAGTGTTGAGCTGTAAATAAATACTTATAGAATTTTGACAAATCCGCTTGAATGTCATTGGGCATTAGGTAAGGCGATCGCCTTTTTTTGTTCTCTATGAGTTTGGAACTATTTTGATTGCAATAGTTTTATTGTTACCTCAGTTGTTATAGCCATGCTTTTGGGAAATTTTAGTGTGGTTTGGGGAGAGAGTGGTGCTAAATGCGATCGCCTCTTTTCCTCTCCTCCTCTTTTCCTTCACTGTTCTCATAGAGAGCCACTACACTGAAGTTTAGTGAGTCATAATGATACACATACCAGCAACAGCTATTACTTCAGAGGTTAGGCATGTACGTATTGATTGGCGGAGCAGGATTGGTGGGGCTGAACTTAGCCGAGGAGTTAGTGGCATTGGGGCATACAATTGCAGTCATTGAGATTGACTCCAGCGCCTGCCGATATGTTCGTGAGCAGGTAGGGGTGATGGCCTTTGAAGGCAGTGCTGTAAATATCCAAGTGCTTTTAGAAGCAGGAATTCGCAAGGCAGATGCGCTAGTTGCGGCTCTCCGCGATGATGCTCTCAACCTAGCAATGATTACCCTTGCTAAACATTATGGCGTCCCCCACATCGTAACTCGGATGCGCAACCGCGATTTTGCCGAACCTTATCGTCTTGCAGGAGCTCACCATGTAATCAGCACAATTGACCTAGCCGTTAATACGATGGTGACGGCAATTGAATATCCCCAAGTCGAATCGATGATGCACTTCGAGCAGGGTCAGGTCGAAGTTTTCAAGCTGGCACTTCCCGCAGAGTCCCATGTTGCTGGTCGTAGCGTTGCCCTAGTCGCTAGGGATTCCCGTTTTCCC
The DNA here is from genome assembly GCA_036703325.1 of Coleofasciculaceae cyanobacterium. Classification (GTDB taxonomy): domain Bacteria; phylum Cyanobacteriota; class Cyanobacteriia; order Cyanobacteriales; family Coleofasciculaceae; genus DATNPI01. The sequence continues at coordinate 3,069 of DATNPI010000017.1, forward strand.
GAGGGTTCTTTAATCATTGGCTATCAACCCCATCCCCATGCTGATCTAGTTATTCCCAATGGCAACACCCTGCTAGAGGCAGGGTCAACTCTTCTAGTGGTGACTAAATCTGAACTGTTGCATCAGGTGGTTGATTATTTGGGTCTGCGTTCTAATCATCCTCTAGCTTCAGAAGCTGCTCATTGAGCGTTTTGATCCGCTCTTGAACGACTTCCTCTGAGAGAATGCGCCTGCGGAGAGCGTCATTGAGTGCGCCCTTTTCTGCTAACAGCAATTGCCGACGGATTGCGTCTAGCTTAGTGCTTTGGTGAACCCCGTCTAAGGCATCGCTGCTCACTTCCACAGAAGGTTCTGGACGCTGGTTATACATATCCCGTAAAGTTCTCTCAGAAGCGGCTACCCGTACCTGATAAGCTGCTCGCATCTCTTCGTAAATTGATTTGGGCAAAACTCCTGATTTCAATAGACTATCTAATTCATCTTGAGCTGCCTTAGCCGTCATCAATTGGGCTTGCAATTCCTCAACTTGCTGGTGAGATTCCGTGCGGTGAGATAGTTTTAAGCGTCGCACAAACCAGGGCAGACTTAGCCCCTGTCCTACCAAGGACAGCAGAACGATGCCAAAGACGAGCGCAATTAGCTTCTCTCGTCCTGGCAAGTTAGTTGGTAGGCTCAAAGCGAGAGCTGTTGAGAGAGAGCCTTTGATATTGCCTAAAAAGAGAACGTGCTGCCAACGCAGAGGGATAGGTCGGTCAAAGAAACGAACTAAGGCTAAGAGCGGATAAACTGTGAGTGCCCTCCCGACTTGATAGGCAACCAGTGCCAGGAGAACGGCGGGTAGGGTTTGCCAAAGGGTGATGAGCTTAATCTCTAAGCCAATTAGTAAAAAAATGAAGGTATTGACCCCAAATCCAGCATATTCCCAGAAGCTGAATAAGGTGACTTGAGTCGAGGCTGAGGTCATCTGAGAATGCTCGAAGTTGCCGACAATCAGCCCCGCTACAACAACGGCAACTACGCCTGATACGTGTAAAAACTGACCGGCTTGGAAGGCTCCTAATGCGATCGCAACAGTCAGTAAAATCGAACCCAGAGGATCGTCTGTTTGGGTCAACAACCCAATACTGAGGTAACCTAAAGCCCCACCTACTATCGCTCCGCCGATAATGACGAGTAAAAATTCCTGTACTACATATACAGGTGATAATGAACCCGTGGAATGCACGGTCAAAATCAGGCTAAATAAAACTAGAGCGACATCATCGTTAAGCAGGCTTTCGCCCTCAACCAGAGTGACCAGTTTGTGAGGTACAGACACCTCCTTAAAAACTGCAATCACCAAAGCTGTATCCGTAATTGATAAAATCACGCCGACTAATGAAGCAGGTATCCAATCCAGACCCAGTTCTAGTCTGAGTAAGACTGACGTGATGCCAGCACAAAGCAAAACTCCGGGGCCTGCTAGCAGTGCGATCGGTTTAATCGTACTCCGCAGGCGACTGATATCTGTGTTGAGTGCCGCTTCAAATAGCAGAATTGGCAAAAAGAGATTGAAAATCAGGGAGGAGTCCAGGCGGATGCGATGAGGCAAAAGCTCAGTAATTGCCAGACCTGCCAACACCAAACCCGCAATGTAAGGAATGCGAAATCGTCGTGATAGTAGAGCAACCCCAGTGGCGACCAACAACAAGATGATTAGAGCCGTTACTATTTCAGCAACATTGCCCTGACTCTCGCTGCCGGCGACGGGGACTGCTAGGAGCCATTGCTCGCCTAGCCACAGCATAGTACGTACCCGCAAGAAATAAATGGTAGATCTAAGGTCAGGTTCTAGAATCCTGCCCTTTGTATCTTAGATGTTGCCTGTGAAAAAGCGGCATGGGCAACCCATCGCAATTTACGTAGGTCAGATAAGTGACTTAACTTCATCCCCATCAGAAGATAAAGTTGACGGATCTGCCGAAAAGCGCAAATGCTTGTTATGATGGCAGGCTAACGTTGTTATGATTGAGGGTTAAAGTCGCTGTAATTAGCCCAAACCCTTCATCGGTTCAGTCACCATTCAAGGAGAATTGATCGTTGACTCGTCGCTATCTATTTACTTCCGAATCAGTCACTGAAGGTCATCCCGACAAAATCTGTGATCAGCTTTCTGACACGATCCTAGATGCCCTACTGACTCAAGACGATCGTAGCCGTGTTGCCGCAGAAGTTGTTGTGAATACTGGCTTGGTGCTAATTACAGGTGAAATCACCTCCAAAGCCCAAGTGAATTACGTTGATTTGGTACGCAAGAAAATTGCTGAAATTGGCTACATCAACGCCGACAACGGCTTCTCTGCCAACAGCTGCGCTGTCTTGGTTGCTTTGGATGAACAATCCCCTGACATTGCCCAAGGCGTTACCACCGCTCAGGAAAGTCGGGAAGAGATGAGCGAAGATGAATTAGACGCGATCGGCGCTGGCGATCAAGGTCTAATGTTTGGCTTTGCCTGCAACGAGACTCCTGAATTTATGCCCTTGCCTATCAGTCTGGCGCATAGAGTTTCTCGGCGTCTAGCTGCCGTGCGAAAAGCAGGAGAGTTGCCTTACCTAGGGCCGGATGGCAAAACTCAAGTTACCGTTGTCTACGAAGACGGTGTACCAGTTGGCATTGACACCATCCTGATTTCTACCCAGCACGCGCCCACGATTGGCAGCATTACTGATGAGGCAGATGTTCAGGCAAAAATTAAAGAAGACCTCTGGTCAGCTGTCGTAGAACCCGTTTTCTCAGAATGTGACATCAAACCAGACGACAGCACCCGCTTCCTTGTCAATCCAACTGGCAAATTTGTGATTGGTGGCCCTCAGGGAGACGCCGGCCTGACTGGTCGTAAAATCATTGTTGATACCTACGGTGGCTACTCCCGTCATGGTGGTGGTGCTTTCTCCGGGAAAGACCCCACAAAAGTAGACCGCTCCGCCGCTTACGCCGCTCGCTATGTTGCCAAGAATATTGTGGCAGCAGGTCTTGCTGATAAGTGCGAAGTCCAGTTGAGTTATGCCATTGGTGTAGCTCGACCCGTCAGTATGATGATCGAAACCTTCGGCACTGGCAAGATTGAAGAGGAGCGCTTGCTAGAGTTGGTGAACCAGCATTTTGAACTGCGCCCAGCGGGAATTCTTCAGGCGTTTAAGTTGCGCCAGTTGCCAGCATCACGCGGTGGTCGCTTTTATCAAGATGTTGCTGCTTATGGTCACTTTGGGCGTCCGGATTTGGAGTTACCTTGGGAGCAGACTGATAAGGCAGCGATATTGAGAGAAGCACTAACTCAACAGCTTTCAGTCTCAGTGGGATAAGGAATTTTCCGTACCAATGTCCCTAATATGCAGACCTGGAAACAACGGGTTAGGCAACTTAAAAAAGAACAACTAGCCATCTATATAGCCTGTAAAGACCCTAGAGTGCCGTGGTACGCAAGGGTTTTTGCAGGCTTTGTTGTGGCTTATGCCTTGAGTCCGATTGATTTGATTCCAGACGTGATACCTATCCTTGGTTATCTAGATGACCTGATTTTGGTGCCGTTAGGGATAATTCTGGTACTAAAAATGATTCCTCCAGCTGTTTTAGCTGAGTGCCGTGAAAAGGCTGAGGCGGCTATGAATCAAGATAAACCCACAAGCTGGATAGCAGCAATTGTCATTGTGGCTATTTGGTTGCTTTTGGGGATTTTAGGCCTAGTTTGGATAGGACGCATCCTCAAACGTTAAAGGGTTGCTAGCCGCAATTTAGTAGCGAATTTGTAGGGTAACGGATTGTTCAACCTTCTGCTCACCAGAAACAACTGGTGTGTTAGCACTTTGCGCTACCTTACTCATCCTAAGCGGAGAGCCTTGGTCTATTGGCTGAGGTGGATTAGCTAGATTAATTTGAATGCTTACTACTTCACGCTGCTTTAGATTGAGGGCACTCAGAGCAGCATCAGCTTGCTTTTTGGCATCTTCGGAGGCTTTCTGGATAGCTTGCTGTTGAGCTTTTGCGATCGCTTCATCGGAAGCAATAAAACTAACACCATCAATTCGGGTTGCACCAGCTTTAATGGCATCATCTAACAACGTCCCAGATTTCTCTGTGTTAATCCGAAAGCTCACGATATTGGTGCCGGAATAGCCATTGATGGTTTGTTTACCGTCCTTGTAACTATAGTTTGGGTTGAGGCTGATGCCGGTGGTTTCGAGTTTATCGACTTTGCGGGATTTGAGGAGTTCTACCACGGCTTGCGATCGCTTCGCTACTTGCTGTTGTACCTCCTGAGCCGTTTTACCCTGAATCTCAACGCCTAGACGAACCAGAGTCATGGTTGTAGGGATGGCGATGTCTCCTTTGCCGGAAACCGTGAGAGTTCTGGGTAGAGACGCCAAATTTCTCGCCTCTCCGTTAGTCGGAACTGATTGGCATGCAGCAAGGCCGAGTAAAGACAGGACTAAACACAGAGTTTTCAACCGATCCCAGGTATTTATGCGGGAACAGTACAAAAAAGAACGATTCATGTTTTGGCTTGCAAGGTTGATTAGGTGTTCCTAATTTGGCACCTAAGCTTTCGATCAGTCCGATAGGTTACA
>DATNPI010000024.1:0-9363 GCA_036703325.1 Coleofasciculaceae cyanobacterium
GTAACTCGACGGCTGCGGGTAACCCAGCAAGGCACTTACACCTCGACTTACTACATCAACGGCGAAACCTGCAACCTGACTGAACTTCACGAACAGCTCAACCGCCTGCGGGTTTATCCAGAAGGCTATAACGTTGTGCTGCAAGGGGATGTCACCAGCATTATTTCCATGAACTCGCGAGAACGTCGAGAAATTATTGATGAATTAGCGGGTGTGGCAGCCTTTGACCGCAAAATTGTTCAGACTAAACAAACTCTGGACACTGTGAAAGAGCGGGAGGACAACTGCCGGATTATCGAAAAAGAGCTGGTTGTCCAACGCGATCGCCTTGCTTCTGACCGCATCAAAGCGGAGAAATACCAAAAACTCCGAGCCGAACTCCACGAAAAGCAGCAATGGGAAGCGGTACTGAAATGGCGATCGCTCCAACAACAAGAATCAAAGCTCAAAGCTCAGATCGAGACAAACAACACAGAAGAAACCCAACTAACTGCCCAACTAACCGCGCTGGAAACCAAAATCAGCCACACAACCAGCGAACTCGATCAGCTGAACATCCGTGTCAAAGCCTTGGGAGAAGAAGAACAGCTAGCTGTAGCATCAACCCTTGCTACCCAAGAAGCCGAACGGCGTCAGCTTGCAATCCGGCAACAAGAACTGGAAGAAAACCTGCAACAAAAGGAGCGTCACCTCAAAAGAACACAAGAAGAAATTCAACAACACGAACACAGCCTGCAACAGATTGCTCAAGAGAAACAGCTTGTAGAGACGCAATTAATCGCCTCTCTACGTACCAAACGCAACGAAGCTCAAGATGCTCTCAACCAAAGTCGGGAACAAGCGAGTGCGATCGCATCTGCCTCCGAAGCTTGGGTACAGCAACAAACGGCCTTCAACCGACAAATCGAAACCTTACTGCAAACCATTGACCCACAACGCACAGAGCGAGCTTTGTTGCAAGAGCGCCAGAGCCAACTCAGTCGTCAAATAGAAGAACAAACCCAGCTATTGCAAACCTTAGAGCCAGAAATTATCACGAAACAGGCTCAAGCAACAGATTTAGAGACACAATTAACAGCTTCTTCCGAACAAGTCCAATCACTAGCCCAATCCCTAACCGCAGCGGAACAAAAGCTACAAATCCAGCAGCAAACCCAGACGCGACTACTATCAGAACAACGAGACAAACAACGCAAGCTCGATAAGCTAGAAGCCCAAGCTCAAGTCGAGCAAGAAGCTCAAGGCACTTACGCCGTGAAAGTCATCCTGCAAACAGGAATATCAGGCGTTTGTGGCTTAGTAGCCCAACTCGGTCGAGTTGAACCCCGCTACCAGCTAGCACTGGAAACAGCTGCTGGTGGACGCTTGGGCAATTTGGTAGTCGAAGATGATGGCGTTGCCGCCGCAGGAATCGAGCTGCTCAAACAAAAACGTGCCGGTCGAGTCACATTCTTACCCCTCAACAAAATCCAGCCGCCTAGATTCTCCGAAACCGTTACCATCCGCTATGCCAACGGCTTTGTTGACTACGCCGTTAACCTGATAGACTGCGAACCCCGCTACAAGAATATCTTCGCCTACGTTTTCGGTAATACGGTTGTCTTTGCAACACTCAATGATGCCCGCCCCTATCTAGGTAAACACCGCATCGTTACGTTAGAAGGCGAAATCCTCGAAAGCAGTGGTGCAATGACAGGTGGTAGTAGTGGTCAACGTTCTGGGTTACACTTTGGCACTAGCGACGCCACGGAATCCGCCGAATTTACTACCTTAAGAAACCGCCTACAGGAAATTGAGCAGATTTTAGAGCGCTGTGATGAGTTGATTAATCGGGCATCAGCATCGGTAAAACAACTGACTAAAGAACTGACAGATGCAAAGGCTAAGAGACAGGAAACTCAGCTGCGTTTAGAACAGCTACACAAAGAGATTAAGAATCTGACAGCTCAACAGCAACAGGTGCGATCGCTTCTTTCAAAAAACACCCAAGAACTTACCACGACAAGCGATCGCCTCGATACTCTAAATCGTGACTTACCTGCTCAAGAAGCCCAGCTTTCTGGACTCCGGCAACAGCTAGCGGAACTAGAGCAGTCTCAAACCCCTAGCGAGTGGCAACAGATTCAGGGCATCATCAAAGGCTGGGAAGCCCAGTTGAATGAATGCGAACAAGCGCTCCGATCCGCCGAGAAACAACTGCAAGACTTAGAAAATCAGCAACAGCGCCTATCTGAGAAAATTACAGAAGGCTACCGACGGATAGCGGAAAATCAGTCGATACAGCAATCTAACACAGAACAGATTGCCGCGATTAGCGTCCAGCTTTTGGCGGTGAGTGAGCAAATTACTCAGACTCAAGGTCAGTTGAGTGAGTTAGAACACAAATTAGGGGAAGCGAAACAGGAACGCGATCGCACAGAACAACAGCTGCGAGAACAACACCTGCAACAGCAACGACAATCATGGCAACGGCAAAAACTTCAGGAAACCCAGTTAGCCTTGGCACAGGAACTTGCGACTCTACAAGTTCAGCTGCAACTCCAACAAGCCGAGTTACCCGATCCCCTGCCCGACGTCCCAATTCTTGTAGATCCGCAATTTGCCGAATCAGATTTGAGCAGCACTGAATTAATCGCCTTTGAATCATTTGCCGCTCAACTAGAACAGCTGCAAAAGGAAATACGCAATGGCCAGAAACGCCTTCAGGCAATGGAACCGGTTAATATGCTGGCGTTAGAAGAATATGACCGCACCCAAACTCGCTTGTCTGAACTTTCTGAGAAACTGGCGACTCTTGAAGGCGAGCGCACCGAACTCCTGCTAAGAGTGGAGAACTTCACCACCCTTAGGTTCCGCGCCTTCAAAGAAGCCTTTGACGCCATTAATGAAAATTTCCAAATTATCTTTGCTGAACTCTCTGATGGCGATGGTTACCTGCAACTTGATGACCCTGAAGACCCGTTCAATGGCGGGCTTAACCTGGTTGCTCACCCCAAAGGCAAACCAGTGCAGCGGCTGGCTTCCATGTCAGGAGGCGAAAAATCCCTTACTGCCCTCAGTTTCATCTTTGCCTTACAACGCTACCGCCCTTCGCCATTCTATGCATTTGACGAAGTTGATATGTTTCTGGATGGGGCAAATGTCGAGCGATTAGCTAGAATGATCAAACAACAGGCTACTTTAGCCCAGTTTATTGTTGTGAGTCTGCGCCGACCTATGATTGAGTCTTCCGAGCGTACCATTGGCGTCACCCAGGCCAGGGGAGCTTATACTCAAGTGTTAGGACTAAAATTACCACCCAAAAGCGCCATCCGATAGATTAGAATTTTAGGATTTAGCGTTCAATAATATTGATATTCCAGCAGGAGTCGAGAGCAGGATTGCAAGACATAATGACAACTGAACAAATTCGTCAACGCTCCGATATTTTAAACACTCCGGTGATTACTCTTGATAATGCTAAGCGCCTGGGAGTAGTCAAGGATCTATTGGTGGATATTGACCGGCGCGAGGTTGTGGCGCTAGGGTTACGAGACAACCTGCTCGCCGTGGCTGGAATGCCACGGTATATGCTCCTAAGCAGTATTCGACAGATTGGTGATGCCATCCTGGTTGAGGACGAAGACGTTATAGAAGATATTGATGTCGATTCCTACAGCAGGCTGATCAACAGCGAAGTCATTACAGAAACGGGTGAAATGCTGGGTCGGGTACGTAGCTTCAAGTTCAATATTGAAGACGCCAAGGTTTCTTCCCTGATTATTGCTTCTTTGGGTTTGCCACAAATCCCCGATCAGATTCTCAGTACCTATGAGCTGCCAATTGACGAAATAGTCAGCAGCGGCCCGAATCGCTTAATTGTGTTTGAAGGAGCTGAAGAACGGCTTGTTCAGTTAACGGTAGGCGTTTTAGAACGCTTGGGCGTTGGTAGACCTCCCTGGGAGCGCGAAGAAGAAGAAGGGTACTACACTCCAGCAACCCGGCCAGAGAATCAACTGGGAACCGGTATTCCTGTTCGCACACCCATTGCTCAACCCATCCAGTCCGCTACGCCTATCCAAGATAGCTGGGATGAGGATTGGCAAGAACCGGAACCGGAGCCTTTGCCCCTGCGCCGACAAGCGCCAGAACCGAGGTACGCTCAAGCAGAACCAGACGATAACAACTGGGGCGATGATGAATGGGAAGATGCCCCCGGTCGGTCTAGGCAGTACGAACAGCAAGCGTATGCAGAGCCTGATCCTTATAGAAAGGACTATGTAGACGAGTACGACGACTACGAAGTCGAGGGTGATGCCTGGGATGATGATGAAGACCCTGAGCCTTACAGAGCTCCGCGAGTCAACCTTCCAGAAAAAACTAATCCGCGAGTCAATCTTCCAGAAAAGACCAAGGCTCCAGAATATGAAGAGGAAGCTGGTTACTGAGCTGTAAAAGCGATCGAGCTGAAATTGTAGCTAGTAGGATGCGTTATGCTTCGCTAACGCATCTATATTGATGTGCAACAGCGAGATTTTTTTAGAACTAGAAGGCAAAGCATTTGTAACTGATTGAGACATTGATTCACCTCTGATGAAATTTTGGTTCTAGCATTAATTAACTCTGCAAGATGCATATAACCAGTCATAAATTTGGTCGAGCTGCGCTAACGTAATCAAACCGTACTGCCAAAGGATTATCGGCAGCAAACTTGGAATCTGCTCGGAATGTTGTAATGCAAGTTTGATGGAATTCTTAGGGAGTTTTAGCTCTTCCTTCAGAAAACGAATGAGTGGATAATTTGTAGCTTCCATAGCTAAACTCTCTCTTCAAAAACTCTACAAGGAAATTGGGAGGATATTGTAGGAATTTGCTTAGGGGCATTCAGTGAATACCCCTATTGCAAACTGAGCATGAGGAATAAATCAAATGGCTTAGATTTGTTTTCACCATCATGTAGCAGCATTGGATGACATACCAGGCAAGTTTTGATAGTTAGGTGGAAACTTAAGGTACATGACTGATTAATGACTCAGTTCAGCAAAGTTACATTGAACTAGACAGACTAGTGAAGTGTTAGGCTGCCTGAGGCGAAGGAGATAAATGCTCAATGCGGATGTTGAACTCGGCTATCTACGGCTTTTTTACTATGGAACAGGCAGGATTACTATCTCTAGATCGTCCAACTGATGCTATTTATGAAGTAATTCTAGATGTGCTAATTGTTGCGATCGAACACGTCTTCCTCGATATTGTTTGAGCAGGAGTTTGGCGATCGCTTCATAGCAATAGCCACCAAGCAACACGCCAGCCGCTCTAATCAACCCTATCAGTGGAGGAACTGGCGCGGGTAGCTTGGTCGCTGTAAACACTACATCGACGGAACAAATCTAGGTTATCTCTGGGATACAATCGACAGCAGCTCGATACTTTGGTATCAGTGAGGGATTGAGCGAACCCGTAAGCTGAACAATTAGCCAAGAGTGAACCTCTGACCACAAAGAAGGATTTTCAAGATAAGGGTTCATCCCTGGAAAACTCGGTTCCATAATCACATGAGAACTCGACAAGAATCTGACAAGAATTTACCTTAATTGTTCAACCTGCATTCTACTGCGCCATTCGAGCTGCCATGCGAGATTTGAACGCTTCTATGACTTCCGGTGTAGTCTCGGTTGCTTGCCACGCCTCCCGTGCCATCAAGCGATCGCACCAAGCACTCAGTTTTGGATAGTCGCTAAAGGACACACCCCCTCTTGGTAACCAGGGTATTACGGTTCCAGCAACCACCTCGGCTAGAGTTAGGTTTTGACTACCAAAGTAAGGGCGATCGCCTAATAAATTTTCAAAAAACTTTAGTACTGTTGAAACTTTCTGCTTTGCCTGCTCGATTTTTTCTGGATCTCCTCCAGGCAAGCCCAACATCTGCGGAAACAGTGGAGTACTAGAAGGCAACAACTCATTCACTGTTACCAGTTGCACCATCCGCACAACTGCCAAATCCTTTACATCTTTTGGCAACATTGCAGGCGTGGGGTACTTTGCCTCTAAATAGTCCAGAATTGCCAAAGATTCCACTATATTAAAGCCCTCATCTACCAAAACTGGAATGTGGTGGAAAGGGTTAATCGCCAAAAAATCTGGTTGAAACTGCTCCCCATCCAGTTTGATCTCTACCAGTTCAAACTCAAGTCCTTTTTCCAGGAGTGTAATCCAGACGCGGCGGGAGTTTGGAGAAATCGGCTCGTGATAAAGCGTCAGCATGAGAAAACCTCACAGCTTTATGAGTAGGGTGGGCATTGCCAATCTAACACCCTATGTGGGATTGAGGCTGTTTGCGAACTGCAATGCTAGCCTTGCATCAGACACTTCTTAAGGCTAGTTGAACGTAAGGGATGATGGAGCGCTTCACTAATCGCCTCACTCAAGCGATCGCACTAATCTAATTGCCAGTAGTTGCAGCCGAGAGTTGGTACGTTACGATGACGCTAATGCACCTTACAGTCTAAGATTTATGACTGCTGTATCCCCCGTCGTTAAACCCGTCAGCCAGATGCAGTTAGCTCCTGGTAGTGCAGTGGCTATTTCGGATGTGAGTTGGGAAGAATTTGAGTCTATCTTGCAGGAGATGGGCGAAAAGCGATCGGCACGGGTTGCCTATAGCAAGGGTACGTTGGAAATCATGGTTCCTCTACCTGAACACGAAAAGCCAAAAGATTTAATTTCAGACATTGTCAAAACCTTGCTCAAGAGAACGGGGAGAAGGTACGAACCCTTCGGTTCAACCACCTTTAAACGGGAAAAGACAGCAGGAGTAGAACCGGATGCTTGCTTCTACATCCAGAATTACCAGCGAATGATCGGTCATCGCAGACTCGAACCGGATGACCCTCCCCCCGATCTGGCAATCGAGACAGATGTTACCTCTAAAACAACTCTCGATGCCTACCAAGCGATCGCCGTCCCAGAACTATGGATCTACGATAGCGGCAAACTCAGCATCTACTTACTCACAGATGGAAAGTACATCAAATCTGACACCAGTCCTACCTTTCCCAATATCCCTCTCACTCAAATCATCCCTACTGTGGTAGAACGGGCTTGGCAGGTAGGTAGTGTGCAGGCATTAGAGGAATTTGAAGAGGCGATCGCTGAGGATCACAGCTCACTATGAATAAGTTTATTGTTGAACCCAATGATGAAAATCTTGAACTCTTTTGTAACGTTCAAGATATTGAGACTGGAGTTACTGCTAAGTTTCGCGGACAGACTTATCAAGTTTGCCGTCCGGTAGCATAATTGGCAATCTTATAGCAGTTCTCAGTTGCATATACCGCACCGTCAGGGCACGATAATATCGTGCCCTAACGAAAACTGTATTGAACCCGAGCGAGAATCGCTATAGTAATCAAGACCTATGGATTCGTCTGTTACCTCTCCAAAATCTCCATCCAGACCTAGCCCAAATCAGGCTATTCTGGCAAAAATTTTTCACTGGGTGAATATCATTAGCCTATTGTTGATGATTACCAGCGGACTCCAGATTTACAACGCCAACCCAGTTTTTGGAGGACGTACAGGCTGGCATTTTCCGCCCTTATTTTTGCTGGGAGGTTGGCTGGCTGGAGGTAGGCACTGGCATTTCGCGGCAATGTGGCTATTTGCGTTCAATCTACTTTGGTACGGCATTTACATTTTTATTACCCGACGCTGGAAACATCGATTTATCGGTTCTAATGACCTTAAAGCTCTGCAAAGAAGTCATAACCCAAAGCGCCTAGCTTATGCTTGGCACCGAGTAGCTTACACAGCAATCATCCCTATCTTATTGTTTGCCATATTTAGTGGGATTGGGATGTATAAACCTGCTCAGTTTTACTGGATTGTTGATTTTTTTGGCAGTTGGCAGGCACTACGAATAGTTCACTTTATATCAGTGCCAATAGTGATTATTTTTTCTATAATTCACTCCTTGCTAGGTCTGAAGGTAGGTGGTTCACGTCTTCTTGAGTCGATGTTCTGGTAGAGGTTTCTTATGTACCCGTTTCAAGTCCCTCGTCGCTTCTTGTCACGCCGCCAATTTCTCCAGCTGTCTGGATTATCCAGCATGGGTCTACTTTTGGGCGGTTGTGGGTCAAGTGTATTTGAGGATATTGTTGGTAAAACTTTTGAGCCTCTTAACCAGAATGTTGAAAGTTTATTGCTGAATCCTCAAAAGCCTGTACCCGAATTTCCGGCTAGTGCTATTGAGCCAGATGCGTTGATAATTAATACCTTTGACTTTACGCCAAAGATCGAGCCTGAAATGTTTCGTCTGATCGTTGACGGTGAGGTGAACAATCCTCTCAGCCTTAGCCTGGAACAGCTTCAGCAAATGCCTCGGACTTCCATGACGATTCGCCATGTTTGTGTCGAGGGTTGGGCAGCGATTGTGCAATGGGGCGGGGTACGATTACGGGATTTGGTATCCCTTGCTCAACCAAAGGCAAATGTCCAATATGTTTACTTTAAGTCGGCTGATGGTTACTACGAAAGCTGGGATATCGCTTCGGCTTTGCACCCCCAAACGTTGATGGCTTATCAGAAAAACAGCAAGCCGTTAAGTGTTGACAATGGTGCACCTCTACGCCTAGCTTCTCCAATCAAGCTGGGTTACAAGCAGAGCAAGTGGGTTACTCACATCAGGCTACTTAGTCATTTGCTACCCTCTAGGGGCTACTGGGAAGATCAAGGCTACGAGTGGTTTGCAGGGTTATAAAGCGGTTGACACTGATACCAAATCCGCTTTAATAGTCCCCTTTCCTTTTTAGTCGTAGAGACGTTCCGCCGGAACGTCTCTACAAAGTGTACGCGGTTTGTTTCAAGTCAGGTAGGTGAAATTGAATGCACATTGATTTGGGGTAGTATGTCAGGAGCCAGAAGCCAGGAGTTCTTGGGTACTACTGACTACTGACTCCCCTTTTTACCTGCGTTTATTTATGCCCACCAACTTACTAGTGGAGTGTCGAGCTAAGGAGTAACAATGGGAGTTTTTGCAGCCTCCTGTAACGCTCGGTTTGCCATGATAATCCCATAGCCCGAGTCTTGGTCAACGCCTGAGGCTTCAATGTCCAAAGCTGTTGAAGTTAGCAGGCTACGGATTTGTGCTGAGGTCAAAGAAGGTCTGAACGACTTCAATAGCGCCGCCACAGCAGCTGCATGGGGAGCTGCCGCCGATGTGCCAAAAAATGGGTTAAGACCTGAACCAGAGGGTAAAGTGGTCTTGACTCCGTCCGCTGCTGCGATGTCAGGTTTTTGACGCACAACACCCCCAGTACTCAGAAAGTTCCCTGGAGTGATGGGTGTGCCATTAGCATTGTAAAAAACACGTCGTGGACCGTCAGA
>DATNPI010000050.1:0-7100 GCA_036703325.1 Coleofasciculaceae cyanobacterium
AATGACCAATGACCAATGACTAATGACTAGTAACTAACAACAAAAAACTTTTTCAAATGCAAACTTATCACTACATTTTGGCAAGCCAACGCTTTCTCTTAGAAGAAGAACCACTGGATGAAGTACTTAAGGAACGCACCAGGCACTACCACGAACAAGAAAAAGAAATTGACTTTTGGTTAGTCAAGCAGCCTGCCTTCTTGGAGGCATCCCAGATGGCGCAGATCAAGAAAGAATGTCCCCAACCGTCGGTGGCAATAATTTCTACCGATCCCAAGTTCATCACCTGGTTAAAGCTGCGCTTAGAATTTGTCAAAGTTGGCGAATTTCAAGCCCCATCAGATGCCATCCCTGACCCCCTAGCTTCTTTGGCATCAGTGTCTTGACGAGGCGATTTTGGATTTTGGTCTAATTGATTTTTTACCAGGAACACCTTTAGAAGGCGGTGCGTTACGCTGCGTTAACGCACCCTACGGTTTTAAGCTTCACTTTATAAATTAGCTCTTAACCAGCATCCCGTAGGATAGTAAAGATATCTATCTGCAACTGAATGACTACCTGTGGCTAAGTCAGAAAATACCGCGTCCCCCCTTGCCCGTACTCCCCTATATCAACTTGCCGTCGAACAAAAAGCGCGGCTGACTGAATTCTCCGGTTGGGAGATGCCAGTGCAGTACATCGGGATTGGACAGGAACACGAGGCTGTGAGAACCTCCGCTGGAATGTTTGACATCTCCCACATGGGAAAATTTGCCTTACAGGGGCAACAGCTGATTGAACAACTCCAGCCTTTGGTGCCTTCAGATTTGAGTCGGTTGCAACCCGGACAAGCGCAATACACCGTCCTGCTAAACGCTAAGGGTGGCATCATTGACGACATAATCTTCTATTACCAGGGCGAGAACGCCTCTGGTGAGCAGCGAGGTGTGATGATCGTAAATGCTGCTACTAGAGCAAGAGACAAAGCCTGGGTGTTTGCACAAATAGAAGTAGCTGAGATTGATTTCCAAGACCTCTCGCTAGAAAAAGTTCTGATTGCTGTTCAGGGGCCGCAAGCTATCTCATATCTTCAGCCATTTGTCAAGGAAGACCTGACGCCGTTGAAGGCTTTTGCTCATCTAGAGGCAACGGTACTGAATCAGCCTGCCTTTATTGCTAGGACTGGTTACACGGGTGAGGATGGGTTTGAGGTAATGGTCGATCCAGATGTCGGGCTAGAACTGTGGCGATCGCTTTTTACGGCTGGAGTCATTCCCTGTGGTTTGGGTGCTAGAGATACCCTGCGGCTGGAAGCGGCGATGGCACTTTACGGACAAGACATCAACGAAACCACAACTCCCCTAGAAGCGGGTTTAGGTTGGGTAGTTCACCTCGACACGAAAGGCGACTTTATCGGGCGTTCTGTACTGGAGGAGCAAAAAGCCACTGGAGTAGAAAAACGACTCGTCGGACTGGAGATGCAAGGGCGTTACATTGCACGTCATGGCTACCCTGTGTTGTATGAGGGGAAATCTGTGGGAGAAGTTACCAGTGGGACGCTATCACCAACTGTAGGAAAAGCGATCGCACTTGCCTATGTTCCTACTCAACTATCAAAAACTGGTCAACAACTCGAAGTGGAAATTCGAGGAAAAGCTTATCCAGCCGTTGTCGTCAAAAAACCGTTTTACCGCTCCCCACATCGAGTTAAGTAAATACAAAGACGCCCAACGGTGAGAAATCTACCCTTTTATTACGGTTCGCGGTTCACTCTTGACCTTTAACAATCAAGAGTGAACCGCGAACAACATTAGGAGTGGCGTTATATATCTGAGCGCACCTTGGTAAACTATTACACATTTAACTTGCATATTTACCTGATGGTTTTTTGTCAGTAGTCACTACTCAGTGGTCAGTTATGCGAAAGCAACTGACCACTGACTACTGAAAGACTACCCGAATGTAGAGTATGCAGGTTAAATGCACAGCAACTTATCGCTGATTTGTACTAGGAGAATTCGTCCGGTTGGAATCCACAAGACCAGGCCCATTAACTGGGTTGTCCTTAACCTTGGTTTCGGGGTTAGCCATCTGATTAGATTCAGTGTTCTGGTTCGCTCTGGGAACGCTCATCTGAGTAGGAGCATTTGATCTTGAGTTATCCATCCGGCTAGGAGAACTCATCATATAAGAACTTCCCATCGGGTTATTACGAACACCTTGGCTTATGCATTGTCTATTTTCCGGGGTGTAGTTACACATATCGCTACCGGCACCGGATTGAGCGAGAGCAGCGGTACTACCTGCTGCAATAACTAAGGCTGTGCCGACAAATGAGAGGTATTTAAATTGAGTTTTCATTAGAGGTGCTGCATTAATTTTTCCTTCCTTCATTTAAGCGAATTAGAACTCTTTTAAAATCTGTCGGTGGTTAAGAAGAGATTAGCTTTTGTCTGTATCTTCGGACACATAAGGTAAGTCCTTAAGAAATAGGACATAGGTAGTCTCTCTATGGGTAGAGTGAAATTACCCACTTTTCATCTCACCAATCAGGCAATCATCATCTAGAAATTGCAATTGACACTGAAAGTGTGAACTTAAGGATTACCGACTCACTGGCCTCTGCTGGTGGGATGCTGAATCAGTTGAGCAAACTCGTGTAGGGTTTTGGCATAGCGATCGCCAGCGGCCCAAATGAAATCATTGTGACCCGCCTCATCCACCCACAGATAGCGCTTCGGTTCAAAAGCGGCAGCGAAGAGTTGTTGCCCGTGTGAAAAGGGGATAACTTCGTCAGCTTTCCCATGCATCACCAGCACTGGGCACTTCACTTTTTTTATCTTGCCGATGTTGCGGAATTTATCAAAGGGCAGAATTGGGATAGGCACCACAACTCGAAACGCCGAAGTAAAACAGCTTTCCATAATCAGGCCAGCAAGCGGTTTACGAGAGGCTAAATCAACCGCCGAACCTCCACCGACTGAACGCCCGTAAGCAATAATCCGCTGTGGTGGCACACGTAACTGCTGGGTTAAGTAGTTGTAGGCTGTGTCAATATCTCGATAGGCATTGCGTTCTGAAGGGGTTCCCTGGCTAGTCCCATAACCGCGATAATCGTAGGCGAAAACGCTAAACCCAATGTCTCGCAGTTGTTGCAGCACTGGACGAATATCTCCCAAGTCCTCAGCATTACCGTGGGTATAAACAATCGTGTAAGTAGATGCCGGATTTGGCAGATAAACTGCTGAAAGCTGGATCTGATCAGCAGTCGTTAGCTTGAGAATTTCGCTAGTGTCCTGATAGCTGGAGGGTTGAGGCAAAAAGATCTTTCCGTCAGCAAAGAAGAAGACGTATAGGCAAAAGCAAGCATAGATAAAGATTATGGAGCGCACAAGTCGTTTAAAGGTAAATTCACCAAATAGCAGTCGTCTGAGAGTTTGTTTATCCATCAGTCTTCCGCGAGGGTACTGCGACCAAAGCTTCGCTTAACGGCTATAGTTTGTCAAAATCAATTAGCTTAATTTTGAATATCCCACTAGTTGGAAGTTGTACACTTAGCTCTGCTGCGTAGTGAGGACGTAAGATGGCCTTCGAATATCCTGAGGATTTGAAATATCTGGATTCCCACGAGTATGTACGGCTCGATGGTGAAATTGCTACCCTTGGCATTAGCGCTTTTGCTGTTGACCAGTTGGGTGACATTGTGTTTTTGGAACTACCAGAAGTTGGCGATGCCTTAGAAAAAGGCGAAAGCTTCGGCACCATTGAATCGGTGAAAGCGGTTGAAGATATGTATTCTCCCATCTCCGGTACGGTGATTGAGCGCAATGATCCGATGGTGGAGTCTCCAGAACTAATAGGGGAAGACCCCTACGGCGAGGGTTGGTTGTTGAAGGTGCGCCTTAACGATCCTGATGAAGTAATAGATGCGCTGTCGGCCAGTGAATATCGAGCACAAGTAGAAGGGGAGTGACATCCTTCTCTGTTAAAAAAGCCTTCTTTAGAAGGCTTGCATAGCATCCCATTAGACATTGCTACAAGATTCAAATCTCTATTTGTCCCGATGCCAATCCTTGCGAATATGGCGCGGGACTTATAGCTTCTCAAGCTCCCCGTTAGTTAAATCCTGCACTACCTTATAGATACAGAACAGTTCCTCTGCCTGTTTGTCTCATTACCTTTAGCAAGGTTGGAAATCCAGGCACAAGCGAGATAAGGTCAACTCCTCAGTAAGTCTGTATTGTATGGGTAATTCGAACATCACAGTTAATCAAGACGCTCGGAGCATTCTTGACTCTCAGCACAATGTTTCCTCCAGCGAGGTTCTTGCGCCTACCGAGTCTTTTGTGAAACGGCATATTGGTCCTAGTGCCGACGAACTGGAGCAAATGCTCAAAGTCTTGGGGTTCTCGACCTTGGACGCTCTAATTGACCAAGCCGTACCCTCTGCTATCCGCGTCAATCAACCCCTACAGTTACCGGAAGCACAAAGTGAGTACGCCGCACTCGCCAAGCTGAAAGAAATTGCCTCAAAAAACCAGGTGTTCCGGTCGTTTATTGGCATGGGTTATCACGACTGTATTACCCCGCCTGTAATTCAGCGCAATATCCTGGAGAATCCAGGCTGGTACACGGCTTACACTCCTTATCAAGCAGAGATTGCCCAAGGGCGTCTGGAGGCACTGCTGAATTTCCAAACCATGATTATTGACCTGACAGGTTTGGAAATTGCCAATGCTTCCTTGCTTGATGAAGGAACAGCCGCAGCAGAAGCCATGAGCATGAGCTATGGTCTTTGTAAAACTAAGGCGAATGCCTTTTTTGTCTCTAATGCCTGCCATCCCCAGACCATCGCCGTCGTGCAAACCCGTGCTAGACCTCTGGGCATTGATGTGGTTGTGGGCGACCATCAGACGTTTGGGTTTGAACAGGAGATTTTTGGGGCACTGCTACAGTATCCGGCGACTGATGGCACGATTTACGACTACCGGGAGTTTATCGAAAAAGCGCATGAGGCCAAAGCTTTAGTCACCGTAGCCGCAGACCCCTTAAGCCTTGCACTACTCACACCCCCTGGTGAATTTGGTGCTGATATTGCTGTAGGAAGCACTCAGCGGTTTGGAGTTCCTCTGGGATACGGGGGGCCTCATGCCGCCTACTTTGCGACGCGAGAGGCATACAAACGGCAGGTTCCAGGACGGATTGTCGGTGTATCTAAGGATGCTCAGGGTAAGCCAGCACTGCGTTTAGCCCTCCAAACTCGTGAGCAGCATATCCGCCGTGACAAAGCGACTAGCAACATCTGTACTGCTCAAGTGTTGCTGGCGGTGATGGCTTCGATGTATGCGGTTTATCACGGATCGGAGGGAATCAAACGAATTGCCGAAAAGGTACATCAGTTGACTGTAATCCTGGCAGAAGGGTTAAAGCGGCTGGGGTACGGCATGGGTTCAGAACCGTTCTTTGATACGTTGCGTGTTGGGGTAATCGATGAATCGCCCTTACAAAGTGCCAAAGCGATTTTAGAAGCTGCCCAAGACCGTGGGATTAACCTACGTTTATTGGATGACGGTGCGATCGCTATTACGCTAGATGAAACGACAACGGTACGGGATTTGCTCAATCTCTGGCAGATTTTCGCCGGTTCAGATTCCCTGCCCTTTACTGTCGAAGAATTAGCCAATCCAAAATCCGACTCTCCCAAACCCCTCACCCCCCCAGCCCTCCTTAGTAAGGAGGGAGTGCAAGAAAATGCGTTTGTTCTTGGGGGGAGCAAAAATCTAAAATCACTTGTCCGTACCAGCAGCTACCTGACTAACCCTGTATTCAACCGCTATCACTCGGAAACTGAGTTGTTGCGCTATCTGCACCGACTACAGGCTAAGGATTTGTCGCTGACAACATCGATGATTCCGTTGGGTTCTTGCACAATGAAGCTGAATGCAACGGCGGAGATGATCCCCGTGACTTGGTCTGAGTTTGGCAAGATTCATCCCTTTGCCCCTCAGTCACAAACGCGGGGTTATCAGATTTTATTCCAGCAGCTTGAGGAATGGTTGGCTGAAATTACGGGTTTCGCGGGAATTTCTCTACAGCCGAATGCGGGTTCTCAGGGTGAATACACGGGATTGCTCACGATTCGTCAGTATCATGAACACCGGGGTGAAGGTCATCGAAATATCTGTCTAATTCCCGACTCTGCCCACGGGACGAATCCCGCCAGTGCAGTAATGTGTGGTCTGAAGGTAGTGGCAGTTGCCTGTGATGACCAGGGCAATATTGACTTGGATGACCTGAGGGCGAAAGCTGAAAAGCACAGTAATAATCTGGCTGCCTTGATGGTCACTTATCCCTCTACTCACGGTGTATTCGAGGAACAGATTAAGGAAATCTGCGCTATTGTCCATGACCACGGTGGACAAGTCTATATGGACGGGGCAAATATGAACGCCCAAGTTGGGATTTGCCGTCCAGGAGATATCGGCGCAGATGTCTGTCACTTAAATCTGCACAAAACCTTCTGTATCCCTCATGGTGGTGGTGGGCCGGGAATGGGGCCGATTGGGGTGATGCCTCATCTAGTGCCGTTTTTGCCTGGACATTCTGTAATCCAGATAGGAGGTGAACAAGGCATTGGGGCTGTTTCTGCTGCACCTTGGGGTAGCGCTAGCATCCTGACGATTTCCTGGATGTACATTGCGTTGATGGGTGCGGCAGGTTTGACGGAGGCAACTAAAGTCGCAATTCTGAATGCTAACTACATTGCCCATCGGCTAGAGCCTTACTATCCTGTTCTGTATAAGGGGAAAGCTGGTCTGGTGGCGCATGAGTGTATTTTGGATTTGCGATCGCTCAAAAAGTCTGCTGGCATCGAAGTGGATGACATCGCCAAGCGCCTGATGGACTATGGCTTCCATGCCCCAACTGTCTCCTGGCCTGTAGCGGGGACGATGATGGTAGAACCAACGGAAAGCGAATCGAAGGAAGAACTGGATCGTTTTTGTGAGGCGATGATTGCGATTCGCCAGGAAATCGAGGAAATTGAAGCGGGTAAGGTGGATGCTCACGATAATGTCTTGAAGAATGCACCTCACACCGCAGAAACTTTGCTTACTGCCCAA
>DATNPI010000053.1:0-6568 GCA_036703325.1 Coleofasciculaceae cyanobacterium
GGGTTTGACCATCTGGGCTGAAACCTATGTAATAGACCACATGGTGATGCCTTCGGAAAGTTTGCAGTTCTCTGCCATCGATGCCCCAGAGTTTAATAGTGCCGTTACTACTAGCAGAGGCAAGGGTTTGACCATCGGGGCTGAAACTGACAGTAGTGACTGCTTGACCATGCTTAGAAATAGTTTGCTGTTCCCTGCCATCGATGCTCCAGAGCTTGATGGTGCCGTTTGAATCAGCAGAGGCAAGCGCCTGACCGTCTGGGCTAAAGCTGACGCTATAGACGCCAGCGCTATGCCCTTCAAGAGCTTGCAGTTCCCTGCCATCTAGGCTCCATAGTCTGATAGTTTTGTCATCACTGCCAGAGGCAATTGTCTGACCGTTTGGGCTGAAACTGATGCTATAGACTGTATCGTGATGCCCTTGGAGAGTTCGCAGTTCTCTGCCATCCAAGCTCCAGAGTTTAATGATGCGATCGTTACTGCCAGAAGCAATTGTCTTGCCGTCTGGACTGAAACAGAGGCTATTGACCACTCCCTCATGCCCCTGAAAAGTTTGCAGTTCTTTGCCATCTAAACTCCAGAGTTTGATGCTATGGTCACTACTACCAGAAGCAATTGTCTTGCCGTCTGGACTGAAACAGACAGCAATAACTCCGTTACTATGTCCTTCTAGACGATTGCGCTCCTTCACTCCATAAACGGCTTGATGTAAAGCAGTCACAACCTGCATTTGTGCATTAGCTTTTGCTCTAACTGATTTGTCTAATGCTTGCAGTTGTTTTCCTGCCCTCAAAGCTTCCAGTAGCGCATCGAACTCTTGACCTGCTCCAAAGAGTGCTTTTGAAGAGGCACTTTTAAACACGGCTTCTAATGCTTGATTAGCCTGAGTCAATATTCGACTCGCCTCTTTTTCCGCCTCCAAAATACGTTGAACTTCTCGCTTATCCAGTTCTTGGCTAGCCGTTAAAAACTGGTAATCCCGATCGCTCAAGCTTTTAGAAGCCGCCCACGCTAAAGCCTCCTGTAACGCCTGTCCCCGCAACAGTCGCGATTCATCCTGACAATTGGAAGCTAACCAGGCTGTGAAAACCTCGGCGTAAGGGCGAAGATTCGCTAATTCCTTCTCTACCCAATGAGAATTGAAAACCGCCTGGTAAATTTGGTTAGCAACTCTCAATTGACCCTGCTGCCTGACGACTAACCCCGTAAGCCGCAATTCCATCTGTTCGGGACTCTCATCAGCGACGATCCCCCCCAACCCTCCCTTATTAAGGGGGGGCTTTTCTGGCTCCCCCCCAAGATTGGGAGGGCTGGGGGGGGCAAGGGATTGCAAAACTTGCTGATAAAGCCCCAATAGCCTACCTGTACTCTGTCTACTACTGTGCAAAATGCGATCGCGTATTGTCTTCAAATGCTCCGGTTCATCTTGCGCTTCCCAGTATGCAATAATTTGCGATCGCACCAGATTCTCAACCCACTCAGCCTCTGTGCCTGTCGAAATAGGAGACTCAGCTTTCAGGATAAGCTGACAAACTTTTTGAGTCAGAAAAGGCTGACCTCCTGTCCAGTCCAACACCGCTTGCAGCACTCCCTGAGGATTGCTCGCCTTTTGAGCCAACCCTACAGCTAAAGGCTGGGCTTCTTGTAACTCAAAGCCCGTTAATTCAATCGCCTGACCAATATTAAAGGGAGTACGCCGCTTATCTTGAATTAAATCTGAGGGAGTCGCTACTCCAATCAAAGCAAACGCCAGTCGTCGGTAATCTGGCTTATCTGCCCGCTGGTTATAGCAATCACGGATAACAGCAAAAAAGTCATCAATGTTGAACGTTAAGCTGAGAATGCTGTCGATTTCATCAACAAAAATGACAACACTTTGAGGAATTAACTTCAGCAAAACCTCTTCAATAAACTTGCTAAATCGCTTGACATTCGATAGCAAATTATGACGCAGCCACCATTCTGCTAAATCAAATTTGTCATATAGCTCCAGGCTACTGATGATGCTGTCAATTACCCCGGCATACCATTGCTCTGAAGTGATATCAAAGGTGCCAATGGCGGTAATATCGATCGCAGCACAAGCAATTCCCTCCGCTTGCAATCGCTGCATGGTTCGTACCCGCAAGCTAGACTTTCCCATTTGCCGGGAGTTGAGCACATAACAAAATTCCCCTGCCTTCAATCCCTCATAGAGGTCTTGGTCAGCTTTGCGTTGTACATAGGTAGGAGCATCAATCGGTAGGCTTCCCCCGACTTGATATTGGTAGGCTGAGTTAGGTTCTGGGTTCATGAGAAGAGGCAAGGGTGAAATTTCCATGCACGCTTTTATTAGCTAAGTCTTATCAATAGACTCAAGTTGGCGACGGCGGACATGATAAGTCGGGAAAGTGCCGTATCCTTTAGCCCAAGGCGTTTGTCCGACATAATCGCAAGTGAAGTCACCGACACCCTCAGATGAAGCGATCGCAGCAAAGGCTTGACTAGCGTAAACTTTCCCTGGTGGTGTAATCGGTTCAATCCGAGCTGTATGGCTGACATGGGTGCCGATATAGTCTGTATGTCCGGTGATTGGGTTAATGTGTCGGTAGACTGGGCCTGCATGTAAGGCAATCCGCAAATTCAAATCCTCAGGCAGCCCTTTTGCCGACCAGTCAGTGTTCTGGATGAGGTCACACAGTTCCAAGGCGAAATTGCCTGCCTGTTGCACCTTCGAGAATACAAAATATAGGGCGTCTCCCCAAGTGTTTTTCATCACCGGCTCATAAGGCGACCTTACGCTTAGTTCAGCTACAGTCCCCAAAAAGTGTTGCATAAATGGGAAGAGTTGATCTTCCGTTAATTGAGAATATTTGACGACATCAGCAAACAAAAGCGCCATAATCTGTCGGGAAATGTCAGGCAAGGGAGTTGGAGTGCTAGAGTCTGAAGCAATACAGGCATCATCGAGACAGTCCTCCCTACTCCTTGACAAGGTCAAAGCTTCTGGTTGCAGAATTGTTTCGAGGTCAATTACCTCCACCTCATAGCCCCATTGCTGCCAATCTTCAACAGCCTTAGCCGTTCCACTAGGGTCGTTACTGGGCTTGCCATTCCAAACAGCGAGGGGTACAAGTTCTGTGTCCAACTGTTCGGCCCGCATCTTGGCTAACCCGTGTAGCAATCGAGTTGCATACTCGTATAAAACATCACTCTCTTGCGGCTTACGATTGGAAGCGACAATCACCTCAGTGGCTTGTTCTGTGACCTGTTCAAACCGTTCCATCCAATTCCCACCAGGGATGATATCTACGGCTTCCTTGATAAACTGCTCCCTGTCATAAGGCAATACAATGTGAGCCTCACCCTTAAGTTCTAGAATCGCCTCTAGAAACAAAATATCGGCACCGCAAGCCGCACAAGCATAACCTAGACAGGCATCCAGTTTAGAGAGGCGATCGCAAATTTCTTTGTAAACCGCTGATTCCAGTTCCGGTGGAAATCGGGGCGTTAGGCGACCTGGTTGGTCGAGCATGTGTCCGCTGAAGACGACCACACGAGGAATCTGGAACCATTGCTGGATGTATCCAATGTCGCCTTCTAAGTACTGTACGAGTAGAGTAGCATTGCGTCGGGTAGAACTCAAATCGCCATACCGCCCGTGACTGACCTGCACAGCTTGTGCATACCAGTCCTCGGCCTCTGACCACTCCCGCAAAATCAGCGCCGCTTCGCCCAACGTTGCCAGCAGCCAGTAATCATCGCTACTCCTTTGGTCGAGTGGCTTCAGCTTTGGTAAACATCTCTCGCGAACTTCACGCGCCAGCACTTTAGCTCGCTCTTCTTCTCCGAGTAACATTGCCATAGTGGCAGCATTAATACCAGGATAGTAGCTATCACTCAACTGATAAGCTTGTTCATATCTTTCGGCAGCTAAACAAAGTTGATGGTGTTTTTCTTTCGGATCGATCGCCTGTGTCCAGAGGTCTTTGTGAGTGCGAGCTAAAATGCTGATAGTTTCTTCATCCTTTTGCCCAGATTCTAGAAGCTTCAACAATAGAGAGTTTGCCCGATGAGTTGCACCACTCCGCGCCAAAGCTAAAGCTAAAAGTTGCTGCAAACGCACATCAGTCTGCCAGTGTTTTAACCCTTCGGCAATCACATCATAGGCCATCAAAGGTTCGTCCAACTGAAGGATAGAATCACCCAGCACACGGTAAATATCGGGTGTGCGAGGTTGAAGATTAATGGTTTCCCGCTGTAGTGCTAGCAGTGACCTTAAATTCAATTCTGATGAATCTTTAAGGCTTTGTAACACTACAACAAGGTCGTTATCTTCAATCGAGCTAGAATTTTCACAGGCTGTCCTATTGCCTTCGATGCGGTAGCCCAGTGCTAAAACTGTCTTCAGTACTCCAAGAGTAGTAATGCGATCGTACTGCTTTTCTGATTCTGGTAAGTCTTCATAGGGCACCAGACAGGGATGTTCCTTACGGACATCATCTCGCTGTGATCCATATTTCCACCCTTCGCTCAAGCGCTGCTGTGCCCAGAGTTCATGAGTATTCTTGGCGAGTAACTCGGTAAGCTTTAGGTATTCTGCTGTTAGGGTTACTTGCGACGTATCTATGGGCTTTGGTTGGTAATTCAAGGACTTCTTCTCCAGCCAAGCAGTGACGTTCTCCTTTTATCTAACACGCTCCGCTCTTAAGAGCTTTGTTCTGGATGGCGCATTTCTGTAGATAAATTGTCAGTTATCGAACTGAAGTTTTGAGCAAAACGCGATCGCTTTTCTTTTAGGGTGGATTAGGACTTACGCACTGTACAAAGAGCCGCATTGTCCATTACCAAGCTTTTGTATTTTTTTATTAAATTTTTGCTTATACTTGCTTGATTCCTGCATAACTAAACGTTAGCTTCACCCATTAGATAAGTAGAAGAGTTTACTTATCTGACATTTTCCTCTGGCTCATATCTTGCTTAATTTGTCAAGGCTTGAATCTTAACTTGGGAAGGAAAAATGAATAGTTTTTTCGATGCCTTCATCTCCTACGGACGAGCAGATAGTAAAGCTTTTGCCGCAAAACTTCATAAAGAATTAATCTCACAAGGGTTAAAGGTCTGGTTTGACCAAAACGACATTCCCCTAGGTGTAGACTTTCAGAATCAGATTAATGATGGCATCGAGAAAGCGCATAACTTCATCTTTATCATTGCGCCGCATTCGGTCAAATCTCTCTATTGCCTCAAAGAAATTCAGCTAGCTGTTAAGTGTAACAAACGTATCATTCCTTTGCTGCATGTCGAACCCAAGGATTGTTGGGACAAGATGCACCCAACTATCGGCAAAATTAACTGGATCTATTTCCAAGAAGATAAAGATGATTTTGAGGCAGCTTTTACAGGCTTGATTAATTTAATTGGTAGGCATACTGATTACGTCGAACAGCATACTCGATTTTTAGCGAAAGCATTGGAGTGGGAACGGCATCAAAAACAAACTAGCTGTCTGCTAATTGGGGAAGAACGGCAAGAAGCAGAATCTTGGTTAAAGATACGGTTTAAAGATGAGCAACCGCCTTGTAGCCCTAGCGACTTGCATTGTGAGTTCATCACTGAAAGTATCAAGAATGCCAATAACTTGATGACTCAGGTGTTTATCTCCTATGCCGATGAGGATAGGGCGACGATGGAGAAGATTCGCAGTAGTTTGAGGCGGGAAAGTATTACGGTTTGGACGAATAAGACGGATATTCAAACAGGGGAAGCGTTTGAGGAGGCGATTAAACGGGGGATTGAACAAGCGGATAATGTGGTCTATCTGCTCTCGCCTGACTCGGTAACTTCAGATGATTGTCAGCG
This sequence comes from Coleofasciculaceae cyanobacterium, assembly GCA_036703325.1. GTDB lineage: Bacteria > Cyanobacteriota > Cyanobacteriia > Cyanobacteriales > Coleofasciculaceae > DATNPI01. The sequence goes on from DATNPI010000053.1 coordinate 5,842, forward strand.
AGAACTGGAGTATGCCTTATCGCTGCACAAGCGGATTATTCCCGTGCGAGTGCGAGAAACTGAAGTAATGCTGGTGCCGGGTGAACTGCGGTATTCACAGTATATTGACCTGAGTGACAATGTTCGGGAAGAGGACTACCTTCTCGATGAAAGCCAACTGTTGAAGATTCTGTGTGAAGATGCGCCTTATTACAACGAGCATAAGGTTCTCCTGACTAAAGCGCTGAAGTGGCAACGGCAGCAATGCAATCCCAGCATTCTGCTGCGAGGCTATAATTTGCGGAGTGCCGAAACGTGGCTGAAGGTCGCGAAGCAGAGGACGCAACATCCGCCTACGCCATTACAGGAAGAATTCATTACTTCTAGTCTGCGGCAACCGCCTGCTGAGTCGCTGGATGTGTTTGTCTCCTATTCCCGTGCTGACTCAGATTTTGCTAGAAAGCTCAATGAAGCCATACAACTTCAGGGTAAAACCACTTGGTTTGACCAGGAAAGCCTTGCATCGGGGACTGACTTTCAGCAGGAGATTTATCGGGGAATCAAAGCCTGCGATAACTTTCTATTTATTCTCTCACCGCAATCGGTTAATTCGCCTTACTGTGCGGATGAGGTAGAGTATGCGGCTTCATTGAATAAACGCTTTGTGACGGTGCTGCATCGGGAGGTAAATTCAATTGACCTGCATCCGGAGTTAGCAAAGGTGCAGTGGATTGACTTTAATCAGAAT
>DATNPI010000056.1:0-3629 GCA_036703325.1 Coleofasciculaceae cyanobacterium
TCTCCAATCCGAAATTTCCGCCTGGAATACTCACCGCAATCATGCCGCTAAGTCCATCTCCTGGCATTTCTCCACCGCAGACGCCAGAACAAAACTTAAACACCTATACCCTGTTTTTGGTGATTAAGGTCTACTAGTTGCCTAACAAGCTCTGTTGTTTATTACACATTGACAGAGGACTGATCATGTGCATCTAGAACAACTCTCTCTCGTTCTAGGCTTGTTTGTGCTGGTAGGCTGCTCATCGCGTTAGGGATTTTGCCTTGAGCGATCGGCAGCTTAATGACAAACTCTGTTCCTTGACCAGAGACTGAATCACACTTAAGCTGACCACCGTGTTTATCTACCACAATGCGGTAGCTAATAGCCAATCCTAAGCCCGTCCCCTTGCCTGGTGGTTTCGTTGTAAAAAAGGGGTCAAATATCCTCGGCTGAAGTTCTGCCGTTAGACCAGAGCCATTGTCAGCAATGCGAATGACCACCCAGCGCTGTTCAACCACCTCGGTGTGAATCCGAATCATCGGTGTTTTGTCAGTTGTCAGTTGTCCGTTGTCCGTTGTCCGTTGTCCGTTGTCCGTTGTTAATTCATTGACTACTGACCAGTGATTGCTGACCCCTGACACCTCCAAAGCATCAATCGCATTGCTGATGATATTCATAAATACCTGATTGAGCTGACCGGGATAACACTCGACTGGCGGCAGTTGACAATATTCTTTGATGACCTGAATCTCAGGACGCATAGACTTTGACTTCAAGCGGTGCTGTAAGATGAGCAGGGTGTTATCAATGCCTTCATGGATATCCACTCGCTTGCACTGCGCTTCATCGAGGCGGGAAAAGTTTCTCAGAGACAGCACAATTTGACAAATCCGGTTGGCACCTTCTTTCATTGATGCCAGCAGTTTTGGGAAATCTAGGGCGATGAAATCTACGTCAATGCGCTCCAGTTGTTCAGCAATCTCGGTAACTGGCTGAGGATAGTGCTTGGCATAAAGTTCAAGGAGGTGCAGCAGGTCTTGGGCATACTCACTCGCTGGCTTGATGTTACCGAAGATGAAGCTTGTGGGATTATTGATTTCGTGAGCTACCCCCCCCACCAGCTGACCCAAACTCGCCATTTTTTCATTCTGCACGAGTTGGGCTTGGGTTTGTTGGAGTTCAATCAATGCTTGTTCAAGCTGCAACGCTCTCTCCTGAGAGAGGTTGGTGAGCGTCTGCAAGGCTTCTTCTGCAAGCTTTCGCTCGGTAATGTCCTGCCCAATGCCGATAGCGGTACCATCTCTAAGCCGGATATTAGCCCAGGAAGTATCCTCCACGCGACCGTCACGAGTCCTAGTTTTGAAGTCCTGCCATTTCCCAGTTGCTGCCTGCATATGATCTAAAACCAACTGACGGTACTCCGAGTCGGGATAGCACTCAGCCAACAAGTCAATGTTCTCTAGTTCGGTTCTAGACCAACCCAAGACACGTTCGAACTCCTGATTGCTCAATTGAAACTGACCCTTTGCATCATACAAAGCCACCATTACGGGGATGTGGTCAAAGATCGTTTGCAGCAGCTCTTTCTGCTGACGTAGTGCCGACTCTGCCCGCTTGCGAGCAGTGATATCCATTTGAATGCCGATATAGTGAGTCAGGTTCCCGGCATCATCTCGCACGGGTGAGATCGTAAATTCGTTCCAGAATAACGTGCCATCTTTGCGATAGTTCCGCAAAATCATCTGGCTCTCTCTGCCGTCCCGAATCGCCTGCCGCAGTTCTGAGAGTGCGGGTTGCTGGGTGTCTTTCCCTTGCAAGAAGCGGCTGTTTTGACCAATGACCTCCTCTGCCGAGTAACCCGACATCCGTTCAAATCCTGGATTCACATAGATTATTGGGATATCAGGTTGGCGAAAGTCGCTAATGATAATGCCATTGCTGGACGCCGCGATCGCTCTTTCTAGGAGTCGTAAACGCTCCTCCGCTTGCTTACGCTCAGTGATGTCTTCCGCAATCCCCAACACATACTGGGGATTTCCAACTTCGTCAAAGATAGGAATTTTTTTGATGTTATATATTCGTTGACCGCGATGGGTATAGATAGTTTCTGCGGGGCTATTCACTAACCGTCCACTTGAGAGCGCCTCTCGATCTTGAGCGGTGCAAAAACTTGCCTGTTCAGCTGGGAATAAGTCATAGTCACTTAGCCCTAGAACCTCAGCAGCAGAGTAGCCCATTAGTTGAGTACATGTCTTATTCCAGAAGACAAAACGTAACTCCTGAGCCTCTTTGGCAAACACACCCACAGGGAGATTTTCTAGTAAGGAGTTGAGGAATCCTTGGGTGCGATAGACTTCGGCTTCTGCCTGTTTGTGATTGCTAATATCTTCAACCACTTGGATGAAATACTCTGGCACACCCTGAGAGTCTCGCACTAGTGATACTGTGAGATTCACCCACTGCACCTGACCCTCTTTGTGGATGTAGCGTTTTTCTACTGAGTAGGTTTGCCTTTCGCCCTCCAACATCTGACGCTCATACTCTAGAGACAATTCTCGATCATCCGGATAGACAAGGTCTTGACAAGTCCGTGCCAACAGTTCTGATTCGGTGTATCCCACTAAGTCACAACAGCGTTGATTGACCTGAAGCAACTGACCCGATAGGGATACCTGGGCAATTCCTACAGCCGCTTGCTCGAAGATTGCCCGGAAGCGTTTCTCACTTCCTTGCAAGGCGGCTTCTGTCTGTTTGAGTTGAGTAATGTCGCGGGTAACGACTAGGACAAATTCTACTTCCCCATCTTTAGCAAATTCAGGGACTAAACGAGACTGATAACTTCTGAGTCCGGAGGGTGAGGGAAAATCAAATTCATCAGATCCAGCTTGAGCCGTATCAAAAACCTTTTGAATGTTGGCGTTCCAGAACTCTGACTGCTCAAGTGGCATCCCTGTCTCTTGATTGGTTTTACCAATTACCTCTTGATAAGGGATTCCTGTTGCCCGTTCAAAGGCGGGGTTAACGTAGACATAACGCAACTCCCTGTCCAATCGGGTAATGACATCGGGAGAATTTTCAGCAAGGGTTCTAAATTGCTGTTCTTGTCGAAACATTGATTTTTCTACCTGCTGGCATAAGGAAAGCTTGCCGCAGGCATCGCTTTCACCAGTGCTGGAAATTGCCAGGGCTTGGGGAACTAACGAGATGACGACGAAAGCAGTATATAAGGAGATGATGGCGGTAAGCGCTTTGATCGAGCCAGATAGCCAATAGTTGGGATGCCAAAGCGTCCAGATTTCCAATAGATGAGTAGTGCCACAGCAGATGATAAAGGCGCTAAACAACAGGAATATCCAGTTAAAGGGTACATCCCATCTCTTTTTGACGAAATGATAAATGAGGATTAGTGGAATGGAGTAATCAGCCAGCGCAATCAATACATCTGAGACAAGGTGCAACCCCACCAACGCAGGCTTCCAGAGGTAGCAATGTCCGTGGGGAATGAAAACTTCCGCAACCATAACCTTTTACTCAGCTCTTTTACTAAGAATCCGCCAGAAAGCCTCATTCCCTTGTGGGTGAGGATGAATGGCGCGAAAAAGAGAGGGTATCGAACCCTCTCTTTTGAGTTTAAGGTGAGTGGATGG
>DATNPI010000060.1:0-3748 GCA_036703325.1 Coleofasciculaceae cyanobacterium
CTCATGGATTAAGGTAGTTAGCTATAACCTTCCACAATATGCTAGCATTATCAATCAAGCTAACCGCCCAATCTTAATTAGCAACGATTTTGGAATTAATTTTGGTCAGATATTTGCTCTTAGCTATCTACTCGAACCGAAAGTAAAACTTCAGTTAGTAGTTGATTCAACTATTCCCAATATTCCTGAAGGAGCTGGTGATGTATTCATCTTAAATCCCTCTGATAGGTTGAAGCAGGGAATTGAGAAAGAGTATAAATCCAAAGTAGAGTCAGTTTACGGAGATGAACATAGTTGGCTTGGGAAATTATCACAAAATTAATTAAGGTAACTAATAAAAATTGCTTGATGTTTACCTTAAAGTAATATTATTTATTTGCTGAATTAGGTCAAATGATGAGCCAGCTAGTTCTGAAACTGTTCGTATACCCTGAAGAATTTTCTCAAATGCAAGTCATAAGACGCTCAGTTTTTCAAGAAGAACAAGGAGTTGACCCAGCGCTGGAGTTTGATGGGTTAGATGAAACCGCTGATCATCTTTTAGCTTATTTAGATAATCAGCCAGTAGGAACTGCCAGAATTAGGTATCTGAATCAGCATACGGCAAAAGTAGAAAGACTTGCTGTATTGTCTGAGGCTAGAGGAAAAGGGCTTGGCAAGAAATTGATGGAGAAGGCTTTAGATGTTGCTGCTAAAAAAAACATTGAAGAAGTAGTAGTTAACGCTCAAGACTATGTGAAATCTCTTTATGAACAGCTAGGGTTTGAGCAAGTGGGAGAAAGATTTGATGAATCGGGAATCGCTCATGTAAAGATGGTAAAGAGATTGGGCTAAACTGCTAATTGATAGGTAAAGGCTGGCATTGAGTCCGCGCAGGCGGACTTCGTTTGTATAACTGCGATTTTCAATCGCCAGGTATTCTTGTTTTCATTCAGACGCACCCGAAATCATGAGCCAGCTTACTCTAACAGTCGTTGCCTATACTGAAAAACATTCTGAAATTAACTTTGTGAGGAGTCAGGTCTATGAAATTGAACAAGGCATTAATCCTAATAGAGTATTTGATGGTAAAGATGAGCGAGCTGAACATATCCTAGCTTATCTAGACAATCAGCCAGTGGGAACAGCTAGAATTAGATGCTTATCCAAGCACAGCACAAGTATTGAGAAATTGGCAGTCTTGTCTACTGCGAGGAGGCAAGGCATTGGCAAGAAAATTATGGAAAAGTCTTTAGAGATTGCGGCTCAAAAAAATGTAGAAGAAGTAGTAATTAACGCGCAAGAATATATCAAAGGTCTTTATCAACAACTAGGCTTTGAGCAAGAGGGAGAGAGATTTATGGTAGCTGGCAATCCTCATGCTCTAATCAAGATGAGGAAGCGATTAGGATAGCTTAGGTAAATTTCGTGGCACACAACGATCAAGGCAATCAGTTCAAGGTACTGCGGACGCTGGGGGCAATTTGGCTGGTGGGTGCTTTGTGCGATCGCCTTTGGTTAGCCCTTGACCGTTCAGTCCCCGCTTGGGATCAGTCGAACCACCTCACAGGCTCATTAAACTACTTAAACGCGCTGCAACAAGCCCAGTGGTTTTCTGGAGAATGGTGGCAGCGTTTATGGATGCTTTCGTCCAAGTATCCACCCTTGACCTACATCAGCACGGCTCCGTTTCAACAAATCTTTGGTACTGGCCCTGAGCAAGCGCTGCTCGTCAATTTGTTCTTCAGCGCGGTTTTGCTCGGCTCCATCTACGGTTTAGGCAAACACCTGTTTAATACCCAGGTAGGACTTTGGGCCGCTGGACTATGTGTGCTGCTACCCAGACTTTACATTGTTCGGCTTAACTACCTAATCGACTATCCTCTTACCGCTTTAGTAGCAGCGAGTTTCTACTGTCTAACCGTATGGCGTGATGCAAAAACCCAGTGGCAGGGATGGCGTTGGGCTTTGATGTTTGGTTTTTGCTTTGGTCTGGCGATGATGGTAAAGCAGAGTATTCTGTTTTTCCTGTTTTTGCCGCTGTTGTGGCTCTCAATTACCCTCCTGTGGCAGCGGAGTTGGAGAAGAATCGCTCAATTAATCGGCGGTTTTGTGCTATCTGTGTTCATCTTTGGACCCTGGTATCGCACCAACTGGCTGTTTTTGTTCAGTGCTACCCAGAATGCCGCTGTCATTCCCGCACTGGAGGAGGGCGATCCACCCATCAACACCCTTGCCGCTTGGACATACTACTGGAACGACCTTCCTCGTGCCGTCTCTTGGCCGTTACTCCTAGTACCCTTAGTAGGCTTGCTGCTGTATTGGATTGGTTTGTTTCCAGCATTCCGCAACCGTGGAAACGCCGAAAGCACCAATGATACTTCAGAAGAATACAGAACTCAGAAGTCAGAATACAGCAGAGAAGTTAATCCAAAATCCAAAATCCAAAATTCAAAATCGTTTGGCAGGGCAAACATCGCTCGCCCCATAGTCTCAACATTATTTTGGCTGGCGCTCTTTTTTATTGGGTCATACCTCATTTCCTCGGCGAACCCAAATAAGGACTTACGCTACTTCATGCCCTGTCTGCCAATTCTTTCCGTGGTTCTGGCTTATGGTTTGACCTTGTGGCCGAGACGCTTGTGGGCAGTGCGTTGGGGCACTGTCGGTCTAGCATTTCTGCTAATGTGTCTCAATCTCTTCCCAGTTGGCGGGAAACCGGGAACTTACTTGACACAGGCTTTGAGTCCAAACACTCAAAACTACCCTTATCTAGGATTAGATTGGCCTGTGTCTCAGGTAATTGATGAAATCATTCGTTCACAGCCACACCTGCAAGCTACAGTAGGCGTTTTGCCGAGCTTGCCACAACTGAATCACAATAATGTCAACTACTACGGTGCCTTGCGTAATTTTCAGGTCTATGGGCGAGAGATAGGCGTTCGCAAGAAATTTGTGGCTCAAGATGCGCGATCGCTTTCTTGGTTCCTCACCAAAACTGGCGACGAAGGAACGCGTCGTGAACCCCAAGCACTCCTAATTCAGACAATTGAGCAAAGCCCAGATTTCCAAGTCAAAAAAAATTGGAAGTTACCAGATGGCAGTATCCTGAAGCTTCATCATCGTACCCAAGCACCGTTACAGGTACAGCAGATACAGCCCACTCGAACCACAATCAGTTTAGAGCGAGTCACAGTACCCCAACAAACCCCTCCCGGAGTGCCAGTGCCAGTGACTTACGAATGGTCTGGCCCTTGGCAGCAGTTGCAATCAGGCATAGTTCTGCTGACTTGGAAGGGTGTGGGGAGTCAGGAGTCGGGAGTTAGGAGTCAATCAACTGTCTCAAAGCCTCAACTTTTGTCTTTGGATACAAATCCAAAATCGAATCAAAGGTGGCTGCACGACCACGCGATCGCTATGGGGCAATTGCATCCTAAACACTTAAGAGATGACCAATCCCCAGCCACTTTTCAAGTGATTGAACAGATAGGGATGCTTCCCCCGGCGGCCATAGCGGCTGGAACCTACACCTTGGAAGCCACCTACCTGAACCGGGAAACGGGCGAGAACTACCCAATATCAGTGCCAGCCGTGACGCTGAACATCGTACCCAATTCCCCTGCAATACCTGCTCCTGAATTGGATTTACTTACCCAGATGCGGACTTTAGCGGCGAGTTTACCCAAGGGGCGAGAAGCCCTCGACCCTATCTTTGATGAAATTGGGCGAATTAACCAATACGACCCTGTTCAGGATTACACTCGTCAGG
>DATNPI010000062.1:0-23317 GCA_036703325.1 Coleofasciculaceae cyanobacterium
CGAATATGCGACAGTGATCGATACAAAAAAGCTACTGGAGTGGACAACAGTTGGGTCGATGAGAATGCGTTAGTGAAGCGTTTTTGCTAGAAAATTCGCCAGGTGTTGGTTAGCTCTGTTTCAGGTAACTAAGGCGAGCACAAAAGCTATACAAAGCACCTACTGATTCTTCATCATCTACCCAACTTCTATGTCTTTACAACAGCACCCTTGAGGCTACTATCAAAACCTCTAGAGATTTCTGTATATAGACGGGGTAGAGAACGTTTTAGGGAAGTAGCACCCAAGACTCCCGAACACTGATTTTGTTCAATTCTGTGAATTTTTGTAACTCTCTGGATAGGTTCCCAAGCTCAGGTTGAAAACTTGGTGGAGGTTCAAGTCCCTTTTCCAAAGGAGCAGATTTTATGAGTAGCCGCTTATTGAAAAATTTCTTACTCGGTTTAGTGGGTGCGTGTCTTATACGGTTACTGGCTTGGGAACCCTTGGCGATTACCCTTACACCTTCCCTTATCGCATCAATCACTTAGGGCAAGTTGCTGATTGGAGTCGAATCGATTTCGATTTTCGATTCCCTTAGCAAAACCTCAGCGTGGCTTCTTGTGGCGAAACAGCAAGATGCTTAACTTAAGCACCCTAGGTGGCAACATTAGTAGAGCCTATGGCACTAACATCAAACGGCAGGTAGTCGGTTCCTCACTCACCAGCACAGGTCTGCCCCACACCTTGGTATGGCAAAGCGGTGTAATGAACAACCTAGGAACTTACGGCAGTGATAACGCCAGTGTTGCCTGGGGAATTGTGGCGCAACGGTATCGTGACAAACCTCAACAACTTGTTGCCTGCTGGCACGGGCTGCGAATTAGGCGCAGCCTATGGCATCAATAACAAAGGACAAAAAGCGATCGCCTTCTGCCCACTGCAAGCTGCAAGCACGGGTATTCCTTCTGTAGACGCGACTTCATCCTCGCCAAAGTCAAAGCTGATTTGACTCAAAACTCCTGCAAGACGGCAAACACAACTGATTCGTTACGGTTCGCCCCAATCGGTGAAGGCGATAACTTTAATACATTAAACACAGTGAAAGCAATCAGGAGTAATTAGCCGCCGATTGCGCTTCATAGGGAGAAGGAGTGGTAAGAGCGATTTTTTGAAGCAACCGTCCCATTTCAGGTTCGGAAACCCCCCCTTCATCAGACAGGCTAACAATGATCAGTATAGAGATTGGTAGCAAATCCAATGGTATTAAAGCTGGAAAGCGCTGCTAATTGAATCCTGGAATCGTTCAATTTTCAGTCCCCCCTGCCCAACTAGTATTTGTAGTTAAACGAACCCGGAACACTCTTATGGCAAAAGTTGTTGGAATTGACTTAGGTACAACTAACTCCTGCGTCGCTGTAATGGAAGGTGGTAAACCTACCGTCATTGCCAACGCAGAAGGTTTTCGGACAACCCCGTCAGTTGTAGCCTATGCGAAAAATGGCGATCGCCTAGTCGGTCAAATCGCCAAGCGCCAGTCGGTGATGAACCCCGAAAATACTTTTTATTCCGTCAAACGCTTCATCGGACGCAGATTTGATGAAATAACCAACGAAGCGACTGAAGTTTCTTACAAAGTCCTCAATGCTGGCGGTAGCGTCAAAATTGATTGCCCCGCGCAAAGCAAGCAATTTGCACCAGAAGAAATTTCTGCTCAAGTGCTACGCAAGCTAGTAGAGGACGCTAGCAAGTACCTTGGTGAAACCGTTACCCAAGCCGTAGTTACCGTTCCTGCTTACTTCAACGACTCTCAGCGTCAAGCCACCAAAGATGCTGGTAAGATTGCTGGGGTAGAAGTGCTGCGGATTATCAACGAACCTACCGCCGCTTCTCTCGCCTACGGTTTAGACAAGAAGACCCAAGAAACCATTCTAGTATTTGACTTGGGTGGTGGTACCTTCGACGTATCTATCCTCGAGGTTGGCGACGGAGTCTTTGAAGTATTGGCAACCTCTGGTGACACTCACCTGGGTGGTGACGACTTCGACAAGAAAATCGTTGACTACCTTGCTTCAACCTTCCAAAAAGACGAAGGCATTGACCTGCGTAAAGACAAGCAAGCACTGCAACGTCTAACAGAAGCCGCAGAGAAAGCCAAAATTGAGCTTTCTAGCGTCACTCAAGCAGAAATCAACCTGCCCTTTATCACGGCTACCCAGGATGGTCCGAAGCACCTGGATATGGTCTTAACCCGTGCCAAATTTGAAGAACTCTGCGCAGACTTGATCGACCGTTGCCGTGTCCCTGTTGAAAACGCAGTACGTGACGCCAAAATCGACAAGAGTGCTATCAACGAAGTCGTCTTAGTGGGCGGTTCCACGCGGATTCCTGCGGTACAAGAGTTGGTTAAGCGGGTTCTCGGTAAAGACCCAAACCAAAGCGTCAACCCGGATGAAGTCGTAGCTGTAGGTGCCGCTATCCAAGCTGGTGTCCTTGCTGGTGAAGTGAAGGATATCCTCCTACTCGATGTCACGCCGTTGTCTCTAGGTGTTGAAACCTTGGGCGGTGTCATGACCAAAATCATCCCTCGCAACACGACTATCCCCACCAAGAAGTCGGAAACCTTCTCGACTGCTGTGGATGGTCAAACTAACGTGGAAATCCACGTTCTCCAGGGTGAGCGTGAGATGTCTAACGACAACAAGAGCTTGGGAACCTTCCGTTTGGATGGCATTCCACCCGCTCCTCGTGGCGTTCCCCAAATTGAAGTTACCTTCGATATTGACGCCAACGGTATCCTTAACGTCACCGCTAAGGATAAGGGTACTGGCAAAGAGCAATCAATCAGCATCACTGGCGCTTCGACCCTACCAGATAGTGAAGTGGATCGCATGGTTAAGGAAGCTGAAGCCAATGCCGCTACCGACAAAGAGCGTCGTGAGAAGATTGATCGCAAGAACCAGGCAGATTCCCTCACCTACCAGGCTGAAAAGCAGCTCACTGAACTGGGCGACAAAGTCCCAGCTGCTGACAAGACCAAGGTTGAAGGGCTGATCAAAGACCTGCGGGATGCGGTTCAGAAAGAAGACGACGAACGGATTAAGTCGCTGACCACTGAGTTGCAACAGACACTTTATACCATCGGCACTAACCTTTATCAACAACAAGGTGGTGGTGGTCCAGATGCTGGTGGGCCAGGACCTGGCGCTGGTGCAGCCGGTGCCGATCAAGCCTCTGGGGCATCAAATCCCGATGACGTGATTGACGCTGAATTCTCAGAACCTAAGTAGGTTTAGGAAGTCATCGATGAGACAGGAACGTCCTCTCTGTTCTGTTAGGCCAGCCTGAGAGGAGCGTCACTAATGAACTTTTCTAGTCCTTAGTGTTGATGAGTCTAATTGAGTAAAGCAAAAGAGGTCGCGATCGCGACCTCTTTTCGTTGTCGTTGGTTACGAGAAATACTTGTGAAACCCGTAGAAACTTTGAGCCATTCAAAGCTCGAAACTTTCCTACTCTTGTGACTGCTCGTTTGGGAAAGCCTTCGGTCGCACTTGGAGCGTTTGCATTTTACCCTCGCGAGTAACTTCGACTTCTAAAGGAACACCAATTGCACTGCCTTCGACCTGCTGTTGTACCTCAGCAGCCGTCTTGACCGATTTACCGCCGACTTTTTGGATAATATCTCCGGAGCGGAGACCAGCTTGAGCAGCCGGTGAATTTTTCGCAACGCTCATGATCAAGACACCATTGTCTTGCGTCACTTTGAAGCCAACTTCTTTTTCTTGATTAATTTGTTTTCTCACATCTGATGTCAGCGTCACCATCTGAATTCCCAAATAGGGATGCTCAACCCGACCTTTTGTGAACAGCTGCTCGGCAATTCGTTGTGCAGTTTCAATGGGGATAGCAAAGCCTAATCCCTGTGCACCCAGGCGAATGGCAGTGTTAATCCCGATGACTTCGCCTTTAGCGTTCAATAGGGGGCCCCCAGAATTACCAGGATTAATTGCAGCATCAGTCTGGATAAAGCTGACTCGTTTTTCTGGAACGCCTACCTGAGAACTAGAGCGACCCATAGCACTGATAATGCCAACAGTGACGGTGTTATCCAAACCGAGGGGATTACCGATCGCGATCGCCCACTCTCCTGGAGTCAACTTCTCCGCTGCTCCTAAGCGTACAGTTGGTAAACCCTTAGCATCAATTTTGACCACGGCCACGTCTGTCACCGGGTCTACACCCACCACCCTGCCGTTAAACGTCCGACCATCCTTAAGCGTCACTTTTACTTGATCGGCACCAGCGATAACGTGGGCATTAGTAATCATCCGCCCATCAGAGCTAACAATAAATCCTGAACCCGTGCCTCGTTCCACCCGTTCCCGTTCTTCTGGAGGTGGCATCTCATTCCCACCAAAGAAGCGCCGGAACAAAGGATTTTTGAAAGGTTCTGGAATGTCTTTTGATGCAATTTGACGTGCCGCATCAATCTTTACAACGGCTGGTCCCACTCGATCTACAGCCTCAGCGATGAAGTTAAGGTTGGCTTCGGGAGGACGACCTGATGGCTGAGGGACGAAAGGCTGCAATACAGCCGGAACTGCCTCAGGGGGGCTTTCCACCTGCTGCTCTGCCATGAGATAACGACTACCCAACGCTCCTGCACCACCGCCTAAGCCCAGCAAAGTCAGATAAACGGTCAGCTGCTTCAGGGATAAACTCATGGTTTTGGAAACTCAACGCTAGCTTTTGCAGGTTATTACCTCCACTCTACTGAAAAAAGTTTGGGATTAACCGAATGCCCTGTAGAGTTTTGACCTTCAGTAGTCGTGGATGATACCCCACAGTGGGAACGAAGGTATTGAGAGAGAAAGTAATTTATTTTAAGGGTGTAATTAAATCCTGGGGCATGAGACCGAGTAAAATCGTGAGCAACTTTCTTGTCTTCCCACTCAGCACTCAGTACTCAGGACTAACTTTAAGCTGTCGCAAATCCACTGGCGTGATTTCGTTGCCAAATTGGAATTTCAATCACAAACTCAGTCCCTAGCCCCAGCTCGGAAACACATTGTATACGCCCCCCGTGTTTTTCTACCACAATCTGATAACTAATTGACAAACCTAAACCTGTGCCTTTGCCTACCGCTTTGGTCGTAAAAAATGGGTCAAACAGACGCCGACGCACTGCCTCCGTCATACCCGAACCGTTGTCTGCAATTCGGATAACGGCATATGCTGTGTACTCCAAAGGAGAGCTTGGAGGGGGGAGCGAGGATTTTGGGGTATTCTCTGGACTCCTTACTTCCTTAATACCAGTACGAATAGTAATTGAAGGTGAGGAGACAGAGCGTTGCAAATTGCGAATTAGAATTTGCGAATTCAGCATTCTGGACTCTTCTAGTGCATCAATCGCATTACTAAGAAGATTCATAAATACCTGGTTGAGCTGCCCTGGGTAACACTCCACTGGGGGTAAATCGCCATACTCCTTAATCACTGTAATTTCACAACGCCCAGGCATCGCTTTCAACTGATTTTGCAAAATTAGCAGGGTGCTATCGAGTCCCTCATGAAGATTGACGGATTTCATCTCGGCTTCATCCAGGCGCGAGAAGTTCCGCAAGGACAGCACCAAATCACGAATGCGTTCCGCCCCCAACTTCATCGAACTGATGACTTTAGGCAGATCAGCTTTCACAAAATCCAGGTCAATTTCTTTAGCTATCTCCTGAATTTCTTGTATCGCCAAGGGATAATGCTGCTCGTAAAGTTGCAGTAGCTGCATAATGTCCCGAATATATTGACTGGCATAAGCAATATTGCCGTAGACGAAATTAATAGGGTTGTTAATTTCGTGAGCGACACCAGCAACCAACTGCCCCAGTGAAGACATTTTTTCCGTCTGAATCAGCTGAGTTTGGTAAGAGTGCAGTTCCTGTAGGGCGTGTTTCAGCTTGGTTGCTTGTTTTCTCAATTTGGCTTCACTTTGCCGCAGTGCTGCCTCTACTCGCTGACGCTCAATAATGTCTTGCTTGAGCTGGGCATTGGCTTGGGTAAGCTGGGCTGTCCTTTCTTCAACTTGTATTTTCAGTAGATCGTGCGCCTGCAACAGTGCCGATTCAGCACGCTGGCGCTCAAGAATTTCATAACGCAGTTGCTCGTTAGTCTTCTTTAATTCGGATGTCCGCTCCTCAACCGCCTGTTGCAAGATTTCAATAACACCGTACATATCTGCCGGATTCAGGACTTGTAGCAGACTGGTTTGGGAAACTATTCCCACCAACTCTCCCTGGTTGCCAGTGACAATCAGCCGTCGTACCTGACGTTGTTGCATTTCTTGGTGGGCAAGCCACAAAGAATCTGAAGGAAGAAGAGAAAATAATGGTGTACTCATCACATCCCTAGCTAGCATTCGCGTCAAATCCAGCTCCAGTGCCTGAAACTGCACGATATCTCGCTCTGTGACAATTCCAACTGGGATTAGGGATTGGGAACAATATGACGGGGTGACGGGGTGACGGGGTGACGGGGTGAGAGCTTGTCCCTTCTCCCTCTCTCCCTCTCTTCCCCTTTCTGCGGTAATCACCACACAACTGACCTGATGTTGTGTCATCAGCTTGGCTAACTCCAAGACTGAAGAAGTCTCTGTGGCGTGAATCACCTGGGTTGTCATAACGTCTTTCACATACCGCAGTCGCGTCAGGAGATTGACGGGTTGCAGCGCTCTGCGAATACTTTCGTGGGTCACAATCCCCACAGCTCGCCCCTGCTCATCCACAATCGGTAGATGGCGAATTCGATGTTGGCGAAACAGCCCAAGAGCTGTAAAGACATCATGAGCTGGAGATTGCTTGAGAGTAATGGGTGGTCGCCTCACGATGTCGGCAATTTTGATGCTTCCCAGAGGAAAACCAGCGGCCGTCAGCCTAACGATATCCCGTTCGGTGAATACCCCAACCAATTGTGACTCTTCCATCACCAAGACACAGCCAGCAGCGGTATCGGCGACATCAAAAGCTGTCTCCCATTCCTGAGAGATGCAGTAAATTTTGTTTATCTGGCTGTGTACTTTATCAACATCTCTGCCTAAATTACCACCAGGCAGTATACAGCTGCGAAATTGACTCATCAGCGCTAAGACATCAACCAATGTGGTATCTGGTGGCACTGTCAGAAAATGAGAGTCAATCGCAGGATCTAAAGCTAAGGACTGAAGAGGCAGACCATTAGGCTGCATGAGTAATTTAATCTGGTATTAGGATTTGGGCAGCATGGTACGTTCGCGTAGCATTAACGATTTTCCCTAGGGGATGCCGTACTCCCTAGCGGAAGCTGTTCTTTGTTCCCTATACAAGATAGAGGGTTCCCCTGAGGGTAAGGGTTGCCGAAGCATCGGCGAACCTATGAGTAGGCGTAGTAGATGGCACAAGTCCGCCTGACTCTGGCGACTAAGGCGTTGCTGGCAATTGTAAGCTGTTATACAGCCAGCCTCACCATGCTTTTTTAGGTATTGCAATAAATAATTATATTATCTAAATAAATTGTTACATTTATTCAGATTTCCTCTCAGGTATCAGGGATGCCTTCAAAGGTAGGAAGAATATTCAGTTGTAAGTGTGCGCTCCAATTGGCGCGATCGCAATTCTTCTCCCCTGCTCCGAGAGGAACCTTAACAGGCTTTCTTAGATGGCGGTGCAGCTTACTAATGGCTGAAATCGATGTTCCGTAAAGCTGCCGAAAGCGCGATCGCGCTTTCGACACTCAACCACCCAATTTTCTCCTACACTCCAGCCTATTGCCCAAGTGCGCCTTTACCAAAGAATTTAGGGGGTTCTTTCAGGGTGTAAACCTGGGTTTCGGCAGCGATCGCTCGCCGGATATAAGCAGGAGTTTGGAGCATTCCCAACAGAGACATACCATCTATCAAACGGAAGCCACCAGTTGTCTTTTCTTGCAACAACTGGTCGATAACTGCTGGATCGGGTCGGGTAGCGATCGCCTCTGCTGAACCAATAGCAAATCCCCAGGGTGTAGCGTAGGTGGGAGTGTAAGAGGCGTAGGAATGCACATTAGGAAAAACCGCCCCCACGGTGCGTACCAGACGAGCATGGAGTGTCAGTTCAATCGGTGCCACAGGCCCAGCTTGCAGGACGAAATATCCTCCCGGCGCTAGGACTCGCTGAACTTTCTCAAAATACTCTTTCGTAAACAGTTGAAACGACGGCCCTTCTTCTATAGGGTCAGAAAGGTCTGAGATGACGATATCCCACTTCTGATCTGTCGTATCTAAAACTTCCAAGGCATCACCAATTACCAACTTGGTACGTGAGTCATCAAAAGCGCCTTGGTGCATCTCCGGCATATGTTCGCGGCAAGCTTCTACCACCTCACCGTCAATATCCACCATCATTACCTGCTCAACACTCTTCCACCGCAGGATTTCGCGCACTGTAGCACCCTCACCGCCCCCTAAGACAAGAACATTCCGGGCATTGGCATGGCAAATCATTGCTGGGTGTACCAGAGCCTCATGGTAGAGAAACTCATCGCCAGTACAGGATTGCCACTTTCCATCCAAAACCAGTCCCTTGCCATAAGCACCAGTTTCAACGATATACATTTCCTGGTAGGCCGTTTTTTTATAAGCCAAAACTTTTGTTACGCCGTGCACATAGATATCCCAAGGCGTGACGTACTCGCTCACCCACAGATCTGCACCCACTTTGCTGCCGGCCATCAAATGCCCTCCTTTCCCTAATTGACACAAATAGCCATTATTACAGAACAAGGTTAAATCTTTATCTGTTGCAATAGGGAGGTTGGTTTTGTTTGAGCAATGTCTGTTTATTGAAGATCGAACAGCGCCAGCATCTTGTCAAAGATTTCTTCACCAGCGCGGGTTTGCAGAATCGAGCGGGCTAATTCAATAAACGGAGAATCTAGTTGCTTATCGCTCTCAATCAGTTTGCTTGCGGGGTAAAAGGTAATATCGTCTGTCCGCATTTCATTTGTCGTTCCACTTTGCCAGCCAGAAATCTGTGGATTCCATGAAATCGATCTGCCGCGAAAAGTAAACTGAAACCACTCAATTTTGCCCCCGCGCAGTTCCACAAACACATCAAAATAAGGCTCCCCACCCTGGTACCAGACTCTGATAGTGCCATCGTTCTTGCTTGGACTCAACAGCCTTTGATCGATCTGTCGTAGGGAAGCACCCAGTGCCGCAATCTCATCTTGCTCCATCGGTCTAACGATTTTGTGCCCAGCTGCCTGGTTTATCCAGTAATACTTAATCATGTCAGAGGTGGGCTTGTCGCTAGAAACACCTTTAATTGATACACGACCGCGATCCGTTACTCCGGATATACAGCTCTAGTTACCAACAGACATCAGGTAGATATCTGCTCAACTTTAACTTAGTTGGCTGAACAAATCAGCGAGAACTGTATTAGAAAACAAAAACCCTTCTGGGTCATTTAACCTCAGCTGACCAGCTAGTGGTAGTTTTTGGATACCTTGCAGTTCAACGGCTTTCCCATCTACTCCCAGGACTTCCACCCAGCCTCTGCGGTGATATAGTCGCAAACTTGTCCAAATCCGTTCCAGCGTTTTCTCCCCAAACTGCTGGTTTAGGGTGGACAGGTTCAAACCCTCTGCTAAACGTAGCCCTAGCATCAGGGTTTCTAACAAAACCTCATCTGCCGGCGTCTCTGGACAACTGAGGATGCCACCTGCGTCGATCAGCTGTTGCACCCAAGCATAATACTCCCGTTTGGTACGGGGTCGCGTGAACCGACGCCCTTGGACATAGCTGGCTGCTCCCATTCCAAAACCATAATAGGGACGATTTTCCCAATAAACACGATTGTGACGGCACTGATGACCAGGCAAGGCATAGTTAGAAATTTCATAATGCTCGTAACCACCACTGGTTAGGACTTGCTGCGCTAGCTTGTACATTTTTGCGGCCGTGTCATCTGTAGGTAAAGGCTTGGCACCGGGAGCGTATTGGCGTCCAAAGGCAGTGACTGGTTCGATAATCAGGTCATAGCTGGAAATGTGGGTGGGGGCAATTTTAACAGCGGCTTCCAGAGAGGTCTGCCACTGCTCTAAAGTTTGATGGGGTAGCCCAGAAATCAAATCTAGACTAAAGTCGGGAATTTCTACCTGGCGCAGGAGTTCAACAGCTGTAAAGATATCAATAGAGTTGTGCGATCGCCCACAAACACTCAACAGTTCATCCTGAAACGCTTGAACACCTAGGCTGACTCGATTTACCCCGGCATCCTGGTATCCCTTGAGCTGTTCTAGGCTGAATGTCCCTGGGTCCATTTCCATGGAAATCTCAGCACTACGAGCAATCCCAAACTGCTGGTCAAGTGTTTCCAGAATGCGTTTTAGCTGTTCGACGGATAGCAGCGAAGGTGTCCCACCGCCAAAGAAAACGGTTTCTAAAGAGCGCCCTTCATCAGGTGTTGTTTCAATTTCCTGACATAATACCTCAACATATTGTGCGATCGTGCCCGAAGTGCTGCCAGTTGCTTTGTCTCCCACGACGGAAACTGGGAAGTCACAGTAGTAGCATCGGCGTCGGCAGAAGGGAATATGAGCATATGCGGAACTGGGAGTTACAGAACCGAATACTTTCTCAGATTTGTGTAAGGAATTTATCACGGTCTTTTTGCTGCAAGACTTCAATTGTTCAGTCAATCCTTAGAGCGTGATTAATACTTATTAATCAAATTAGTTTTTTGAGCAATTCTACTGCTATATAGTTGCTAGAGCAAAGCTCTCCTTTACAGGGATTGGCGTCTGGCGAAGAGTAACACCGATAAGGCATGAGGGAGGTATAGACTATAGTGCAAGAAATATAACGGTCAAGATTCCTCGGTCAGAAGGCGAAAGTCAAAGATATATCTCAGCCTAGCGACACAAGAAAACAATAATGATGTGAAAGATATAATGAATCTGATTGCCGAGTATTACTTTTTGTCTATTAAATTCCTTAAGGAATTTCACACAAATTACTTGGACTAGTAACGATGCTTGATTTTGTCATTATTCTCTTATTCATCCTAGCAGCGGCAGGCATAGGGTTCGATAGTGTGGAATTGCTGCCGAACACTGTACAAGACCAAGTCACCAATTTGGAGGCTTTACGCTGGACTACGGCTGGCTTTGGTGCCATCATTGGATTTGGTGTCGGGTTAAGTGTACAGGTTACCTATCGTCGCTTCCAAGCACAAGTCCGCAAATTGCCGATTGAGGTGATTTTGACGAGAGCCGTCGGTTTAGTGCTGGGACTGCTCTTAGCAAACTTGATGCTGGCACCGATTTTTTTACTGCCGATACCGTTTGATTTTGGCTTTCTTAAGCCTCTGATGGCGATTTTGGGCAGTGTGATGTTTGCTTTCTTAGGCGTTAGTCTGGCAGATACTCACGGTCGTGCGTTCTTGCGGCTGATTAACCCCAATAGCCTGGAAACAATTTTGCTGGCAGAAGGTACGCTAAAACCAGCCTCTAGTAAGGTTTTAGATACTAGCTGCATTATTGATGGTCGCATTGAAGAACTGCTAAATACTGGTTTTGTAGATGGTCAAATCCTGGTGACGCAGTTTGTATTGCAAGAGTTGCAGCAACTGGCTGATGCGGCTAACGATCAGAAGCGGCTTAGGGGTCGTCGCGGCTTGGATATCCTGAATCGGATGCAAGAAGCCTACCCCGATCGCCTGGTTATTCACCCTGCTGATTACGAAGACATTCAAACAGTAGACTCCAAATTGGTGCGCTTTACCCAGGAAATTAATGGCACTCTCATAACCAATGACTACAACCTTAGTAAAGTTGCCAATTTGCAGAAGGTGCCAGTTCTGAATATCAACGATCTAGCTCAGGCAATGCGCCCACTTTATCTACCCGGTGACAGCATTGAGCTGAAAATCCTCAAGGAGGGCAAAGAACCTGCTCAGGGAGTTGGTTATCTAGATGATGGCACGATGGTTGTTGTTGAAGAGGGGCGTAACCACCTTGGTGGCGAAATGCGGGTAGTTGTAACATCTGCTTTGCAGACTTCAGCCGGACGGATGATTTTTGCCCGTCCTCAAGCATCTGTTGCTGCTTGAACCGATGGGTCGTTCAATTCGCGTTAAACAATGTGACCGGTGCCGGGAATCGGCACCGGTTCTTTATCGGGTACAGTACGACGAGTCGGGTGAGTGGATTTTTGCGTGTTCTAGGTGTTGGTCTTCAATCGGTCAGAACAACTCTTTCTACGTCTACGGTGGCACTTGGAAAGCCAAGAAGAAATAGGGACTCTTCTAGCTAGGGTATATCGGGAGTCCAAAGGTTTTAAGACTGAGCTTGCGCTTTAATCCGTGCAATAGCTTTCGCCGCTACATCGCTTACACTTTTACCCCGCGTACTTTTCCGGTCAAAAATCGGTTCTTTGTCGTGAGTCTGTGCCCACTCCAACGCTGGCAACGCCCGTTTGTCCCCCAGTTTCCCCAGTGCCCGTGCAATGAGTACTCCGACTGCACGTCGCGCCTTCAGCTGTCCGAGGGTGAGCGCTGCTCTACGCCGGACACATTGGTCGGAGTCTGTGAGTTGCTGAAGGAGAGCAGCAAGATCCAGTTGGCTAGAGTACGTAGTATGCTGATTCTCCACGTCCCCTTCTCGCCAACATGAAGGCTAATGTACAGATCGCACCCAAGAGCGACCCAACTCTACTCTTGCAAAATTGTCTTAGAAACAATCCGGGTTTTCTTGCGATCGGCTTCCGAGAGTTCTTCGCCAGCTTCCAAGCGAGTGGCGTTGGTTTGCAGCACTGTGGCAGCACCTTGATCTCCCATTTGGATTGCCGTTTTTGCCGCAGTTTGTAACATCGTTGCGGCACCAGCGCGATCGCCTTGCTGCAATTTCGTCTCGGCAATCTGAGTCTGCCGATACTTCGCCAAAGCTAGGATGGACTTTTGCACTTCGGCATTAGGAGCGGGTTGGTAAGCACCTTGAACATCTGCCTCTACTGGCACAAGTTCAGTCAGTAACGCTTCTTTGCCCAAGGCTGGGTCATCGTAACGGACTTGCACACTCGCGATTGTCTGACGACCCACTGACAATTGACCAATATAAAGGTTAGCAAGGATTATTCGCTCGGAATCTGTCATCAAATCTCCCAGTCGCACCACAAAGCGATCTCCTTCCTGTTGTACGGGAAGTTCAATCGTGTCTGGTGCTACTTGCGCAAGCGGTTTAAGTTCGGCAAGCCGCACCTTTGGCATCAAATCAAACAGCAAGTAGGCATTGGTCAGTTGAACGGATTGAGCGCGTTGGAAAAGCCTTGCGAACTCATCAACTGCCTGCTCAGGGTGTTCGATATATGAGAGTGTGCCACCCCCGACATCGGCAATTTTCTCCAAGATATCTTGGTTCCAATTGGCACCAAAGCCTAAAGTGTTCAACGTCAATTTGTATTCGGGAGCCAGTTCGGCTAACTTCAGACAACGTTTGTTATCACCATGTTCGTTCTCGCCATCTGTTAGCAAAAACACCTGAGACACTGTGTCTTGTTTGCCCTTTGCTACTTCTTCGATTCCGAGTTTTAGACCTTCGTCAATGGCAGTACCGCCGTCCGCCGAGAGCCGTTTGATCTGTTTAATGACATTGTCTAGGTCATTGATGACTTGATTTTTGACAAGAACTTTGGCTCTGTGATCAAAAGCAACCACCGAAATGCGATCGCCTGGGTTAAGTCGCTCAACAAGATTCACTGCCGCCTTTTTCACCGTTTCCAAAGGGCGTCCATTCATCGAGCCACTGTGATCGAGAACCAGGCACAAATTCAGCGGTACATTACGGTCTTGCCCAGTCGTAAGCGCCGAAATCGCAACCGACAGCTGACGCTGACTACTCGATTGATTGGCATCAACATGGGCATCATTTAAGGCAGGGTGCAAACCAACTTTCATCTCATAAGGCTCCTGAGCGAGCAAGATGTAATAATAGCAACTTCATGCCAATACGCTAGTACTACGGACTAACGATGGTCAATAACCGCACAAATAATTATCACAACGAATTACCGTGATAACCGTCATAGCAGCATCCAAAGAACTGCCGCAGGCAGGCTCAACGTCACGCTACTATGTTTAAAGATAGCGCCATTATTGCAGCCCCAAACACAATGAAATTACCCATTCAGGCTGTTCAGTCAACCTACTACGGTAATACAACCTACCGGACACCGCCGCCAGACTTACCCTCTTTGCTGCTGAATGAGCGGATTGTTTATCTGGGTATGCCTTTGGTATCAGCGGTAACCGAGTTAATTGTTGCTGAACTGCTCTATTTACAGTACCAAGACCCCGACAAGCCGATTAGAATCTACATCAATTCTACTGGCACCTCCCGTTATGATGGCGAACCTGTGGGCTTTGAAACGGAAGCCTTTGCCATTTGTGACACGATGAACTACATCAAGCCGCCTATCCACACTATCTGCCTTGGTTCTGCAATGGGCATGGCGGCAATGCTACTATCGGCTGGCACAAAAGGCTGTCGGGCAAGTTTGCCCAATGCCTCAATTGTCCTGCACCAGCCCAGGAGCTATGCCCGTGGTCAGGCAACGGATATCCAGATTCGCGCCAAGGAAGTGCTAGCGAATAGGACAACAATGCTTGATATCCTGTCTCGCAACACAGGTCAGCCGTCTGAGAGGATTGCTAAGGATATGGATCGGCTGTTTTATATGACGCCTCAACAGGCGAAAGAGTATGGTCTGATTGACCGAGTGTTGGAAACAAACGAGATTCCTGCCGCGCTTCCTGTTGGTGTCTTATAAGACCATTTTTCTACTCACTCTCCGCCTGTCTTTTGGGCATTTAACCTATTAATCTTTTTCTAATTCGGAGCGAATTATGCCAATTGGCGTCCCAAAAGTTCCCTACCAGATGCCAGGAGATCAATACACCCAGTGGATTGATATCTACAATCGTCTCTACCGGGAACGGATCATTTTTCTGGGCAAGGATGTCGATGATGAAATTGCCAACCAGATCATCGCCGTGATGCTTTATCTGGATTCTGAAGACAACACCAAAGATATTTTTCTCTACATCAATTCCCCCGGTGGTTCGGTAACAGCCGGCATGGCGATATACGACACCATGCAACACATCAAATCAGATGTCGTAACCATTTGTGTGGGTCTGGCAGCATCTATGGGTTCCTTCCTACTTGCCGCTGGTAAGAAGGGCAAACGGCTAGCTTTACCTCACTCGCGGATTATGATTCACCAACCCTCCGGTGGTGCACGCGGACAAGCTACAGATATTGAGATTGAGGCTAGAGAAATTCTCCGAATCCGGCATCAACTCAACCAAATCTACGCGCAAAATACTAGTAAGCCCATCGAGAAGATTGAAAAAGACATGGATCGTGACTTTTTCATGTCTGCCGAAGAAGCAAAAGAGTACGGACTTATTGACCGCGTCATTGAGGAGAGGACACCATAGGATAGACACATCAGTAGGGCAGTCCCCGGCGTCTGCCTCTACAGGTGTCAATGGTGCCCTTTCCAAGGCATCATTGTTCATCAGTCCTATTCCCTTAGATGAATCTGGCGGATTGCTATCGTTTGTTGGGTTTAATGTACGGAGCCTCCACAGCTGAAGTCAAGGCGTCGTATCGGCGTCTGGCACGGCGGTATCATCCTGATGTCAACTCTGGAGACAAGCTTGCCCAAGAAAAATTTATTGAGTTGACAGAGGCTTATAAGTTTCTTCTCAGTGTAATAAAGCCGTCTGTAGGTAATGAGGTGGCAACATCACCCCAGACGGTTACTGCTGCAAGTGAACCTCAGACGGTTGGGGTATCGCCAAGTTCGCCACCACCAGCAACGAAGGTGACTCGTAAGCAACCATCAGTTCCATTCAACCCACCGCTATCGGACGTTGAAAAACAACTGAAGTGGAATGCCTACGATCAACTACAGCAGCTTCTGAAATATCGTCGATTTGCTAGGGCGATCGCACTTGTCGAGGGTTTAGCGCAACGGATTCCCCAAGATCCAGAGGTGCGCCAGTGGCAAGCGATCGCCTATCAGCGTTGGGGACGCCATCTAGTTAACGAACGGCAACTGGACAAAGCAAGGATTTATCTAAAAAAAGCGCTGCGTACTGACCCCCACAACCGTTCTCTTTGGGCAGAAGTAGAACGAGACTTCCGCCGCCTTGAACGGATGCTCTAAATCATTGTTTTTTTCTGCAATCCTCTAAGTTCTCAGCTTTATCGCTTACAGGTACAAATATCAAACCATCAGGCGAACAGCTAGACGGCACAACTTTAACCAATTCCTTCACAAACTCATTGCGATCGCCACTGGAGCGAAAACTAATTACTCCCGTTGCGCCAGTGGCTTTAAATGTAGAAGCTGCCAAGGCTTTCTGAACCCCAGTCCGGTTTTGCGGTAGTTGTTCTAAAGCGGCTATCAACGCACTAGTAGCATCATAGGCTAAAGCCGTGCGCCAGCTGACATCCCCTCTCCACAACTCTTTAGCAACGGGGGGAAACTTTTCATTAGGACTGCTCAATCTATGCCAGTGGACAGCCAATACGAGACGCGACAGTGCATCTGGAGTTACCCTTTGTTGTAAAGTTTCAGGTCCATAAAGGGTATCTCCTCCCACCATCCAATAACGGCTTTGATTGGCTGTGATCACCTGTAAGGCGTTGCGAAAGGTGTTGCGACTGGTCTGACCATCTGGAAGCAAAACCAGCGCGGTGGCTCCTTGTTTCTGGGCTTGATCTATGGCAACATCTGCTCTGAAGGAAGAAACAGACAAGTCAAACTCCTTGACGACCTGCCCCCCAGTTAAGGTGAAGCTCCTGTGGAATTCACTGTAGATAGATTTGCTGTAATTGCTCTGAGGATTGTAAAATATTGCGACTCGACGCTGTTGAGCTTGGGTGATTAAGTAGTTAGCCAAAGCTTGGGCAGTGTTGCGATCGCTGGATGTAGTGCGAAAGAAAAAGGGACTTTTGTTGGAAAGGTCTTCCGAGGTACTGCCAGGAGAAATCGATACCAACTGGTGCTGCTCGTAAACCGGCACAGCTGCCAGAGTCACTTCACTAGCATAGTGACCGATGACACCTAAGATATCTCTTTTAGACACCAATGCCTTAGCAATTGCTTTACCCTGGTCAGGGTCATTATTATCATTGGCAATCAATACTTTAAGACCGAGCTGACCTGGCTTTCGATTCCGATTGAACTCATCTTGGGCTTGGGCAACTCCCCGTAGAATTTCGTATGCAGTATCTAGGCTTTTTTCGTTTATCGGTGCTGCGACAGCAATTGTGTGAGCTTCTGTGTTTTGGGCAGCGAGTCGGGCATTATTTAGGTAAATTAAGGTTTCGGGGTCATACTGTTTCTTCCATGCCTGCTCAAGCATTGGAACAGCTTGCTGATACTGACCTGCTGCGAAGGCATTCACTCCCTGTTGCTTTTCCGGTACGGTAGATTCTCGAACTAGAATTTCTTCGCCACAACTGAGATTGTCGCCTGTAGAAAAACTCCTGAGCCAAATCTTTGAACACCCATTGACTCCAGTTAGATACCAATAGATTCCAGTTACTCCAACTACAAATAAAACAGCTGCACCAGCTGCCAACTCGACTAAAGGTGCGCGGAGAATTTTCTTGAGGCGTTTCAAAATAACTCGTGTACTTTTAGGGCGCTTTTTCCACGACGGCTCCATCAATTCATCGATAAAGTCAGCTAGCGATCGCCCCAACAGCTTATAAATTAAATCAACCCATGATTTGGAAATATGCGGGACACTATTTCGCCAAATCAACTTACCTGTTTGGGGATTTTCGTGTAAATCAAGGGGATGTCTGCCTGTCAGCAAATGGACGAAGGTTCGCCCAAGAGCAAAGAAGTCAGATTGCGGCACGGCTCTGCCATGCATTTGCTCTGGGGGTGTGTAGCCTGGTGTACCAATCACCGTCCCTGTCACATTTTGTTGCTGTAAATAAGTTTGTGTGAGTTCTCTTACTGCCCCAAAATCAATTAGTACCAATTGCCCATCCGGTCTGAGCATAATGTTTGGCGGCTTAATATCCCGATGGAAATACTGCTTTTGATGAACTTGCTCCAAGATTTCTGCTAGTTGTTTTAACCAGTTGAGCGCTTGCACTGGTGTTATGGGTTGATTGCCTTGACCTTCTAGCCATTCCTGCAAATTTAACCCATCAATTTTTTCCATCACCAGACAGTGCAATGGTTCTTGGCTATCTTTGGGCCAAAAGGGGAAGTATCCATCTGAATCAACTTTGGGAATTCCTGAATGGTGCAGCTGACTTAATACCTCTGCTTCCTGCTGAAATAGAGAGACTACTTTCTGTTTGCTTCTTGGGTCACTAAAGCGTGCAGGATTCAAAACTTTTAAGACTTTCAGTGTACCTCGGTCGTCTACCTCAAAAGTTTGACCAAAGCCTCCCATACTCAGAGGTCGCACGACCCGATAGCGGTCTTGCAGCAACAGTTTTGACCCGCAGTTTCGACAGATGATTCCCTTGGTGTTCATCGGGTCAGGGGGGTTTGAACACTTGGGATTGAGACAATAACTCACAGCAGATCCATCAAACTTGTTTTGATTATTTCACAAACCCTTTCTAGCCCCCATCCAGAGGCTCTGAGAGAATCCACTATACCTAACCCTTACCATATGGTTTCTAAATTCTGACTCACCTTTGACCGGAGCGAGAGAAGCTTCTCTCGCTGGGAACTGAGCCAAATGATGAGCCAAAAGGTGAGCTATAGGGCTTAAGCATTTGGTGCCAATCTAAGGGTATGGCATGGCGATTCGTGAGAAGTTAAGGCTTTTTTCGAGAAGTAACCTAGCTTGAGACACAATACTGTCGGATGAGGCTTGCTCCCCTAGGGCGTGTTTTCAAACTACTCGTGATTGCACTGCTTATTCCCTACTTCCTATCAGACTTCTTGCATAAGTGGCAGAGCGTCGAGAGATAAGTATCGTACAGCTACATAGCAACAATTGACTTTTGCAAGAGTTTTTTTCACTACTCCCTACTCGCTATGCTGTTCCATCAGTCCAACTTACCCTATTGGCTTTTCTTAGGTATGGGAGTCTTGCTTTTCCTGTTCGTCATTACGGCGGGCGGGCAAGACGAGGATTTAGACGTTGATGCTGACTTAGATCTCGATGCAGATTTAGAGGTTGATGCTGATGTTGATGCTGATGCCGATGTTGATTTCGGTGCAATGGAAATCTTGGGGTGGTTAGGCATTGGCAGAGCACCGCTAATCTTGCTCCTGGCAACCGATCTGAGCCTCTGGGGCGTTTTGGGATGGATGTTCAACGTTGAGGTGGGGAGTCGATTGGGTCGTGTTCCTGGCACCTGGAGTGGGGGAGTAGTGCTAGTGAGTTCGATGCTAATTGCTTTGTTCGGCGGCAGTCTGATTGCCCGTCCTCTGGGAAAAGTCTTTGCTGCCTTTGGTGAGGATGCTAGTAGCGATCGCCTTCTGGGATGTATCGGCACCGTCAGTTCTGCCTTCATCCCAGTTGAAAACCAGGGCAGGATTGGTCAGGTTGATGTCATCGATGCTACCCACAATCTCGTCACCATTAGTGCCGTATCGCCCAACTGGGCAACCGTCACCCCCCACCGGGGCGAAAAAGTTGTCGTCATCGATCGCTACTCGCAAATCTATCTGGTCATTGCTGCCAACAGTCCCGATCAGGATTACTGGCTAGAAATTTATTCCAAATCCAAGATTCCTACCAGGAGGTAAACACCATGCGCTTTTGGTTAATGTTCATCCAATCCTTACCCTCAGTTCAACCCTCCCAATTGGCATTAGCTCCCCAGCGCACTGCAAATTCCGAGAAGGCTGAACTGACTTTCCTACCTCAAATGCTACCCGAGACTTCTCTAGTTACCTATTCAGCCTCAACTCAGCCTGTGGTTGCCCAAGTGAGTTCCGGAATGCTAATTTTTCCGGGCATCATAGGCGGACTAGTGCTGCTTTTGCTGTGCAGTGTTTGGGCATACACCCGCATCTATGTGGTTACCCCAAACAACGAAGCCTTCGTCAGAACTGGCGGCGTCTTTCAGAAACAGCAGTCTGTCATTCTCCGGGGTGGCTGCATTGTGTTGCCCAGATTTCATGAGTTAACTCGCGTACCGTTACGAGAAATTTCCATTGATGTGGAGCGTACAGGCAAACTAGCTGTGCGTACCAGGGATTACCTGCGGGCAGATATGCGGGTGACGTTTTACGTCTGCATCACGGCTACTGAAGAAGACGTTCGCACAGCTGCCGCTCGACTCTCAAGCCAGGGCAAAATTACCCCAGACAATATCAAAAATGCTTTGGAAAAACGGGCTGATGATGCAATTCGAGCAGCTGCAAAACATAAGGATTTGGCAGAAATTGATTCCGATAAATTGGGGTTTGCCCAGGAAGTGCTGAATCTGGTGCAGCAAGATTTGAAAAAAGTGGGGTTAACCCTAAACAACATTGCTATTTCTGAAATTCAAGAAAGCGATACCTACGACACCAACAACTTCTTTGATGCTCAAGGAGTGCGGCTGCGAACGGAAACGATTCAACGCTCGATTCAGCAAAAACGAGAAGTTGAACTCAATACGCAAGTTACTATTGAGCAGAAGGAACTGGATGCCCAAAAGCAATCTCTACGAATTGCACAGGAACAAGAAAGTGCCAAACTTGCCCAAAAACTAGAAATTGAAGCACTCAAAGCTCAAAGAGAACGGGAAATTCAAGCAGCAAAAGACATAGAAGCGGCAACAGTCAGGCGGACTAAAATTTTGCAGGATAAGTCGGTAGAAGAAGAGGAAATCCGCAAAAAACTTGCCGTGCAGCAAAGCCAGATTGAAGCGGATATTGCCTTAGAAGAACGCAATAAGCAACTCAAAGTTGCCCAAACGCTGCAAAAACAAGAAGCAGAAGTTGCCGAAATTACTCGTCAGCGAACCTTAGAAGAGGAAAAAATTCAACAGCAACTGGTCGTGCAACAAAGTAAAATTGAGGCGGACATTGCTTTAGAAGAACGCAATAAGCAACTGAAAGTTACCCAAGCACTGCAAAAACAAGAAGCAGAAATTGCGGAAATTAATCGTCAGCAAACGGTGGATTCCGGGAGCCTCCAAGCGCAAGTGAAAATTGCTGAAGCAGAACGATTGGCGCGACTGGCACAGGAAGATGTAGCGATCGCAGTTGCCAACAAAAAACGAGAAAGCTTTGTGGCAGAGGCGCAACGGGCTAAAGCTGAAGCTGGGGTAACCACCGCAACGGAAGTGGAAAAAGCAGAGCGATCGCAACGTCTGGCAGTGATTGCCGCTGAAAAGGATGCCCAGGAGAAACGGGTGCTGGAGCAGAACGTGGTGGAAATTGATGCTTTCCGCAGACGTCGGCAGGCAGAGGTGGCGCAGCAAGCAGCAGAACTGGAGGCAGAAGCGATTCGGACATTGGCGATCGCTAACCGGGAAAAAGCCTTAGCCGAAGCTGATGGCATCAAAGCCCAGTTAGAGGCAAAAAATCTAATCAGCGATGCCAATTTGACGGCAAACGTGATCAGCACAATCTGGCCTGAGTTGGCAGAAAGGCTACCAGAAGTGCTACAAGCCCTAGCTCCCCAACCAGGTGTGCTGGGCGATGCCAGAATCTACGCCTTTGGGGGTGCAAACGGTAGCAATGGCAATGGCGCTCAAGACATCAATAAGTTAATGCTCTCTACCAGTGGACTTGCCCTGATCAACACTTTGCTGGATGAGGGGAAGTTGGGAATGCTGATTGGTCAGGTTAGTCAACTCTTGCATGGGAATGGTCAGGCAAATGGTCATGTTCCTCTGACTTCAACGATGCAGGATACCGATTTGAACGCAGCCAGTACTCCCCAATCACCTAATACCAATTGATCTTAAAAATGGCACAAATCATAAAAGTATTAGGTGTTAGGTGGTAGGTTGTAGGTGATGAAGAGACTCCCCCTACAACCTACCACCTACAATCTTCCCGCGCTGATAAGTGTCAAACATTAAACCAAATGGTATAAAGTGTGAAGGATGAAGTATGAAGTACTGAATGCGCTTGGAGAGCAAGACCCTCGCCAAAAGTTTGGTGGTTTTAAGTTGGTGGGAATTTTAAATTCTTTCCAACTTCCAGATCAAGAGAAGGATTTTTCAGCCTTCAGCCTTTATTTTTGCAACGCCCTAAGCTAGCTATGGGATAGTTTACAGGTATAAATCTGAAACCATAAAGTGAGCATTTAGATGGCACGACTTTAACCCATTCAACGACTGGCTCCTTGCGGTTGCCATTGGCTTTAAAACTCACTATCCCCGTTGCTCCAGTGGCTTGAAAATTGGGGTCTGCCAAAGCCTTCTGTACGCGAGTACGGCTTGGGTGAGGGAGCTTTTCCAAGACAGTAATCAACGCACTCGCGGCATCATAGGCTAAAGCTGTCCGGGAACTAACTTCTCCTCCCCATAACTTCTGGGCAGCTTGGGCAAATTCTGGATTAGGGCTGCTCAAGTGATGCCAGGGTACAACCAGCACTAGGCGCTTCAGTGCCTCTTGTCCTGTGAATTCTAAAGTCTTGGGACTGTAAAGAGTATTTCCTCCCATTATCCAATAACGACCCTGATTGGCTTTGATTAACTTGGAAGCCTTCTCAAAGGTGCGGGGGTTGATGTTGGCATCTGGAAGTATGACAAGCGCTGTGGCTCCTTGTTGCCGTGCTTGGTCTATGGCGGTACTTGCTTGCAAGAGAGGGTCAGACAAATAGAACTCCTTCACTACCTGTCCTCCACCCCCGCTAAAGTTAATGCGGAATTGGTCCCGTAGAGAGCTGCTGAAATTACTAGTTGGATCGAAAAATACTGCTGCTGTTTGCTGACGAGCTTGGTTGAGCAGGTAACTAGCTAAAGCTTGACCATTCACGCTAGTAGTAGGTACAGTGCGGAAGAAAACCTGATTAGAGTTGGGTGCGGTTGAAAGATCTTCTGAGGTGCTGCCAGGAGAAATTATGACCACATTCTGCTGTTGGTAGACAGGCAAAGCTTTCAGAGTCACATCACTGGCAAAGTGACCAATAACAGCTAGTACGTCTCCTTTGGACACCAGCGTCTGTGCGATGTCCTTACCCTTAGCACTGGCGTTTAGACTAAGGCGCTCTGACTCAGCGGCGCTGAGTGGAGCGCAAGGTGGAGTTGAGAGCCACCAGAAATTAGCTCAGCAGCTCTAAGTTGAAGACCACTGAGCAACACAAGAGATTAATAACAGGTCAAGCCG
>DATNPI010000067.1:0-8959 GCA_036703325.1 Coleofasciculaceae cyanobacterium
TAGGATGTTTTGTTGAAGAGTTGGGTCATTTGTGTAGGTTGGATTTAACCCCCCTAGCCCCCCTTGCTAAGGGGGGAACAAGAGAAGAGAGTGCATTAGTTAGCTTTAGCATAACTATTTGGCGATCGCACTCTCTACTAAATCTGTCAATTTTTCCACTGGCATACCTCTATTCATTTCAAGATTGTTTTCAAAGCTTGGTTATAAGAATGTAATCGGTAATTTCTTGAACTGTTACGAGTTCACCATCCCAATGATAAGCTCGTAATGAGCTGCCGCTCAACGACGACAGCCACGACCGTGCCCCTGAGTCAGACGTTTTGCTTAATTTAAAAATTTCATTAGAGTCTTTATCAGAAATTTCAATATCGAACTTATCTTCCAAAGCCATGATTAGTTCTAGGACATCCAACTCATCTGCTCCTAAGTCTCCCAAACAGGAAGTTGGAGTGATTTCTTTCGGAGCAACCTCTAGTTGTTTAGAAAAGACCTTTCTGACTCTTTCAAAGAGTTGTTGCTCCAAATATACACAATCCAGGGCTTGCAGTACCTCATCAGCCGACTGATAGCGATCTTTTAGATAATCCTGAAGCAATTTGTTCAAAACTTTCTTAAGCTGAGTACTGATAGTTGTGCCTTGTGGCAGATGTTTTTTCAATATCCAGCGACCTTCGAGTGCATCATAAAGTTCATCAGAACCGTCTGCCTTTGGCAAACAGCCTGTAAGTAGTCGAAGGCAAGTCACACTTAAACTGTATAGATCGCTAGCCGGATAAACTTGACCTCGCATTTGCTCCATTGGTGCATATCCATGCGTACCAACCGTCGTGCCCGCTTGACCGAGAATTGTTACTGTCACCTGCTTAGAAACACCAAAATCAATCAACATCAATTTGCCATCTTTACGACGGCGCATAATATTCTCGGGCTTGATGTCCCGGTGAATCACTCCACGTTCATGGACAACCTTGAGGACGGGTAGCAAATCAGCCAATAGTTGCCGAATTTTTTCTTCGCTAAACGCTCCCTGCTGGTTCAATTCTGCGAGTAAGGTCTGCCCCTCAATCAACTCTTGCACCAGATACAGGCGCTTATCCTGTTCAAAATAAGCAATCAATCGGGGAATCTGGGGATGTTCTCCCAGTTCATACAGTCGCTTTGCCTCTTGCTTAAATAGTTCAGTGGCTTTCTCAAGTGCTGCCGTTCCCTGAACTTGCGGGACAAATTGCTTAATCACGCAAGGGTCGTCCATCCTATCTGTATCTATGGCTTCATAAGTTCTGCCAAATCCACCTTCACCTAAAAGTCGAATAACACGGTAGCGGTTGCGGAATAAGGGCAAGAGTGTTTGTGAACCGCAGCTTAGGCAAAACTTATTTCCATCAGGACAGAAGGGATTCGAGCAGGTGGAATTGGAACAATAGAGCATATCTGAGAAGGCATCAGCAGATTGTGTCTATATTCAGTCTTCCCAAAAACTAAGCTATCGTCAGCCTCAAGCTAACAACTCATCTACCGCCACACTAAAACCCAGCAGTACCTTTTGAGTGCTAACTACCTCACCCGCTTTAAACCCTAGTATCTGACTTTGAGTTATCACCAAGACTAAACGACTCTCAGGAAACACTAACCAGACTTCCTCGCAACCAGACGGCAAATATTCCTGAGCTTTGAGAAACAAATCCTCAGCGATATCAGTGGGTGAAACTATCTCAGCAATTAGCGGAAAACTCTGTGGCAAAGTGGCAGCATCACCAAACTGAGCAACCAATTCAGGAGTGAGA
The DNA here is from genome assembly GCA_036703325.1 of Coleofasciculaceae cyanobacterium. Taxonomy (GTDB): domain Bacteria; phylum Cyanobacteriota; class Cyanobacteriia; order Cyanobacteriales; family Coleofasciculaceae; genus DATNPI01. The sequence continues at coordinate 1,785 of DATNPI010000067.1, forward strand.
TAGGCAACATCAGGAACACGCCCCTGCTTATTGGTACGACAAGGTACTTCTGTATAAACTTCTCCACCTTGTCCACTGGAAGCCATGTAACTTCCCCAATAACGAGCCAACCTAGCCTGAATTCGACTATGCTTTAGCGTCATTCCATTTTTCTCAACAAGTTGTCCATCCCCCCAATTAACTGGATTTTTCTCAACGAGTTTGCCATCCACCCACTCCATGTGTTCGGGAGGATTTCGCATCCAGTCTTCTAAAGTAAAATTTTCTGTGACAACAGGATTAGTCACCATAGTTATCTACTCTCTTTTGCAGTCTTGATTCAGAGGAATAGCCCTAATCAGGACTTACGCAATATCCGCCGATTAGCTCCCAACCCCCGAAGCTGGAGGCAGTTAAATCTCGTTCTCCCCAAAGTTGGGGGGTTAGCTCTGCGAGTGCGTAAGTCCTGCTGATGTCAGATTAGCGCTTCACTCCCTCTCGCAACTGACCCCCTAGAATGGAAAGAAAGACTGTTTAGATTTGTATAGCTAATCCAGGCAGAGAAATATTTATGGCAGCTGCTGTATTAATTCAGAACCTCCAGAAGCGCTACGGCTCAGTTGAAGCCGTTAAGGATATTTCATTTCAAGTGGAACCTGGAGAAATCTTTGGGCTACTCGGCCCTAATGGTGCAGGGAAAACTACAACGATTCGGTGTCTGTGCACCTTAACGACACCCGATGCTGGTAAAGTCGAGGTCTCTGGCATTTCTGCTGTTGACCAGCCCAGAGCAGCTAGACGCCGCTTGGGTTATGTGGCTCAGGAAGTTGCCCTCGATAAGGTGCTCACTGGGCGAGAACTTTTGCAACTGCAAGCCGCACTTTATCACCTCCCCGGTAATGTTGCCAAAAAGCGGATTGAGGAAGTTATCGGCATTTTGGGCTTAGAGGAATATGCGGATAAAAAGACTGGCACTTACTCTGGAGGACTGCGTAGACGTATCGACCTAGCGGCTGGGTTGCTACATCAACCAGATGTTTTGGTGCTAGATGAACCAACGGTAGGGCTAGATATTGAAAGCCGCCTCGTCGTGTGGGATTTGCTGCGTAAGCTGCGGGAAGCGGGAACCACGGTTTTGATTACCAGCCACTATTTAGAAGAGATTGACGCTTTGGCTAACCGAGTGGCGATTATTGACCGAGGTGTTGTGATTGCGGCAGGTACGCCTTCTGAGTTAAAGGATAAGGTGGGAGGCGATCGCATTACACTCCGTATCCGCGAATTCTCCCCCATTGAAGAAGCCGAAACAGCCAGGAATATGCTTCAATCTCTACCCTTTGTCCAAGAAGTAATTATCAATAACGCTCAGGGTAACTCCCTAAACCTGGTGGTGAAGCCCCAAAGCGATGCTTTGATCAGCATTCAGCAATCTTTGAAAGACGCTGGTTTACCGACTTTCGGAATTGCTCAGGCGCGGCCGAGTCTGGATGATGTCTACCTCGCCGCCACTGGTCAGACACTAATGGATGCCGAACTCGCCGCGGCTGGTTCCCGCGATCCCAAAGCCGAGAAAAAGCAGAATATGCGCTAATAGCCGCAAAGGCTATATGTATGCGTAAAACTCACACTTGCACCAACCCTTTCACCCGCGTGGGATTTAAATCCCACAGCTTGTAGAGAAAGTCCACTTCAATGGACTAAAAGCCAAGAAAGGTCTTCTATTCAGTCCTCTTGAAAGGACTTAGACTATTAGCTGTGGGAATTAATTCCCTGGCGGGTGAGTGGGCAGATGCAAAATGTGAGTCATAGGCTTCCGCCTCAATGTATTGAATAAAGACTTTTCAAACTATCTTAGGAAGCAATATGAGCCAAACTGTTACTCCTTCTAAACCTGACATCAACTTGCAGCCAAATGTATCCAGTCAAACCCCAATTAGTGATAATCCTAATTTCGGGGAATTTGTCCAGGAAACTTTGGCTCTAACCAAGCGTCTATTTATCCAGCTGCAACGGCGTCCTTCCACATTGATTGCTGGAATTATTCAGCCGGTCATGTGGCTAGTTCTATTCGGGGCATTATTTCAAAATGCTCCTCAAGGATTGTTTGGTAATGGTCTAACTTATGGACAATTTCTCGGTGCTGGGGTGCTTGTATTCACTGCCTTCGCTGGCGCATTGAATGCTGGGTTGCCAGTTATGTTTGACCGAGAATTTGGTTTCTTGAACCGTTTATTGGTAGCACCTCTAGCATCTCGGTTCTCAATTGTTGCCGCATCAGCAATTTACATCATTGCCCTCACCTTACTTCAGGCTGTAGCAATTGTTGTAGTCAGCGCCTTTTTAGGAGCAGGGTTACCAAATCCAGTTGGGTTGGGAATTATCGCCCTGATTGTCCTCCTACTGGTTGTGGGTGTTACTGCCTTGAGTCTAGGACTGGCTTTTGCTCTACCTGGTCACATTGAGCTGATTGCAGTAATCTTTGTTACGAACTTACCTTTGTTATTTGCTAGCACTGCCCTTGCTCCTCTCTCCTTCATGCCCAAATGGTTGCAGGTTGTGGCGAGTCTGAATCCTTTAAGTTATGCGATCGAGCCAATTCGCTATCTTTATCTGCACAGTGACTGGTCACTGGGTAGTATTGTGATGCAAGCTCCTTGGGCGTCAATTAGTTTTGGTGGTGCACTTCTAGTACTAGTGGCTTTTGATGCTGTAGTGCTACTAGCAATTCAGCCATTACTGCGTCGCCGGTTTGCTTAAATGTAATCATTGAAACAGCAGATTCTGCCCTAAACTGCCATGAAGAAAATTACTCAGTTAGTTCCAGCATTTGCCTCAGCGCGACTAGAGCGCCTTGCTCTTGGCATCGGTGTCTCAGCAGTAGCGATCGCGCTTAGTTCTGTTGTGCTGCCTCAACCCGCTTCGGCACAATCAGCAGGGACTGTTCAACCCCTACAGGATTTTACAACTCAGCAAAATGAGCGAGATACCTTCACCGGTCAGATTGGTGACAATGGCTTCAACGTCTTTAACCTGATTCATCAAGCTCAAACGCGTGGTTCCCTGGATATGGGTGAGTTCCTAAGCGGACAGACTCAAAGTCTAGATAAAGCTACAGCTGAATTCCGGCGTCAACAATTGCTGCGGTTGAATCAACAGCAAGCGTCTCCGGCGAACACAGAAACAATCCCTCAACAGGCCAATTAGTGTTCCTCACAAAAAGAGATAAAACTTTTAGGGGCACGGCATGAGTCGTGCCCCTATTTTGCGTTATTTCTAGGCGGCTCAAGTTTATAGAGGTTTTCAGTTTCCTACACTACACGGTAGGGCCAAGGATATTATCGTGCCCCTAGAAAAACCTACATCAAACTTGAATGAAAACCACTGTAGCGAACTTAGCCCACTACAGCCAGAATATCTTGGGCATGGTTAGCCGTATTTACACTGGCATCAACATGGGTGATTTTGCCATTGCCGTCAATGACGTAGGTGACGCGCTTGGCGTAACCGCCGCCATCAACATCGTAAGCCTTGGTAATAGCTCCATCGACATCTGCCAGCAGCTGGAAAGGCAGACCATACTTCTCTGTAAATTGTTTATGAGATGCCTCATCATCCATACTGACACCTAGCACGACCATTTCTTTGCCTTGATATTCAGCATAGTTGTCCCGGAAACTTTGAGCTTGTTTGGTGCAGCCTGGGGTGTCGTCTTTGGGATAAAAATACAAAACAACAGTCTTACCAGCAAAGTCTGACAGGGAAACGGTATCGCCATTGGTATCTTTGGCGGTAAATGCCGGAGCATCCATACCAACTGTTAGAGCCATAAATTCTGTTTCCTGTTTGTTTGAAGTGAACTTTTCCCTCTAGATATTACAGTAAATTACAATTTTCCTGGTGCAGAGCAGCAGTGGTTGAAAGCAGTTAGACGGCACAAGCTTGAAACCGCTTAAGATAGTAAAAATGTGACCAGCCGTCAGCGTGGTGTTAATTTACCAAGCCTTACGATGACTTCGATTCAGCCTTTAGACGCCCAGTCAATTCAATATCCCATTCGCACCGTCAAACGAGCCGAGTTGGCAATGCGTTGTTTACCGTTTCAGCTGCCTTTGTTTGCAGCGATGCGCTCTAAGAGTGTTCCTCTACAGGCGATCGCAGGTCAAGAGGGTGTTGAACACCATTACACACGACGCTCAATGTCAGAGTTGGCAGTAGAAAGTGGCTTAATGTGGCTGATTCAAGTCGGCATTTTGCGACGAGAAGTTGATGGTCAGGGAATCACTGATAGTTTTCGCTTAACACCTTTAGGACGCCAACTGGTAGAAAACTATCAGAACCAGGGAGGAATCTTGCCTTCCCCATCTTTTTTAGATCGGATTTATAATGCCTTGAGCCGGTGGTTACGACTGCCGATTTAATTAACTGCGATTAAGTGATTGAAGGGTGGCTTCTACATTCTCACGTCGCCTAGTCCCTAGCCCCTAACCTTGAGTATGAAAGCCATTATGGTCGTGGGGACAACGTCCCACGCAGGAAAATCCTTGATTACAACCGCTCTATGCCGCCTTCTCTCGCGGCGTGGCTGGCGTGTTGCGCCCTTTAAGGGGCAGAACATGGCGTTAAATGCCTATGTAACACCAAACGGGGGAGAAATTGGACACGCCCAGGCAGTACAAGCCTGGGCGGCGGGTGTAACGCCCTGTGTGGAAATGAACCCAATTTTACTCAAGCCTCAAGGGGACATGACCTCCCAGGTCATTCTCATGGGTAAAGCGGTGGGCCAGGTCAGCGCTTCTGATTACTACGAGCAGTATTTTTCTAAAGGTTGGCAGGTGATTGAAGAATCACTGCGGCGTCTGACCAATGAGTATGACTTAATCGTTTGCGAGGGGGCTGGTAGCCCTGCTGAGATTAACCTCAAGCACCGCGACCTGACCAATATGCGAGTGGCGCGGCATTTAAATGCTCCGACTCTGCTGGTGGTTGATATTGATCGAGGTGGGGCTTTTGCCCATGTTGTCGGGACTCTAGAACTGCTGGAGCCAGAAGAACGAGCCTTGATTAAGGGTGTGGTGATTAATAAGTTTAGAGGGCAGCGATCGCTTTTGGACTCAGGTATCACCTGGCTAGAAAAACGCACAGGTATTCCCGTGGTCGGAGTTATTCCCTGGATAGATCATGTGTTCCCCGCTGAAGACTCCCTCGACTTGCTGGAGCGAAACCCCAAGAAAAAGTCAGGTAGCGAACTCACCATCGCCGTGATTCGGCTTCCCAGAATTTCCAACTTCACCGACTTTGACCCACTAGAAGCCGAAGCCACGGTCACCGTAAAATATCTCAGCCCATCGCAATCCTTAGGACATCCAGACGCAGTAATTATCCCAGGAACTAAGACCACGATTTCTGACTTGTTGGTTCTTCAAAAAACCGGCATGGCAGCAGAGATTCAAAACTATGCTGCTGCTGGTGGCACAGTTCTCGGAATTTGTGGCGGATTTCAAATGCTGGGTAAAATGCTGGCTGACCCAGAGGGGGTAGAGGGTCAAGAGGGTCGCTATCAGGGCTTAAACTTGTTGCCTTTAAAAACTGTGATTACCGGCAACAAAGTCGCCCGTCAGCGGCTTGTAACCTCGAATTATCCTCAGGTTGGTTTACCCGTCACCGGTTACGAAATCCATCAAGGGCGATCGCGATTGCTAGAATCGGAGGACGGAGACAAAGCGTCTTCTTTTAAACCTCTATTTGATGACCCTGGTTTAGGAATTGTTGACATTAGTCAATCCATTTGGGGCAGTTATCTCCACGGTCTTTTTGACAATGGGCCTTGGCGACGGGCTTGGTTGAATCAGCTACGGCAACAACGGGGCTTGCCATCTCTCCCCACGGGTGTTGCCAACTACCGCGAACAGCGAGAAGCCATTTTAAACTCACTTGCCGATATCGTGGAAGCTCATATAGATTTAAGTCCAGTTTTACCGTCCCAGAAACCCTGACCAAGCAATTTTAGATTTGGGATTTGGGATTGGGTAAAAAAAGCATCAGTCACAAGTCCCTAGATTTTTCATGGAGAAGAAAAGAAACACCTGGAGGAAGCGCCGAAGCTTTAGTGAGGACGTTCTTCCAGTACCTCAAAAGTTATAAGACAAGAAGATTTATCCATAGGATAATCCAAAATCTAAAATCCAAAATCCAAAATTGATCGACCGCAGTGCCAATTAACTGACAACTCTCAATAAAATGAGCATTAGCATTCGATTTTTGCCAGATGATGTCACAATTAACGCCGAGGTTGGAGAGTCAATGCTCCAGGTGGCTGAACGTGCGGGTGTTTTCATTCCCACAGGATGCCTGATGGGGACTTGTCATGCCTGTGAGGTGGAAATTGAAGATGGAGCGACGATTTGTGCCTGCATCACAGCAGTACCAGCAGGTCGTGAAGAGTTGACGATTAATCTCTATGATGACCCTAATTGGTAATTTGCGATCGAGAGTCGGTGAAGCGCTGGTAGTTTAGGAGTGATACCAAATCCGGGTTGACTACCCCCTTTTTCAACAACCCACACAAGATTGTAGAGACGTTCCGGCTAAATTATTGCTTGTACCAATAGGCGCGATCGCTTCTTAAAAAAGATAAACGCGATCGCAGCTATGTTTGCAAACAGACCCTAGCTTTAGTGAAAAGTTATTCAATTTAGCGAAAAGGATTAGCTTTTCAGCAAACACAAGTTTTCCCAGCCTTAGCAGAAGCGTTAGATAATACATCTTTGTAGATGCACAGAAGATTTTCAAGGTGGTCTCCGCTTAACTGGTTAAATGGTGCAGGGAATTGCTCAACAGTCATAGTTTCTCCGTCCTTTACATCCAAGCCCATAGCGCGAGCGCCAACAATAACACCCGCGTGAAAGTGAACTTCCTTGATGTTGCACTCCTTATATTTAGCTATGCGGAGGGCAATGTCGTAAGCAGCTAAACGACCAAAACCTTTAACTTCATTGCCAACAGACTCAACGAATTTGTGAATCGTGTCGAAGTTGTCGAAGTTGCAGACACAGAGAGCATCAAAGCGCTCTAGAGCTATCTCAGCGGCTTTAGCCAAGCGTTCGCGACCTACAAGAGCTTGGTGTCCGTGAACCTTTCCTCGCTCGTCTTCGCTAAGGAAAGCCTTCTTAATAGCACTTCTTAAGTTATCTGCTTTC
>DATNPI010000096.1:0-4748 GCA_036703325.1 Coleofasciculaceae cyanobacterium
AGCCGGTTCATCAAAATACTGCCGTTACCCACCGGTATAGATTGTTGTGTACTGAGGCTGAGGACGGAGCCTTGGGTGGGATTAATCGGATTGTCGCGCTGGTCTTTGCTGACCCCAGCGGTAACGGCGAATAGGTCGTCAACGCCAGTGCCGCTGAAGGAGAGAGGATTACCCAATTTATCCACTGGGGTAATATTGCCATCCTTATCGCGGATGCTGGTGCGAGTATAATTCAGACCCAGCGACGCATCCCATCCTTCCACCGGTTTCGTCAACGTGACGCCAGCGCCAAACTGCCCTTCGCGGGGTTGGTCGCCATTGGCTAAACCAATATCATTATCGAATGTCGGGGATAGCGATCGACGCCGGAAGGCATCAACGCTATAACCGGGCGTATCTGGGTTGCTGGCGCGATAAGGGCTAGTGTAATTGCCGTTAAACTGGAGGTCGCGGGTACCTGCCTGGACATTGAGTCCTACCTGATTGTTGATGCCGCCGAAATTCTGGTCTCTGTAGTTAATTGTGCCGAATAGACCCGTGTCACCGCTATAACCGCCACCCACATTGACCCCACGGGCAGCTCGTTCGACGAGTTCATAGGTAACATCAACTTTTCTGGCATCGCCATTTAAAGAGACATTAGCGTTGTCAAATAGCCCCAACTTGTACAGGTGCTGTAAGTCCTGCCGCGCTACATCCACACGGAACAACTGACCGGGTTTTAGTTTTAACTCCCGGTTAATGAAGTCTTCCTTAGTACGTCCCTGAGTTGGCTTGCCCTCTTTGTCAAGGAAGCGAATATTGATGTCGCCAATGACACCCTCAGCTACATCAAGTGTGACAACACCATTGCTTGCTGGCTTGGCGGCTAACACCTGTGCCAATACATAGCCATTGTCCTTGTACCATTGGCTCACCTGTTCGACACCCTGGCGCAGGGCTGCGAGGCTGATGGGCTGTCCGATTTGGGATTTGAAGAAGTCGTTGGCAACTGCTGGGGTGAGAGCTTGGTTACCAGAGAGTTGAAGCGAACGCACCACTACGGGTTGCACCTGAAACACTACATTCAACCCATCTCGGTTTTGGGAACTGCTCACGCGGGCATCGGTAAATAAACCTGTGTTCAAAATTGCTGCGACATCACTGTCTAGCTGACTTTGATTGGTTGAACCGCCGGGACGAGTGCCAATTGTTTTTAAGACAATTTGCTGTAATTCCTCAGTAGCGCCCGTTACCTGAACATCTATAGCGGTAAGTGCTAAATCATTAGTAATGGTAGACTTGGCAGGCGTCTGGGATGACTGAGCGATCGCATTAGCATTTGTAGATTGAGCAGAAGTCCCAGATGGCTGATTTGTGGAGCTAACAGGCGTTCTGGCTGCCTGGGTAGATTCTGAGGTTGTGGTAACGACCACATTATTGGTACTGGTAGACTGGGTAGGAGTTTGGGTTGACTGAGCAAACTCTGGCTCTACAACAACTTCAGGTGGGGCGATTGCCGCCGTTGACTGGAGTTTTGGGGACGCCTCAACGGGAACGACATAGTTGCTGGTTGCCGATTTGGGAGTTGAACTCGCGAGGTCTGGACTGGCGATCGCCTGGTTGGTTAATTCCCCAGCCGCGAGGACTGCTAATGTAGAAATTGCAACAGCTTTATGTAGCATAAGAAGTAGCCTCATCGCTAGTCAGCTCGTGAAATAATTACTTGCTTTTGCTTAACTTGACCGTGGCTAGAATAGTCAAGTTCCAGAGGCTGTGCCACATCTACATCTGCCACACTCAGCGACGCTAACTTTCGAGAGGTTGGTAGGTCGTTGAGACGGGAAGGATAAAAGTTGATTTATTCCAACTAATCCGTGACAATTCAGTTTTGCCCAGTGGTGCAACTCCGCTGTTTGTTGGTGGTTAATTTTTAGTTGTAGAGAAGGAATAATAAATTACCCATTATGCATCTGCTCTGCCTAAGCAATGGTCATGGAGAGGATGTTATTGCCGTCCGTATTTTGCAGGAATTGCAACGTCACCCAGCTGCTCTAGAACTGGCGGCTTTGCCGTTAGTGGGTGAAGGACGAGCTTACACTCAATTAGGCGTCCCGCTCATCGGATCAGTGCGGACAATGCCTTCTGGTGGCTTTATCTATATGGAAGGGCGTCAGCTGATGCGAGATGTACAGGGTGGCTTGCTTCAACTAACTTGGACGCAATTTAAAGCTGTCCGCCGTTGGAGCAAAAGAGGAGGTGTCATCCTGGCGGTAGGGGATATTGTACCGCTGTTGTTTGCCTGGTTAAGTGGCGCACCCTATGCCTTTGTCGGCACAGCAAAATCTGAGTACTATCTGCGGGATGAAGCCGGATGGTTGCCTAGTCGCTCACGCTGGGAGCTTATGTTTGGGTCGGTTTATTATCCTTGGGAGCGCTGGCTGATGCGTCATCCGCGTTGCAAGGCAGTTTTTCCGAGAGACAAGCTGACGACAGAGACATTACAGCAGTGGTCTATTCCAGCTTTTGATCTGGGCAATCCGATGATGGACGGGATTTATCCAGAGAATCCAGCGCCAATTTTTTATGAATCAGACTCTGAATTGAAAGAAATGCGGAGAGCGCTTGTTGTTACTCTCCTGCCCGGTTCCAGAGCACCAGAAGCTTACAACAATTGGCAGCAAATCGTGCGGGCAACAGCTGGGTTCCTGGATACTTTCCCTGAGCGATCGCTTTTGTTTCTCGGTGCGATCGCTCCGGCGTTAAGTCTTGACCCTTTGCGTCAAACTCTCGAAGCACAAGGCTGGGTAGAGCAACCTGCTGAATCGATTGTGTCCAAGCTTCAGCTCAATGACCCAACGGCTCTAACGTTCACTAAACAGAAGGCCACGGTGATTTTGACTCAGGATGACTATAATCTTTGCCTGCTCAAAGGCGACTGTTGCATCGCGATGGCGGGAACGGCAACAGAACAGTTTGTGGGATTGGGAAAACCTGCGATCGCAATTCCCGGACAAGGCCCCCAATTTACCCCCGCCTTTGCCGAAGCTCAAACTCGGCTGTTAGGCCCATCCCTGATTTTAGTGGAACAGCCAGACAAAGTTGCAAGTGTTGTGCAGCAGTTATTGCGTGACCCAGACTGGTTGCAGCTAATTGCGGAAAATGGTTACCAGCGCATGGGTGAGCCAGGAGCAGCACAGCGCATTGCTAACTGTTTGATGGAGCGATTTGAGAGTTTTGAGAACGGTACATAAGCAGATGGGCTATCAACTTACTCCCTTCCCACCAGAAGAATACCTATGAGGAAGAGGGGGTGAGGGGAGAATTCTATGATTCTTTGGAATTAGGTAGTGATATCACTTCCGTTTACATAGTCATTATTAAATTTTCTCCCCCTCCCCCCCTCCCACTCAGACTTAACGATGACTACCTAATCGGAAGTGATATGAGGGAGATTAGGGAAGTTTGGGGTAGATGCGATCGCAAAAGAACAGCGTCCCTGATGCCACACACAGAGGAATAGTCAGGAGATTCAATAGGGGTATGCTTATCAGCCCCAGACAAATAAGACTGAAGCTAGCACTAGCTGGTAAACTTTGGAACACAATCCCTAACTTGTCCCGAAAAGGCAGGCGTCGCCGTTCCATGGGAGCATCGAGAAAGTCAAGGCAGATAATTGTTGCGGCAAGCGTGACGCCACCGATAGCCGCCGCTATCGTCCCAATACCTGGCACTAAGTTCAGCAATAGCAACGGTAACCCTAGTCCTACTGCCAGCACCAATTTTTTCAATTCAAATAGAAGTGCCCTCGAAATATCCCGAACAATACCGACTTCTACTGTATGCAGCTGACCTGTGCGTAGCTCCTCCAACTGCTCCGAGAGTTGACCATACCACGGTGCACCCAGCAAGACTCCAAATTGCACAAGCAACAAACCAGTAAGCAGCAGTAACCCTACCACCAGCAGGAAGTGCAGCAAAAAGCCAAGACCAATTATTAGATACTCTAAGAAACTAAGCCATGCCGGAAGTTTAGCAATCAACGTGTCTAACCAATTAGACAAATTGGCTATCAGACCTTCTATACTCTCCCAACCAAAAAAAAGTAACCCTGCATAAAGGACAATGCCGACTACAAAATTCACCAGAATCGGTATAGCGACATAGCCCCACAGACGGGGTGTGCGCCTGAAAACGGCGAGCGATCGCAAGGGATAAGTTGCCCCTGCCAGTAATCCAAATCCACCAAGTGCTTGCCAGATCATGGTTGTTTCTCTAAGGCTTCTGTGAAGAGTCCCGCAGATACAAGGTACAACTCCATCTGTATCCGTGGAACTGCTTTGGGTCAATTCCGGTTTCCCGTAATCGAGGTAAGAACACTTGGTTGCGTTGTCGTTCTTGTTTTAGTGTCGTATCTGGAGTTTAGACTAGTTCTCGGTGCGAAACTCAAGTTATAAACTGAACAAAAACGCTGTTAATAAAGCTAATTTCAGGGTGACAATTATAGATAATATAAAGCTAAAAAAATCAACGGTTGCGAACCCCCAATAGGGATTATAATTAGGCGAGCTAAATCGAAGATTTATCCTTGAGGTAAAATTCTTGATAGGCTCATCCCAATAGAAGGCAGCTGGAAAAGCCCTTGAGGGATTAATTTGGCTTGAATCTAGATGGAGTTCTCTGTACCAAAGTCCGACTAATAATAGTCAAATTGTGTGCAATTACTCCCCAACCAACCCAACGTTGAAACCCTAATTTTCCCCGACACA
>DATNPI010000103.1:0-8986 GCA_036703325.1 Coleofasciculaceae cyanobacterium
GCCGAACGCAGGAAAGGTCAGTTTTCCTCGGAGCAACTCTGTCTAGAAGTCTTCATGAATCTAGGGAGTCGGAAGCAGTAGGCTACACGAAACCTAGTGGATTGAAGAACCCTCGATTTTCTAAATCGGGGAGTTCTCAGGGGATGAGATAGCTGCTGCTCACAGAAAAATAGTGGCACTGGAGATGGAAGGCTATGGTGTAAGTAAGGCGGCTTGGCAAAGTTTTGAACGTGTCCGCCACTTAGTCATTAGATCCATCTGCGATTTTGCTGATTCCAGTAAGAATAGCCAATGGCATCCGTATGCCGCCGCCGTAGCCGCAGGCTATACTAAACATTTCCTTCTCGACCGACCTCTTGAACCGAGAAATCCATATGTTTAGCACTATTAATCGTTTTTTTAGTTTGAATTTAGTTATAGCGTTCTAACACTACCTGCCAGGAATGCGCCATGAGTGACGACAAAAAAGGAATGCTCGATGTATACCTTCAAGAATATGAAAAACTAAAGGATGAGCAAACGCAACGCATAGGCTTCCGTGATAACTTACTTTACGTAACACTTGGCGTGTTTGGTACAGTCGTTACTTTCGCAGTTTCCAATAAAGCAAATTATTATGCACTGATTGTTATTCCTTGGGTTTGTCTCATCCTTGGCTGGACTTATCTGGTTAATGACGAAAAAATTACTGCGCTTGGTAGGTATATTCGCTTAACTTTAGTAGAAAAAATTAAGCAGCAGACTGGTAACACCGACACGGAGTCTATCTTTGGCTGGGAAATTGCTCATAGAAACGATCAGCGGCGAAAACGACGCAAGATAGAGCAGCTGATTATTGACGAAATTACATTCGTATTTTCAGGAATAGCTGGATTGGTAGCGTTTTGGTTGCTGGTGTCACAACCTCACTGGGCTATTCAAGTTCTTTGTTGGATCGAACTGGTACTTCTGGTGATTTTAGGTGTAGAAATTATCATTTATGCCGATCTGGCAAAGGGTCGATAGCACCGTTGTTTAGTAGGATAGGTCAGTAATGTAGACCCTGCCCACCAATCGAGAGTTGACGGTATTGAGAAAAGTTGGCTGCTGAGCGATCGCCCTTCCTCAAAACTCGACTATGCGATCGCCCTTCATAATGGAGAACAAAATCGAAACACCTTCCAACACTCGAATCAAAGCGATGGACAAACTAATCCTGGAAATCTCTGACGAACTGGCAGAGGCACTGCGAGTACCACCTGCTGAACGACTCTCCCGCATACGTCAGGAACTGGCTGTACGACTTTACCAAAAGGATTTACTTTCCTTCGGCAAAGCGCGAGAGTTGGCACAGATGAGCAAATGGGAGTTCCACTGGTTACTGGGGCAAGAGGGAGTTGAGCGTAGTTATGACCTTGAAGAACTAGAAGCTGACTTAAATACACTGGAGTCTTTGAGTTGAGAGCTGTAAGCAACTCTTCTGTTTTGATTGCTCTGAGTACAATTGGGCAACTTTCGCTATTGGATCGGCGATTTCCAGATGGAGTCCTACTACCTCAAGCAGTCTGGCGAGAAGTGGTAGAAACTGGAGCAGGTCAACCGGGAGCGCAGGAAGTCGCCTCAGCTTCGTGGTTGAGCATTCGTGCAGTGACCGATACAGCATTAGTCTCCTTGCTGAAAATGGAGCTGGATGAAGGTGAAGCTGAGGCAATTGCCCTATTCTGTGAAGAACCCGTAGAAGCTCTTTTGCTAGATGAAAAGAATGCTCGACGAGTTGCCCGACGACTGAGTTTCCCCATGTTGGGCACAATAGGTGTCCTAATCTGGGCTAAACAGACTGGATTAATACCAACTCTGAAAGAGCAACTCGATGCTTTGCAAACTCAGGGAAAGTTTCGCCTGAGTCAGTCGGTTTATCAAGAAGCTCTGAGCAGGGTGGGAGAACTATGAAGGGCGATATTTACGGACTGCGACTGGTGAAGCAACGGGAGCGATCGCACTTCCCCAGAATTTCCACTGTGCGATCGCTTCCAACTCAATCAACAAGGTGCGATCACCGTCGAGTCACGAAGAGTTTGGAAAGCGATTGCTCTTTCGATACGGCTAATACAATCATGCGATCGCGCTGACAAATAGAGAGAATGCGATCGCTCAAGGTTAACTACTTCACTCTTCATTGCAATTGCAACCTACCGAAGATTTTCTGGTTTTTTAAGCTGGAAATACGAAGAGAATAGCCCTGTTTCACCGAACTCTTAGGTGTCCACTCATAAACTCCATTACTGGCGGTACGAGGAGAGATTACTTGGATACGTTTGTCCCCATCGTACAACTCAATCGTCACATCGCTGTCGAGATTGTCCCTCCACAAGATGAGATAAGGTTTATTCTCCTCAACTTGCACCTTATCAGCAGGTTGGCTGACTTTGATGAGTGGCGAAACTGGCTTTTTATCTCTAGTGCGGAATCCTAGGTAATGCGGCAGCTTGCGGAAAGTTGGATTATCTTCCTGATTAGCTGGTTGAGGTAGGATAATATTCCCCTTGCGGGAATTGTACAAGTAAGTCGAACTGCCGCCGTCAATAGTTATGATGTCCCCTTTAACACCTAATTGACGTAATAAATCAGCTGCTTCGTCCAGTGTTGTTCTGTTCACTGTCATAATCAAAAGCAGCTCATCACCTTTAATACCATCAAAGTCCAGCGTACCGATAACATGAAACCGATTCGCTTGATTTTTGGCTAATACCTTAGCCGGATGGTCGCTGTACTGGTAACTGACAATTGCATTTTTAACACTGCTTTGGTTCAAAGGCGCACCACTAGCCGGATCGTAATCCGTAATATACGCCCCCGCATCATCCCAGACCAAAGCCTTCAAGCGGATATTACTATAAAATTTATCTGCGGGTTGGCTGACAGGTCCGTAGGGGCTATGTCCGGCAGTGATGACTTCGCCATTAAATTTAATTGGGAAGGATAACTGTGAACTGGATTTGTATTGTTCAAAAAAAGAACAGTTGATGAGGGAAAAAACTGCGTCGCCGTAAAGTTCTTTGTATTCGTCAGTGACTTCCTCAAATAGCTTCATTTTAAAGAAAGGGCTGTAATATTTACCTTCCCCCTGATAATATTTTCCCTGACCCAGACCCATAGTATCTACCTCTCCAACCAGTTGTTCTATTTGCATTTTGTGCAAGTCAATCACTTGCAGATAGGCTTCATTGCCATCAGTTAGTTGTTGTTTATATAACCCTGCGCCGTTTATGACATCAAGAGGTTGATAAGAAGATGAAGGGGTAAAGCCTTGGGCAATCCAAAAGCTACTGATCCAAAAGCTACTGATAATCGCAAGAAAGAAAAAAAAGAGTTTGCTTACAAAGTTCATAAATATTTGATGTTTGTGGCCATGCTTCTAACACAATGAATGAAAAGCGATCGCATAGCAGTATGTTTGGTCGGTGCGAGGTGAGGCGATTCCTATGGAAAGCTACGCTAGCACCACTGGTGAAGCAACGGAGGCGATAAAACGTTCATCATGCACCGCAAAACGCTACAGTAAAGCTACACATAACTCCCAGCCCTTGTGTGTTGAACCACCTCAGTAGAAAGCGCGATTTGACGAGTAAGTCATACCATGTTAATCAGTACCGTCAACTACGAAATTACCTGGGAAAAGCTACCGGATGACTTTGTTTTAGACGATGAGCCAGTGGACAACATTAATCAGCCGTCCCTTGCCGCAGCCTTAACCGAAAGCTTGGAAAATGCCGGAAAGCTTCCAGCTAATGCGCTAACCACTACCAACTATGGCATCTGCGCCACTGTGAATCAAAAGATGGTTGTGAAAGCCCCAGACTGGGCATATGTGCCATCCATTCGGGTTCCACGGGAAGAAGTCAAACGCAGTTACACACCCCGACTTCAAGGCGATATTCCAGTAGTCGTTATAGAATTTCTCTCCGACACAGAAGGGAGCGAGTATTCCAGCAAGCCCACCTACCCCCCAGGTAAGTGGTTTTTCTATGAGCGCATCCTAGAGGTTCCCAACTACATCATTTTTGAACCAGATGCAGGGGAGCTAGAAGTTTATCAGTTGGATGATTCAGGACGGTATCAGCTACAAAACCCTGATGTCAATAACGGTTACTGGATTGCCCAAATGGAGCTATTTCTGGGGGTATGGCAAGGAACCAGGGAAAATCGGACAGGCTACTGGTTACGGTGGTGGGATGAGAATGGGGAACTTTTGCTGTGGGGTTCGGAACGGGCAGAACGATTAGCTGCACAACTCAGGGCAGCTGGAATTGAACCAGAGAGTTGAAAGGACACGATTCAGGGAAAAGCGATCGCCCTTCGCACAGACGAACAAAAAAAATAGGGATGATTTTCTCATCCCTATTGACTTATTTACTTAAACTTTCGAGATTACAGCTGAGGGACGAATTGCTCCTTCTCAGGTACATCGGCGTACTCAGCAACAATCTGACGGAACTCTTCGCCGTCAATAGTTTCCTTCTCAATCAACAACTCCACCAAGCGGTCAATCACAACGCGATTTTCGCGCATAATCCGTCGTGCGTCATCGTGGCAATGTTCGACAATTACGCGCACTTGCTCATCAATCTGTGCGGCAACTTCTTCAGAATACTCGGATCTTGACATCAAACCGCCACCGAGAAATACTTCTCCCCCTTGACCTTCCAAGGACATAGGGCCTAAATCACTCATCCCGAAGCGGGTCACCATCTGCCGTGCCATCGCACTCACTTGTTGCAGGTCGCCACCGGCACCAGTAGTAACTTCGGAATCGCCGAAAATTTCTTCTTCTGCGGCTCTCCCTCCCAAGGCTCCAGTGATTCGAGCCTTAAGCTGAGATCTAGTAATTAAGCCTTGCTCTTCATTGGGAGTAAACCAGGTCAGACCCTGAGCTTGTCCACGGGGAATTAGGGTGACTTTCTGCACGGGATCGTGGTCTTTGATAAGAGTGCCAACGATCGCGTGACCAATTTCGTGGTAAGCAATCAGTCGCTTGCTCTTGCTGTCAACCAGTGGGGTGCCTTCCATCCCAGCCACGACGCGGTCAACAGCATCGTTGACTTCAGCCATCGTAATCGCTTCTTTGCGGCGTCGGGCGGTGAGAATAGCCGCTTCGTTAAGCAGGTTAGCTAAGTCAGCACCAGTAAATCCGGGAGTACGCCGCGCGATCGCTTCGATAGAGATTTCCGGAGCGAGTTTCTTGTTACGAGCGTGGACTTCCAAAATCCCGATTCGTCCTTTCAGATCGGGGGCATCAACAACCACTTGCCGATCAAAGCGTCCGGGACGCAATAGCGCCGAGTCGAGAACATCCGGTCGGTTGGTGGCGGCGATGATGATGATACCCGTGTTCCCTTCAAAGCCGTCCATTTCTGTGAGCAACTGGTTAAGAGTTTGCTCTCTTTCATCGTTGCCACCGCCAATGCCTGCGCCTCGCTGACGGCCGACAGCATCGATTTCATCGATGAAGATTAGGCAGGGAGCGTTTTCTTTGGCTTTTTTGAATAGGTCTCGCACACGGGAGGCACCGACGCCGACGAACATTTCGACGAATTCACTACCAGAGATGCTAAAGAAGGGTACTCCAGCTTCGCCTGCGATCGCTTTTGCCAGGAGAGTTTTCCCTGTACCAGGAGGTCCAACCAAGAGAACGCCTTTGGGGATACGTGCGCCTACAGCCGTGAAGCGTTCCGGTTGTTTGAGGAAGGTGACGACTTCTTGCAGTTCTTCTTTGGCTTCTTCAATTCCGGCAACATCGTTGAACATCACGCCGGTTTTCGCTTCCATCTGGAACCTTGCCCTGGATTTACCAAAGTTCATCGCTTGACCAGGACCACCAGTGATGTTGCTAGAACGACGGAAGAGGAAAAATAGCCCAGCAATCAATAGAATCGGAAAAATTAAATTTCCCAGCAGTCCCCAAATTGCCCCATCATTCCGAGCTGGATGCGCATCCAGAGTAATATCAGATTCTCTGAGCTTGGCAATCAGTTCCGGAGCGCTTGTCGGTAGATCCACTCGCAGCCGCTGTATTCGGTTATCGAGTTCCGGATCGACCGCCTCAACAATTGCCGTCCGACCAGCATCATAGAGGTCAACACTGGTGACTCTACCGCTATCCAGGTATTCCAAAAAGCGACCATAGGTCATGCGAGTGCTGGCTGTGTTCCTACCCATTTCACTAGCAGCCGGAGAAAATGTCCCCTGCCATAAGAAAAAGCCAATGACCAGGGCCGGTAATGTCCAAAGTAATATTATTCTCCAGGAAACTTTCATCTGTTATTGGCCTCTAGATACTCGTTATACGTGCTGGCATTAACCCTACGGGAGCATTAGGCAAGACCTAAGCCAGCTTAAAAAAATTGAATGAACAGAAAACTTTACCGATACTACCTATCCATCCTTTTATCAAAACTATATGGTTTTGAGCTATGTAAAGGTAAAGAGAAGCGCTTGTAACGTTATCTTAACTAAATTTAACTTAATTCTCATGATCTGAGCAATCGATCTTGTCACAGATAAGCTAATGAGCGTTTAACTGGGCGACTGCACCTAAGCCAGGAACTAAGGTCTAGCCTCTGGATTATGCAACTCCTTAACATCGTAGGTCGGCTTGATGAGCAAAACCGAAAAATGATGAACGCGCCTGCGATCTTGGCTTCAAGCCAATAGATGCAGACGCGCCAGTTGAGTTTGATGCTGACTAATCGCGAATTGAGTTCAGACCAACACAAACCTAGTAGGTTTCAACGTGCCAGCGACCAGCTTTCTTGATGGTTCTCTGGTACTCAGACCAGTTCACCTCTTGTTTGGCAGCGGCGGCAGTTAGGGCGGCATCAATGCCGTCTTCCATGCCCTTGAGTCCGCAGATGTAGGTGTGGGTATTGTCTTTCTGAATCAAATTCCAGAGTTCCTCCGCGTGTTCCGCCACCCGGTGTTGGATGTACATTTTGCCGCCTTCAGAATTCTTCTGTTCACGGCTGATGGCACAGGTTAGGCGGAAGTTATCGGGGAACTGCTGCTGCAACTCCTCCAGCTCTTCCTTATAGAGGACATTCGGAGTTGTAGCAACACCGAAAATCAGCCAAGCCAAACCCTTGAACTTGTAGTCTTCGTGCTGCTCTTTGAACATCCGCCACAGGAAAGCCCGGAATGGTGCAATTCCAGTGCCGGTAGCCATCATGATAACGTTGGCCTCCGGATCTTCTGGTAACAACATCTCCTTGCCCACTGGGCCAGTGATTTTTAATTCCTGTCCTTCCTTGAGATTGCAAAGGAAGGTAGAGCAAACGCCGAAAACTGTTTCACCTGTTTCAGGATGCTTGTACTCCAGCTGTCTGACACAGAGGGATACAGTTTTATCGTCTAAATGATCGCCGTGGCGAGTTGAGGCAATAGAGTATAGCCGCAGCTTGTGAGGTTTGCCCTTGTCATCTGTTCCATCTGGGATGATGCCGATACTTTGACCTTCCAAGTACCGCAAATCTCCACCTGAAATGTCGAAGGTCAGGTGACGGCAAGTGCCAATTCCACCTTCCTTAACTAGCTCTTCATTCGATAGACACTTGCCAATAAAGGGAGCATTGGGACGGTAGATATTGACGGGAATGTCAGTTTTGGGTTTTGCTTGAGTCATAGGCTTGCCTTTCTCTTCTGACTGGATTTGCTGTGGTGCAGCTTCTGGTTCAGCTTTCGGTTTAGCTTGTGATGCGGCTTTTCCATTGGCTCCATTGTCACCAGTGAGAGGCTGGATGCTGACAATTTTGCCACCCATGCGAGTAATTCGCTGCATTTCTTGATTCATCCGACTATAGGGCACTGTGATATACACACTGCCACTCTGACGAATCGGGTAGTTCATTTTGTCAGTTTCCTCGTTCTGACGTAGACCCACCACTTCGTAAACAAAAATGCGATTACCGAATTCCATAGAATTGGCGGAATTAGCAGCCGCGCTAGGACTGTACATTGCTTCAATATCTCCAAACCAGACTTAAACTGTGTTGCTAAAACGTGCCCTTCCCACCACAAGCCGACTCCACTGCCGGCTTGTGGGCAGGTTAACTAGAGCCGAAGAGAGCACTATAAGCGTAACATTGAAAGCTATGCCCAGTCCTGTTTTACAGTTATCAAGGTAAATCCAACTGTAGTTCCTCTACTCCTAAGTTACCTACTCATCGACTCAAAAACTGTCAAGATTGAGTCAATTTCATATTTTCTTTACACAAAATGCACGAGCTACCTTAGCATAAATACTGAGAGGGAGGCTCCGGCTTTTAATAAGCCTTGTATAGCTAATCTCATTTTGGTAAGATCCATTCTCAGCAGCTAGTAGTAAATACTTACGCCGTGCCTTGCTTGAGTCTTGCCTGAGAGACTGTGCCTAAGCACATCATGCCTTCGTGATGTGTGATAGAGCAACATTCATTACAAATAGACAGGTTGACCCTTGGCTTAGGATTTGGCTTGCTGAAAACTCTTTTGAGAATATATTTTGCGTTAGAGGGAAAATATGACCACTCAGCTGGACCGCGTGGTATTGATTGGTGTTGCCGGAGACTCGGGATGCGGGAAGTCAACGTTTCTGCGCCGATTGACGGATTTGTTTGGCGAAGAGTTCATGACGGTGATTTGCTTAGATGACTATCACAGTCTGGATCGGAAACAGCGTAAAGAGCAAGGTGTTACCGCGCTCAATCCTAAAGCCAACAACTTTGACCTGATGTATGAGCAGATTAAAGCGCTCAAGGAAGGTCAGACGATCAACAAGCCGATTTATAACCATGAAACCGGTGAGATTGATCCACCCGAGGAAGTCAAACCTAATAGAGTAATCGTGGTTGAGGGGCTTCACCCCCTATATGATGAGCGGGTGCGATCGCTTATTGACTTTGGCGTTTACCTCGACATTAGCGATGAAGTCAAAGTTAACTGGAAAATCCAGCGCGACATGGCAGAGCGGGGTCAC
>DATNPI010000117.1:0-3621 GCA_036703325.1 Coleofasciculaceae cyanobacterium
CCCCCAAACCCCCCATCTTTGGACGAGTGCCTCCCCCTTTCCCCCCTGCACAAGGGTTGATTGGTATTGATGAGAGTTCTTAAGTCAGTGCCATTCATCTTAGTTATTAGTACTCACATCTTTCACCTGCTCACGTCACCCGTCAGGGATTTAAATCCCTGGCGGATGAGTGCGAAGTGTACCAGACCTCAGTAGTAAGAAAAGATGCCTACAAAGCTGGACAGCACAAGATTTTGACGACAAGCCAGTATCTATCTAACCTATAAAAACTAACAACTAACAACTTTCCAAATCGGCTTTCAGAGATACGTGAAACCTTACCTCAATCGTCCTAAGCTGGTACAGCCATGCCGCCTTGTACTGCTGGACGCTGCTGCATCGTTTCCACCCAACGCTTAAGGTTCGGGTGGGAGTCTAGGGTTAATCCCTGAAATTCATAAATGGCGACCCAAGGATAAGTTGCAATATCAGCGATCGAGTAGTCACCACATAAATATTCTCGCTCCGCTAGTTGTTTGTCTAAAACGCCGTAAAGCCGTAAGGTTTCCTTCTCATAACGCTCAATTGCATAGGGAATTTTTTCTGGAGCAAATTTCTTGAAGTGGTTTAGCTGACCGAACATTGGGCCGACACTTCCCATCTGTAACATCAGCCAAGACAACACTTGAAAACGCTCTTTGTCAGCAGTCGGTAACAATTTGCCTGTTTTTTCTGCGAGATAAATCAGGATGGCACCAGACTCGAAAACCGTGATGCCAGTGTCATGATCAACAATCGCAGGAATTTTGCTATTCGGATTGATCGCCACGAACTCTGGCGTGAATTGGTCATTTTTTGTGATGTCAATTTTATGGACATTATAGGGAAGCTCAACTTCCTCCAACATAATGGAAGCCTTGCGTCCGTTGGGTGTGGTGAAGGTGTAAAGGTCAATCATAGAATTAGATGCTTCTCGCATTGCGATTCTTCCGAGGGTAGTGTAGCTCGAAAACCCAGACAGGATGATTATCCGTTCAGCAGGTTATTTGTGAAGGCAATTACTATGATCTCAGCAGCGAACTTGAAAAACTGGCTTTTGAGATGCAGCAGGCAACCCATCCTATTGTTAAAGATTTAGTGCTAGTTGGTGGCGGTCATAGTCATGCGATCGCTCTCAGGATGTTTGGCATGAAACCTCTGCCAGGAGTACGCCTGACTCTGATTAGTGATACCTCCCACACGCCTTACTCCGGAATGCTACCCGGTCATGTTGCTGGGTTCTATGATTTTGATGAATGCCACATTGATTTGCGACGCCTCGCCCAATTTGCTCAAGCGCAACTGTACATCGACCGGGCAGTTGGTTTTGATTTAAAAAACAATAAAGTTCTTTGCGCCAATCATCCACCAGTCGCGTTCGATTTATTGTCTATCGATATTGGCAGTACCCCAACAAATGTTGCTGTACCTGGAGTCGCTGAATACGCAATTCCTGCTAAACCAGTGCCCCAATTTTTAAAGGGATGGAACCAAATTGTTGAGGACTTTGCCAAAAATCCTCAAAAACCAATTTGTTTGAGCATTGTTGGTGGCGGTGCTGGAGGTGTAGAACTGGCAATAACGATGCAACAGCATCTGCATCAAATCCTGAAAACCAAACAACTGTCTCCGAAGCCTCCACAAGAGATGCCCGTACAAATCCATTTATTCCATCGTGGTGCCGAATTAATGCCTGGCCATAATCGCTGGGTACGCCAACACCTCCAGAGACTTTTAATTAATCGAGGGGTTCAGGTGCATCTTGAGGAAACAGTAAGTGAGGTTCTGCCTAATAAAATTCTGTGTGAATCGGGTTTAGCAGTAGAGTGCGACCATATATTCTGGGTAACTCAAGCCTCTGCACCCAGTTTGATTAAGGCATCCGGATTGAAGACAGACTCAGAAGGCTTTGTCCTGGTAAGTGACACCTTACAATCTCTCTCTCATCCCCACGTCTTTGCCGCCGGTGACATCGCCACAATGATTAATCATCCCCGTCCCAAAGCGGGGGTATTTGCCGTGCGTCAGGGAAAGCCGCTATTTGAAAATCTGCGGCGAGTCTTATTGGAAAAACCGCTAAAGCCGTACAAACCGCAGAAGCTGTACTTAGGCTTAATTGGTACTGGTGATGGAGAAGCGATCGCATCTTGGGGTCCTTTGGGCTGGCAATCCCCACTGCTATGGCGTTGGAAAGACCACATCGATCGCAAGTTCATGCAGCGCTTCAGCGACTTGCCACAAATGAGTCCAGAGTCCGATCCACCCATACCTGAGACTCAGCAACTATCAATCCAAAATCCAAATCAAGTGTTGGCAAACGCCAACGAGCAATTCAAAATCCAAAATCCCATGCGTTGTGCTGGATGTGGTTCTAAAGTTGGTAGCACGACGCTAGGACGAGTCTTGCAACGGCTGCAAGCTGAACACCATCCGGCTGAAAGAACCGATATTCTCATCGGTCTTGAAACACCCGATGATGCAGCTGTTGTGCAGGTGCCAGTCGGTCAACTGATGGTACATACAATTGATTATTTCCGCACTTTAATTAATGACCCGTTTATCTTTGGTCAAATCAGCACCAATCACTGCTTGAGTGACATTTTCGCTATGGGTGCAACGCCTCAGAGCGCCTTGGCAGTGGTGAGTATTCCCTATGCTAACGAAGACAAAGTTGAGGAAATCCTTTACCAGCTACTTTCCGGTGCCATGAAGGTACTACAGCAAGCTCAAACTCCTCTTGTTGGCGGTCATACAACCGAGGGAGCAGAATTAGCATTTGGCTTATCTTGCAATGGTTTGGTTCATCCTGACCAACTGTTGCGAAAAGGTGGCATGAAGCCTAGTCAAGTCCTAATTCTCACCAAAGCACTAGGAACTGGTACTCTCTTTGCGGCTGATATGCGCTACAAGGCAAAAGGTCGATGGATTGACCAAGCCGTTGAGTCGATGCTGCTGTCCAACCAAGCCGCAGCTAAGGTGTTTCTTGAACATGGAGCGACTGCCTGCACCGATATTACGGGATTTGGGCTATTAGGACACTTAATAGAAATGATTCAAGCCTCAGGAGTTGCGGTTCAATTGGATTTAGAGGCAATTCCGATTTTAGAAGGCGCGATCGCTACACTGCAAATGGGAATCACTAGTTCTCTCCAACTGGAGAACTTACGAGCATCTCGTCAGATTAGCAATTTGTCTGAAGTACAAAACCGCCCCAACTATCCCTTACTATTCGACCCTCAAACCTCTGGAGGTCTTTTAGCTACAATTCCAGCTGACCAAGCTGCCGACTGCCTAGTTTCACTTAAAGCTTCTGGGTACAAAGATAGCCGTGTAATTGGGCGTGTCATACCAGCCGTTGAAGGCGTCAAACCAATTGCGATCGCACCAGTTTAGGTCAGTTTCTCTGTAGAATTTACTTAATAAATTGATGTTAGTGATCGCGCTTCATTTTTTGCACTTCCTCAAGGCTCAATCCTGTAGTTTGACTAATCGTTTCTTCATCTAATACATTAAGAAGTCGCTTGGCGATTTCTACGGATTTTTGCTTGACAGCTTGATTTACAGCCTTTTTAATTGCATTCCGCTGGTCGTGGATGTAGATTT
>DATNPI010000143.1:0-21922 GCA_036703325.1 Coleofasciculaceae cyanobacterium
AGTTAGCTCTTGTTTTGATCAAAAGAGTTGTCCGCCTCAAGTAGAGAAGCGGACTGGCGACAAACCCCTTCAAGTTGATGAGTAATCCTATCGATTCTCTGCTTGACCTTCAGGGGGTCAATGTTTGACCAAATATTCGAGCAGCAAACCTTTTCCTTGGACTGGTAATACACGTAATACCTCGAATGTCAATAGTGCAATGTTTAAATTTTCATAAAATTTAACGTTTTTCACTTCTTTCCAAAGATAGAAGCCTGTAGATAGGGCACAGGGAAAACCAAAATCCGGGTCTAGTTAAGGGGAATTTTAGAGAAGGCTTACTATAGTTAAGTGACAATTGGGACAAAACTATCAAGATTTGGCGGTGTGATTGATGCAAAGTAGCCTAGAGTCAAAACAGTATGGCTTTGCCCTCCACACCAGCAGCCCTCAGTTAGGTTTGGCAGTGAGCAATTTTGCTGGAGATTCTCGCTGTTCAGCCTGGGAGTTAGGGCGTGATTTGTCTACTCATTTGCATCAATATCTAACTGAGTTTTTAACGCCGCAGATTTGGGCAGATTTGGCGTTCATTGCCGTGGCAAAGGGCCCAGGTGGCTTTACTGGCACCCGCATCGGTGTTGTTACTGCTCGGACATTGGCGCAGCAGCTGGATATTCCTCTGTTTGGGGTTTCGACTCTGGCGGCTGTTGCTTGGTTGTCCCCTCGCGATCTTAGTGAGGAAGGGCTTTCTCAGGAAGGAGTAATTGCAATCCAAATGCCTGCTCAACGTGGTCAGCTGTATACCGCCGTCTATCAGGTATCTCCAAGGGATTCGGTGCTTACCCAACTGTTGCCAGATGCTGTAATGACGCCGGATAAGTGGAAACATACTCTAGATGACCTAGAGTTGTCTTACCAGCTGATTGATGTTCCAGCGGATTTGGGAAACACGGCGACGGGTGTATTAGAACTTGCTTATCTTGATTGGCAACAGGGAAAGCGACCTCATTGGTCAGAGGCACTGCCTTTTTATGGTCAACATCCAGTAGAGACGAAGTACAACGCCTGAACGGCGCTTCCTAATAACATATTCCTTCGTCTCCATAAAAAAATTTAGGAACTTCCAACAATCGTGCGTCTCGAATTTTTGTTGACTTTTGACTTTGAATGCGTGGCTTTCGAGACGCAGTCTTGGTATTCAACCGGACTTGATTGCTAACCAACCGCTAATCGTCTTCTGGATCGCCTATCATACCGGGGCTAATTAGGGTAATGTCGAACTCATCAGCTGGTTCATTAGCAACACCACCGCGCTTTAGCATATAGTACTTTGCGCTCACCTGCGGACCGAATACCACCTCATCCGTATCTTGGAGATCGTGGGCTTGAAGCTTGCGACCATTAATCAAGAGACCATTGGCACTAGGCTGACCTTGGGGGTCGCCATCGACAATCCGGTAGTAGGGACTGCCGTCGTCTCGATTTCGTCGCACCAACGTTGCGTGTCGGCGAGAGACAAACTGTGAGAACAGACGTATATCAGATTTTGGGTCTCTACCGATGGAATACATGGCTTTTCCTAAGGGAATTTCCTTGCGTCCCTTGTCGTCTTCAACAATCAACAAATATTGATCGTTTGTTTCTTCCGGCTCTGCACTCAAACTAATTGGCGGCAAATTGAACGAGGGTTGATGGTTTTGAGAGGGTTGTGCTTCAGGCATTTTCCAAATCCTTTTGTGTATTCCCGATTCCGGTCAGCGCTTTTGCAGGTCTTTCCAGCCTTCGATCTCTTTGACAGAAGAGGGGTTAGGAGTGTCTAGTTGGGTACAAGAACCGTAGCTATGTCGGCTCAACAACTCCTTGCATCCAAAATTCAAAATCCTTGCATCTGCAAGCTTCGTCCGGAGAGTTGGCGGGGGTAATCCAAAATCCTTCCATCCAAAATCGGTTGACCAACACTATTGCGGTTGAGAGTGCAGACCATGCACAGACAGTGGGAATCGCCATCGAGAATTGCTGATACTGCGTTTTTTGACAAGTTTCAGGGTCTGTAATTACTTCTGCGAACAGAAGCCAACTACCGAAGCCTTCAGTTGACTTTCACACGAACGTGTTAATTTTTGTCTAAGTGCTGATACTGTTGGCGAATTGCTCAAAAACCCTGGAAATCATTGATCTATGGTAGCTGCTCCCGTCAAAATCTGCGTGTGGTCTGACCGCAAACAGTATCAATAGCTACACAAAGACCTGAGGTGACTGTAGCTCAGGCTTGGGGAAATTTTTATCCTTAACCTTCAAAATTTCCGTGCCAGCTTTCCTGCTTGTCAATTATAAGAGATAGATGGTCTTGACGACATTTATAATGCAGTAGCCAGACCCAAGTGATGAGCGAGGTTGCTGTGAGTGCATTTTTATTCGTAACAGATTTAGATAATACCTTAGTAGGCGATGACGAAGCGCTGAAAGAACTTAACCAGCAGTTGGCTCAACATCGGCAAGAGTACGGGACAAAGATTGTTTATGCTACAGGGCGATCGCGTAGTATCTATCACGACCTGAAAGCAGAGAAGCAACTCTTAGACCCAGATGCTCTGATTGCGGCTGTGGGCACAGAGATTTATGATGATGATCGCAAAGATGCTGCCGATCCAGCTTGGTCGGAAAAACTTTCTGAAGGCTGGAACCGCGAATTGACGGTAGCAACCGCCGCCCATTATTCTGACCTTGTTCCCCAGGAAGAGTCCGAACAGCGTCCCTTCAAGGTCAGCTATTACCTGGCGGAACCAGCAGCAGTGGAAGTGTTGCCCCGGCTGGAATCGCAACTCTCTGAGCGCGGTCTCAATGTCAAGTTAATCTATAGTGGCGGTAAAGACCTCGACATTCTGCCTCGCAATAGCGACAAAGGACTAGCGGTGCAGTTCCTACAGCAAAAATGGGGAATTGATAACACCCGAACGGTAGTATGTGGTGACTCAGGAAATGACATTGCCCTGTTTAGCGTTGGGGAAGCACGGGGTATTATTGTGGGCAATGCGCAACCAGAACTCCGCCAGTGGTATGACAACAACCCAACAGATTACCGATACATGGCTAAGGCGTACTGTGCTGGTGGTATCCTGGAAGGCTTGTATCACTTTGGCTTCCTTGATAGTTAGCTAATTGCTAATGGCTAATTGCTAACCACAAAGGACAATGAACAATTAGCCATTAGACAACGAACAATGAACAATAATCAATGATTAGCTATCTCAAGGGGACAGTAGCAAATATTCAGAAAAGCACTGCCAATCGCGTCACTCTGATTCTGGAAGTCAACCAAATCGGGTATGAACTGCAAATACCCCGGCGTCTGTCACAGGAACTGCAAGCGGTGTCGGAAAAGCCAGTGCAAGTCTTTACTCATCTGCAAATCCGGGAAGAGCAACAGGTGCTGTATGGCTTTGCCTCGGCAGCTGAACGAGATTTGTTTCGTCAGTTGGTAAGTGTGAGTGGGATTGGAGCACAACTTGCGATCGCTCTCATCGACACCCTTGGATTGCCCAATTTAGTTCAAGCAATCGTCACAGGTAATATCCGTGCCCTATCCAAAACTCCCGGTGTTGGAAACAAAACGGCTGAACGTATTGCCCTGGAACTGAAAACTAAGCTTGCTGAATGGCGTCAGCTAGCGGGGGTAGCCAAACCAGCTTCCCCAACTGGCCCATCCCCAGGAATTCTGGAAGATGTTGAGATGACGCTACTTGCCTTGGGTTATGAAAATAGCGAGATTGCACAGGCGCTGGATGCGATTAGTCAGGATGCTCTAGTTGCGAAAAGCACGAATGCGGAAGAGTGGATTAGAAGTGCGATCGCGTGGTTGAGTCAGTAATAAGCTATTACACATTTAACTTGCATATTTACCTGATGGTTTTTTGTCAGTTGTCAGTTGTCAGTTAGACGAAAGCAACTGACCACTGACTATTGAAAGACTGCCCGAATGTAGACTATGCAGATTAAATGCACAGCAGTGTTCGCACAGCAACAGGCGATCGCTATGCGTCGATCGATCTTAGATTTTGGCTTATCCTCATCGTCAACCACTGGACTCATCAAGCTGTGGCAAAAAGGAATGAGCGAAAATTGCGGCTTGGGTGCGATCGCGTAAATTCAATCGGCTCAAAATATTTGTGACATGATTTTTCACCGTCCCCTCTGAAATATAGAGCGCTTGAGCAATCTCTCGGTTGCTAGCACCATTGGCAATCAATCGCAAAACCTCCTGTTCTCGCGGTGTCAGTTCCGCCCAACTGGGTGGCACAGCCGCAGGTTGAACTGGTGCTGGCGCTTTCCCAATCACTTTCTCAACTAAACCCGGCCCTAGCTGGGTGTACCCTTTGTGGACGCTCCGAATCGCGGCGGCTAACTCTTCTGAGGGCGTATCCTTGAGGAGATACCCTTTCGCTCCATATCGCAGCGCGGCTGCTACGTATTCATCATCATCAAACGTCGTTAGCATTAAGACTTTCGTACCAACAAAGCGCTCTGCAATTTCTCGCGTCGCCGCCACCCCATCCATAATCGGCATTCGGACATCCATCAGCACAACGTCCGGCTGCAACGTTTCTACAAGTGCGATCGCCATTTGTCCATTCTCCGCTTCTCCCAGCACCTGTAAATCTGGCTCTAATTCCAGCAGCGCTCTTAAGCCTTGACGGATAAGACTCTGATCATCTACCAGTAACACACGAATCATAAGTAGTTGGTTGTTAGTTGTTCTATCTAGTCTGGTTAATTACTTCGTTTATAATCCTCGTTTTTTTTGCTAGTGCAAGAAGGCAGCACTTCGACACGCTCAGTGACCAGTCACTTCGACTCGACACGCTCAGTGATCAGGCAGAAGGGAAGAAAGCTTTTACAGTAAGCGTTTGAACTTTTTTTAACGGGTGGGTTATTTCTGCCGCACTGCACTAGTGACTAATTGCTCATAGGAAAAAGGCAATTGTATCTAACTGGACTCGATCTTATAGTTTCGGCAATGCGAATTTAGCAGTAATTCGACAGCCAGATGCTGGTGCGCTGTCAATTTCAAACTGACCACCTAGCGCCAGGGTACGTTCTTGCATTCCTTGGAGTCCGAAGCCAGTGGTATTTTGATTTATATTAAACCCCTTACCGTTATCTTGAATGCTCAAGTTGAGTTGGGTTGGGGAGGTCTGTAACTGAATTTTTACCTCAGTGGCATTTGCATATTTGCAGATGTTAGTAAGTGCTTCCTGTGCGATTCGGTAGACAGCTGTCATCACCTCAATGGGTATTGGACGCCCTAGCATTAGGCTACAAGTTGGTGAGATGCCGGTTGTTTGCTGAAACTCCTGGGACAAAGAGGCGATCGCTTCTTCCAAGGAACGCCCTTGTAGGGGATTAGACCGCATGGTAGAAACCGAATGGCGGACATCTTGCAATGCTGTTGACCCCAGCCGTTTCGCCTGTTCCAAAAACTTTGTGGCTTTAATAGGGTCAGCTGACCACAGTTTCAGCGCCGTTTCCAGCTGAAGGTTAAGAGCAGTCAGAGAATGCCCCAGTGAGTCATGAATCTCACGAGCGATGCGGTTGCGCTCTTGTAGCGTCGCTTGGTCTTCTATTCGTAGGGCATACTTCCTAAGTTGCTCATTCGCAGATGCGAGTTTTTCCCGGCTTTGGCGCTCAGATAGCAGGGCATTCATTAACAGCAACACAAACGCCAAACTCAATCCAAACAAGAGCGAATAGCCCAATAGAAGATATCGCAATCGCTCTTGCAGTAGCGGGCGTGCCGGGAAACTTTCAACCCAACGCAACAGTGTTAATAGAAATAAGAAAAATGATAAACCTGTAATTCCTAAGCGCCCCGGTAATTGATAGATTAGACAACTGCGGATGACGAGGACAATGTAAAGAAGCGGGAAGAGTCGAATTCCTCCCGCATTTACGGTTAATAAAACTAATAAAATTTCTATACTAGTGTATAGTATCTTATCGGTTTGCTTACCCGTGGGTATTCTCAAGCCCATTACTCCAAAGCTAGCAATACTCAAAATCATGAGTAGCGGCTCCCGAGTTTGCCGACGAAATGGGTAAGGTAAGGCTTCAGATAAAACAGCAATAACCAGCAGTATCCACTCCAGGTAGAGCAGAAATCGAAAGGGATGATTTTGGAGTTGAATTGGGCGGCTCATCAGTAGTGGTTAGTTGTTCGCTATCGTTAGTTAGAAGGAATTCAATTAATTAGTGTTTAGTGCTTGGTTTTTTAGTAACCAAGCCCATTAAAGTTTTATAGCTGGCAATGCTAAAACAACCAGCCATATCTTGACACATGACTATAGTCATATTTAAAGCGTGACTTTCTCCTCATGTAGCGTTTCTGTTTGAATCTCTATGATGGTGGCATCGAAGACAAGAAACAGGCAGTTACCTATGAAACTAAAACTGATGCCAATGTTGGTGGGAGCGATAGCCCTAACTGGATGCTTGGCTAGCGCACTCAGCGTTGCTGCAAGTCCCGTCGCTGTCAAAGGTCAAGCCAACATATCCGAACAGCTGTTAGTTGCACAGGCACAACGCCAACAACGCCAAGGTCGATGGGCAAACCTAAACCTGACCCAAGCCCAAAAAGACCAGATGAAGCAGCTTCACCAACAGACTCGCCAAAAAATTGAGGCAGTCCTCACACCACAGCAACTGGAACAGTACAAAACTGCTCGTCAAAACCGTCGCAGTCAGAGGCAAAACGCCAATGGGGCTGCGAATTCTTCCTCGCAAGGGCAAGCTAGGCGGCAGGGTATCTTTGCAACACTGAATCTTAGCGAAGCTCAGAAAACCCAAATCCGGCAGATTAAGCAGTCGTCTAAAGAACAAAGGAATGGCATCCTTACTGATGCACAGCGGACACAACTGGAGCAAATGCGGCAATCGCGGATGAAGAATCGCGCCCAGTAATCGAACCGGCAAGTCTTTTGTTAGGCAATCTCTGAGGGATTGCCCTTCCATGTCAATAATGGTGAATAGATGATGAAACAACCTCTCGCTGCGCCTAGCCCCGCTCCTCAAGTCGAACGCTTTCTCAAGTTGATCGATCGCGTAAGTGAGAGTTTGGGGTTGAATGTTGCCCCAATTGTGAATATCCAGAAACTGCGATCACTTCCTACTGGCACCTTTGGTCGCGCCTGGGCTGATTTTCTCGACCAGCACCAGTTAGAACCCTTGAACACGGGCCCACGCCGTAAACAACTGCATGATGGTATCCACGTCCTCACAGGATATGGCACTGACCCCATCGGTGAGGCTCAAGTTCAAGCCTTTCTCCTGGGAGCAAAGTTTAGTCTTCTGAATCTGTTCTTGGGGTTAGGGCTACTGCGGCCCATCTACAGACAGTTGGCTCAGAAAGGCACTGCGTCCCGACATCGTTTCATCAAGCAACTGCTATGGAATGCTTACCAGCGAGGGTGTCATTCGCGGTTCGATCCGGATGGCTGGAAGCCAGAATTTTTGTGGAATCTGCCTTTGATTGAAGTGCAAGCCTTGTTCACAATCTATACTTTTTAACAAGAGCGATCGCACAGATTCAGTTAGTTACCTCTTGATGAGCTTTCGCTAATTTTTATACTATTTTTAGGTTTATATAGTATCTCCCTTAAGAGGTATTTTTATAAAACAATTTATCTAGTGGCGATCGCTGTCAGGACTTTGGCAATATCCGGTGATTAGCCCCCACCACTCAAAGAAAAGGGGAAGTTAGATCTTGTTCCCCCCTTGCGTTGGGGCGATAGCTCTGCGAGTGCGTAATACCATTTGGGCTTAAACTTGATAGATTTGAATTCCTGAAACTACCGATTGGCAAGGCTTTCAAAATCCAAAATCCAAAATCCAAAATCCAAAATCCAAAATGGTATAAGTCCTAGCTGTTATTGTATGGGCTAAGATTTCCGCGACCCTATATTCGTTGAGCGAATTGAAAAATTCACCCAATTGGGTGAGCCAAATAGACGAATGCACTTACCCATAATATGTATTAATTTAGTAGTTATTCAATATACTTTTGGCATTGCTGCCAGAGAAAAATAAGCCATGAAAACTCTGATGAGAGCTTCAGCGTTTCTTAGTGTTCTCACCGTTTCTGGTGTAGTGTCAATATCTTCTATTGCTCCAGCGTCAGCACAGAGTGTTTGCCAGACGAATCGCTACAATCAAGTAGTTTGTAGACAACGAGCAAATATTTATAATCAGCGCTGGGATAATGGGAGACAGTCAGATAATTATTATCGGTTGAACGATGGGCGATATCTGCGCGATCGCGTGAATATCCGCCGTGACGTCAGAGACATTTATCAAGATGTACTCGGTCGTGATGCTGACAGGAACGGACTGAGACAATGGTCAAGAGGTGTACGAAGCGGTGAGTCATTTGACGATGTCCGCCGAGGCATTGCTGGCAGTCCAGAAGCGCGAGACGCCATTAACAAAATCTACCGGGACGTGCTAGGTCGTGATGCTGACCCCTCTGGTCTGCAAGGCTGGCAGGATGGTCTTCGAGATGGTCGCAGCCTACAGGACATTCGCCGTTCCATCGAGAACAGTGAGGAAGCGAGGAATAGAAGGCAACCCGCAGCTGACGGGACAATGACACCTTAATGAGTGTCCTCCCTTCCCGCCGAGGGCTATGCCTTTTTAACTAAAGGGGGAAAGGTAAAAGGAAAGCCTTTTCCCCCTTATCCCTTAACCTTTTCCCAGTAGGTAAACTGATACCAAATCCGCCTTGATAACCCCCTTTTCGGCTGAAGTCTTTTTTTCCTTCTGCCATCTGCCATCTGCCATCTGCCATCTGCCTTGTCCCCACCAAAAAAGGGATATTTAACCCGGATTTGGTATGACATCTTGCACCATTCTCATTAAACTGTCGGTGAAGGTTTGTAGGGGCGGGTTTTCCTTTCAATGTGGCTATCAATAGACAATTCTTGTAAACCCGCCCCAACCGATGTATTGCTCGATAGGTGAGGGCGGGTTTACATAAGTTGCTGTTGAGTATGTGGGCTTTGGGTGAAACCCGCCCCTACAGCAGGCTTGAAAATGGTGCAAGATCTCAGCCGAAACACTTAAATTTTCTGTCAGTAGTCAGTGGTCAGTAGCTTTCGCCTAACTGACCACTGACTACTGACCACTGACAAAAAGCCAGGATGCGAATATCCAATGTTTTATGCGCGTCAGCTTAATCAACCTAAATCTTACAACTCAAATCCCCGGCTTTTTGGGTGAAGCGGAGGTTTTCGCCGTAGTCCACCGGACAGTCAATCACTGTGGGAACATCTTGTTCCAGTGCCGTTTTCAAAGTAGGAATCAAATCAGCGGCTGAAGTCACACGGTAACCTTTTAATCCCATACTTTCAGCAAATTTAACAAAATCTGGATTGCCAAAACGGACAAAAGCTGATTCGCCTGCACCAAAGTGGTTTTGTTGCTTCCACTCAATCAAGCCATAGCCGCCGTCATTGAAAATCAAGGTAACAAAGGGAGTTCCTACCCGCAGGGCTGTCTCTAATTCCTGGCAATTCATCATAAATCCCCCATCGCCAGTGACAGCAACTACCTTGCGATCGGGATGAACGAGTTTTGCTCCTATTGCCCCTGGCATCGCAATACCCATTGCGGCAAAGCCATTGGAGATGATACAGGTATTAGGGCGATCGCCATGATAGTGACGCGCCATCCACATCTTGTGAGCACCGACATCGGAAATCACAATGTCTTCAGGACCCATCACCTGCCGTAAGTCATAGATCAGCTTTTGTGGCTTGATGGGAAAGGCATCATCGTTAGCATAATATTCGTAGTCCTCTCGGATTGCCGATCGCAATTCGACGGCAGATGGTGTTGGTTTGCCCTGCCTGTCCGCCTGCTTCATGATTTCAGTAAGCGAGTCAGAGATATCGCCTACAACTTCCACTAGAGGAATATAGCTGCTATCAATCTCTGCTGGG
Source organism: Coleofasciculaceae cyanobacterium (assembly GCA_036703325.1). Taxonomy (GTDB): domain Bacteria; phylum Cyanobacteriota; class Cyanobacteriia; order Cyanobacteriales; family Coleofasciculaceae; genus DATNPI01. Next base: position 9,969 of record DATNPI010000143.1, read on the forward strand.
GTGGCACCAATATGAATAATCGGAATCTTCCCCTCTGGATTCCACTTCTTAGGAGAATATTCAATCAAGTCATAACCAACCGCAATGATTAAGTCAGTTTGATCGAACGCGCAGCTGATGTGGTCACGCTGTTGCAAACCTACTGTCCACAACGCCAAAGGATGAGTGTAGGGAATAACACCTTTACCCATGAAGCTATTCACTACCGGAATATTCATCCGTGTAGCAAATTCCGTCAGCGCCTCACTGGCATTAGCACGAATCGCTCCATTTCCTACCAAAATTAAAGGATTTTTTGACTTGGAAATTGCAACAGCCGCTTTACCCAAACTACGGAAAGAAGCATAAGTTTTTTCCCGACTATCCTTTTCCAACGGTTCACCAGTTACCGGCATCGCGGCAATGTTTTCTGGCAAATCAATGTGAACTGCCCCTGGTTTCTCGCTCTGAGCGATTTTAAAAGCTTTGCGGACAATTTCTGCTGTATTACTAGGGCGAACGATTTGAGCATTCCACTTGGTCACTGGGGCGAACATTGCCACTAAATCCAAGTATTGATGGGATTCAATATGCATTCGGTCTGTTCCCACCTGACCTGTAATTGCTACCAGTGGTGCGCCATCCAGGTTAGCATCAGCAACGCCTGTCATTAAGTTAGTCGCTCCTGGGCCGAGCGTAGAAAGGCAGACCCCAGCTTTACCAGTCAGGCGTCCATAGAGGTCTGCCATGAAAGCTGCACCCTGTTCGTGGCGAGTTGTAATAAACTGAATTGAAGAATGTCTAAGCGCTTGCAGGACGTGCAGGTTTTCTTCCCCAGGCAGCCCAAAAACGTATTCAACTCCTTCATTTTCCAGGCAACGCACCAATAATTCAGCGGTGTTGATTTCACCCATTTCACTTTCCTTCAATATTTATTTGTTGGTTTTGGTAAACAGATTTTTTCGAGACTAGGGTTGAGATAAACCCTAGCCTCTATCACTGTTCTTCGTCCACAGTCTCTATTACTACTTCACCCAGACTGTTTTGATATTGACAAATTCATGGATACCTTGAATCCCCAATTCTCGACCATACCCGGAACGTTTAATTCCACCAAAAGGTAGTCGGGGATCAGATTTGACTAGACCATTAATAAAGACAGCACCAGCTTCGAGTTCGTCAATTAAGCGATGTGCTTGCCCTTCATCCGTTGTCCAGGCACTCGCTCCCAGCCCAAAAGATGTTGCATTCGCTTTTATTATAGCGGCGTCAATGTCAGGCACTCGGAATACAAGCGCGACAGGTCCAAAAAATTCCTCTTCGTCAGCTGGTGTACCAGGCGGGAAGTCTGTCAAAATTGTCGGCAGATAGAAGTTACCACTGCGATCAGATAGACGATGTCCGCCGATGAGAACTTTTGACCCTTTTTCGATGCAAGCCTGAACTTGTTGGTCTAAGTCTTCAAGGATGCCAGGAGTCGCTAAGGGACCCACATCGGTATTCTCATCCATTGGGTCACCGATTTTGAGCGTCTGGAATTTCTCGACAAAGCGCCGTTCAAATTCATCGGCAATAGCCTCTGCAACAATAAACCGTTTCGCTGCAATGCAAGATTGACCGTTATTGAGCAATCGAGCGCTAACCGCTGTTGAAACGGCTGCCTCTAAATCAGCACTTTCTAGGATAATAAACGGGTCGCTGCCGCCGAGTTCTAAAACTGTTTTCTTCAGTTGGTCACCCGCTGTTGCTGCAAGACTAGCACCGGCGAACTCACTACCAGTCAATGTTGCAGCTTTGACTCGCTTATCAGTAATAATCGTTTTAACTTGGTCTGCGCCAATCAGTAATGTTTGAAAAGCTCCTTCGGGAAATCCCGCTTGTCTAAGAATTTCCTCGATCGCCAATGCACACTGCGGTACATTAGAGGCGTGTTTCAGTAACCCCACATTGCCTGCCATCAAAGCTGGTGCGGCAAAGCGAAATACTTGCCAAAAAGGAAAATTCCAAGGCATGACGGCTAGAATTACCCCAAGCGGTTGGTAGCGCACGAAACTTTGGCTGGCATCGGTGGATGCTGGAACATCCGCCAGAAATTCAGCGGCGTGTTCGGCGTAGTAGCGGCAAACTAAGGCGCATTTTTCCGCTTCGGCGATCGCACTTTTCAGGGTTTTCCCCATTTCAGCGGTCATAATCTTGCCAAAGCTTACTTTGTCGCGCTCTAAAATCTCAGCCGCCGCGTTGAGCCATTCGGCTCTTTGGGTCATCGGCGTTTTACGGTATTGCTCAAATGTCTGTTGCGATAGTGCTAACTTCGCTTCTATCGACTCGCCGTTGAGCGGCTCAAAGGTTTTAATTGTTTCCCCGGTTGCTGGGTTAATCGTGGCGATACCCATTGCCTCGCTCTCCTATCCCACAGTAGATGGGACTAGACGTTTTACCCCCAGTCTACTGTGAGCATCACTGTCAAAGCCTGATGTTGTGAGAGAGCTTCACAGATACTTTAAGGATTATCAAGCGCTAATGGCTATCATAAAGTTTTATATAATTAGATGAAAGTAGCTACATCAGTCAAGGTAGCAAACCTTAAATTAATCTGTAATTATTTGTAGATTTGCACTAGAATAACGAGGTACGCAACATTCTCGCTAGCTTGACAAGCCTTTTCCTTGATTCCAAGCAAAGACTTAACAACCTAGCACTCAACTCTAAATACCGTCAAAAGCAAGCGCCGAATAGCCGCTTGGGGAGTGCTTTGTCCACTCTCATGGTGAGAGTGACGATGACCTTCCTAGGATTTCCCGATAGACAACATGGATGACTTGAAATTTTTCCCTTGTTGTGAACTCAAGTTTCGCGGTGTTACTGATGGTCAACACTCTATTGCAACGCGGCCGCTAATTTTGGTAGTTGATGACGACGAAGATAACTTGCTGCTGATGACGTATGTGTTGGAGCAAACTAGTTGCTCTGTAATCACAGCAGTTGATGGTATGAGCGCTCTGTCATTAGCACAAGCCTATCAACCTGATTTAATTTTGTTAGATATTCTCATGCCATACATGGATGGCACTGAGGTTTTGTCTCAACTCCGGAAAGAGACAAAAACCAAAAGGATTCCTGTGATTGCTGTGACAGCATTGGCGATCGCAGGTGACCGAGAGCGTCTTCTGCGATCGGGCTTCAATGATTATCTCAGCAAGCCCTATATGCTGGAGGACATTGAAGCCACAGTGCAACGTTATCTCCGCTTGCCAGCGACTATTTCTTGACCTTAGGAATCGCATCAGGATTGCGAACTGCCGGCGTGACATCCAGAACAGCGATCATGCCAGTACGACCGGTTTCCAGAGTAGCATCGCTGAGGAGGTCAAGGACGCCAACACCAAGCACTTCCTCAATCAGCTCCTTTACTTGGGGTTGGATTGCCTTATCCAAGTCTGAGCGGACTTGTTCTGCTAACTCCGTTTGACCACTATTGGCTAGCAGTTGCTCTGGCGGGGTAATCGAGTCTTCGACAATAATTGCCAGCTTCTCATCAAATAATTGGCAAGTCACTTTACCGGGCTGATGCCCTAACTGAGCACGATACAAAGCCTGGAGACCTTGTGACAGCATACGTTCTAGCTGCCCTCGCGTAGGCTTTGATGACTCCTGATTCATACAAGGGGGGTGTTCTAGAATAAATGGATCTAAAGGCATATCTTTAAAATTATTCAACAATTTGTGAGTTAATGCTCCTAGCTACTCAAGACAATTGAGGATTTTTTAGATTTTTGCGCCAGAAGCAATTGCTCCTTCCATATTACTGATTAGCTGTTGGGAGAGGGTAGAGAGCGATCGCACCTCACCTTGCTATACACCCATCTTTGCCTATACTTGCTCAATTGTTAAAAAAACAATATAAATTAACGATATTTAATGATTTTTGCGGTAGCTGCTGAACTTGGCTTGAAGTTCTGGCTCAGAGTCCATATTTTTGTTGTTTTAAAGTAAGATATGTCTTTGGATAGTGTTTTATTTGACAAATCTCGATTGAAACACTTCTATCTGAAATCAGTGCAGATCGAGTGCAAGCCAGTCTATACAAGCGCCCCCTAGCCGCTTGAGGAGTGCCTTGTCCACTTTGCTATTGAGGATTGTCTCGCTTTCCCTACGACTTCCCTGGAGCAGACTGTGGATGTGGATATGGAACTTTCGCCCCGGCATGGCAAACTGCCTACTGCCCGAAAGCCTTTAGTTTTGGTTGTAGATGACAATGAAGATAATTTATTGCTGCTCACCTTCCTGATTGAGCAGCTTGATTGCGAGTTTATCTCTGCCGCAGATGGTCAGACGGCTCTCGACTTATCACAAAGTTACCAGCCTACTCTGATCATGCTGGATATGATGCTGCCAGACATGGACGGAATGGAAGTTCTCTCTCACCTCAAGCAGAACCCGCTCACAAATATGATTCCGGTCATTGCAGTGACGGCTTTGGCAAGACCAGAAGACCGAGAGCGCATCTTATTAGCAGGCTGTAATGAGTTTGTTAGTAAGCCTTATCTGGTTGATGAGCTTGAAGAGCTGCTTCATCGCTATCTTAGCTAGGGAATAGAGGCTAGGGTCTGGGGACTAGGGAAGAGTTTGAATTTTGAACAAAATTCGTCCGCATTCCCCGATCCTCGCGTAGCAGGTGGGGGTTAGGACGAGGCAATGGAACGAAGTGGAATTGCCAATAGGATTAATCATCGTAGCCTTGGTTTTCGATGTACCGTTTGAGGACATCCAGAGAAGCTCCACCCGCAGAAACAAATCCATATCCTCTTTTCCAAAAGACAGGCTTCCAGTAGTAGGGTTTCAGGAAGTCTCGGAACTCCTTTCTAATCTCGCGGCTAGTAATCGTTTTGAGCGTGTTCACGAGGTCAGACAAAGCCAATTTGGGCGGCATTTCAACCAGCAAGTGAATATGGTCTTTTGTTCCCAAATCAGCCTTGCACTCCAAAAGAATGCAACCCTGTGTTTCACACAGCTTTGTCATCATACTTTTGAGCCTCGACTCAACCTCCTGTGTAATGACAGGGTGCCTGTATTTTGTCACGAACACTATATGAATGTTGATAGCTCCGAAGCAGTGCCCATAAGGTTTAAGCTTCATTGTCAGGACGGACACTATGCTGATACAATGGCTCTATGGTAAACCGAAATCCCATCATTCGCACGGACATTTGGAGCCTGAACCTAACGGCACAACAGCGTTTACTGTTTGCCGAAACGGTGAAGGTTTATCGTCGTTTGTGCAGGCATTTGGTGGGGGTTATCTTTACCCATTGGTCAGAGTTGGGAAGTCTGACTAGTCAGCCGGTGATTCCTGCGGTTGAACGCTTGGTGCATCAAACCAGCCAGAATCCCGATGTCAAATACCCTGGCATTGACCGGACATTTCACAAGTTCCCCAGTTACTACCGTAGAGCGGCAATCGCCTTTGCGGTAGGACAGGTGAGCAGTTTTGTCACTCGTTACCGGGAATGGCAGGCAGGCATCCGAAATCGGAGAGATGCCAAGCCACCCACTCTCAATGCGGATGCTGGTTGCTATCCAGTTCTATACAAAGGACAGTGCTACAAACTACATGGGTATGACCAAGTAGAGATTAAAGTCTTCACGGGTTCAGATTGGGTCTGGACAACGGTTCAGATTTCGGGATTGAGAGAACGGCACACAGTTGATAGCAATAAGTTGTTATCTCCTTCGCTCATCTTTAATAAGCGCAATTGCCATCTTTCAGTCCCTTTTGAGTGTCATCCCCAGAAACGACAATCAGACAACAATGTGGTTGCTGTTGATCTGGGGATAAATACAACGGCAACGGTTTCAGTTGTTACTTTTGACGGTACTGTAATCCATCGCGAGTTTATTCACCCTGGAAGAGACATAGACCGCAGAGATAAACGACTGAAATCAGTGTCACTCAGAGCAAGCAAGACGATGGGTAAAGGCGGCAACCTTCATAAGGGATTCTGTTCCAACACCTATCGCAAATGCCGAAATATGAACCAGAACATTGCTCACATCGTCTCGAAGCGAATCGTAAACATCGCTAAACAATTTAATGCTGAAGCAATGGTTTTTGAGAATCTCAAAGGATGGAAAGCAACGGGTGGGCGGAAACGCTCTACTCTACGCCAACGCTTTCATGGGTGGCTCAAAGCTATGATTCGTAACTTTACTGAGATGAGGTGGCAAGAAATTGGTGGCAAAGTGATTGATGTGGTTGCCGCCTATACCTCGAAGTTGGCGTATGACGGCTCTGGGGTTGTGCAGCGCAACTCCAAAAACTATGCTCTGGCAAAATTTACCTCTGGCAAGCGATACAACGGCGACTTAAATGGCTCTCAAAATATCGCTGCTAGAGGCATTCTTCAGCTCACTCGCCGAAAGGACAGTGAGGAACATTCCAGCAGAAGTTCTGGATGTTCGCCTCGAAGCTGGGCTTGTCTATGTGACTTGTGGGACTCCAACAATCCCAAGTTAGCATAGACACCTCCACCTCGCGCCAAGCCGGTGGAGGTGCTTCATTATAAAACACCAACTTTCGCCGATGCTCTAGTTTCTAAGCTCCAGCGAAGTCACACTAAAACTTCAGGAGTCTGAGGATAGATCAAGATCTTGTAAGTATCGGCTGTTGGGGTGAGCGCTTGTTCGACAGCAGCAGCTAACTGTTGCAGGGGATAGCGATCGCTAATCAACGCATCCACATCAATGCGCTGGTTAAACACAATGTCACTTGCTAGAGACTGAAGCCGATAAGAGGAACTGTAACTGCCCATTAGGTCAATTTCCCGGCGATACAGGATATTGGGATTGATTGGGATTTCCACCTCATCAGGGAACTCAGCAAAAAACAGAATCTTACCGCCCTTGCGCGTACAGCTCAAAGCTTGGAAAAAGGCTTTCTCACTAGGAACTGCCAGCAGAGTTGTGTCAACTCCCATACCCTCGGTAAGGGAGAAGATTTTACTTTGCAAATCTGGGTCACGGGCATCAAAAGCCCCTTCGGCACCGACAGCACGAGCTTTCTCAACGCGGGTGGGGAGGAGGTCGGTTGCGATCGCTCTGGCACCGAAGTATTTTACTAGCATAATGAACATCAGCCCAATTGGGCCAGCACCCGTTATTAAAACAGTTTGGCCAGGGCAAACTTGCGCTTTTTTGACAGCCTTGAGGCAACAATTAGTCGGCTCAACAAAACTGGCTTGTTCAAAACTAACGTTATCTGGAATCGGAATCAGCCCTCCGTTTCGGACAATATGCCCCGGAACCTTGACATACTCCGCGAAGCCACCGCCGCTAGGGGTAAATCCAGCTGTTGTCGTGATAGTTTTATAAACCTCGCACATCGAGAAGTTGTCATTCAGGCAGTAGTTACAGCGCATACAAGGAATGTGGTGCATCACAACAACCCGTTGCCCAACTTGCCAACCAGTGACATCCTTTCCCACCGCTGCAATCACCCCAGCAGTTTCATGCCCATAAATGCGCGGGGGTTCATAGAGGGGATAGCGAATCTTTTTGATATCTGACTGGCACAAGCCGACGACTTGCACCTGTACCAGCACCTCATCGGTTTGAAGTTCAGGTACTGGCACCTCTTCGTAGTGCAGCTGATTGACCCCTCGAAATACCTGTGCTTTCATGCTGATTTTCCACCGCCAACGATACTAGATTTAACACTAGTGGTGAGCATTAAGCTATCAGCTTGCAGATTTTTGTCTGTTGTTGGTTGCCTATTGCTTCAGGATTTACGCATTCCACCACGACGCCCCCCAAATCTAACAGGGAGAACTACCATACTAGCGATCGCACTCCGACATCTCTGCTTCGTAGAAGCCTTCATCTTGAAGAAACTGAGTCAGTTCTTTCAGTTCTTTGAGTCCTTCCCGCTCAGTCAGCTCTCCTATCGCCCATACGACCAAGCGCGATCGCACTATGGTCGCAGTACCCCGGAGGTTTCTGATGGTTAATCAGACATTGACAGCCGATGTCTTAGTTGTTGGAGGTGGCACTGGCGGTACAGCTGCCGCTATCCAAGCGGCGCGTCAAGGCGTCCAAACTATCCTGGTTAGTGAAACACCCTGGCTAGGAGGAATGCTCACCTCTGCGGGCGTCGCTGCACCGGATGGCAATGAATTAGCCGCGTTCCAGACAGGTTTATGGGGAGCATTTGTACGGGAATTGCAGCACCGACAAAGGGGTGGGCTAAACAACAGCTGGGTCAGTATGTTTAGTTACGACCCCCGTACCGGAGCAAAGCTGCTTGCCGATTGGGTGCAGCAACTACCCAACCTCAAGTGGATTGCAGGACAGACACCCTTAGAGGTTTTGCAACAAAGCAACTGTATCACTGGTGTTCGGTTTGCAGATTTCATTGTTAAAGCCAAAGTAACGCTAGACGCTACCGAACTCGGAGATTTGTTGGCTTTGGCTGAAGTGCCACACCGTTGGGGTTGGGAACTGCAATCTGAGTTTGGGGAACCCAGCGCACCCGTAGCGCCCACTGAGTTGACACAGCGATATCCTGTACAAGCTCCGACGTGGGTAGTCATCCTCAAAGATTTCGGAACAACTGAAGACGCGCCAGAGATTCCCGCCCCTCCCTATGACGCTCCTGAGCAATTTGCTGGTGCTTGGGAAGGCTACGGAGCAGAACAATTTCTCAATTACGGACGCCTACCTAGCGGTCTGTTGATGATTAACTGGCCACTACGAGGTAATGACTATGGTGAAGGCGTCGGGCGCTTAGTTGAATCTCAAGCCTCGCGACAGCAGTTTCTTCAGGAAGCCCGTTGGCACACCCAGAGTTTTGCCCGCTTCATTCAAACCCAACTGGGGCCTCGCTACGGTTTAGCTGAACAGGTTTTTCCCTACTCTCCATTGGGTGGAGGAGCCTATGCGCTGCATCCTTACTACCGCGAAAGCCGACGTCTCCAGGGACTCGTTACGCTGCGGGAGCAAGACATTTTGCCGATGGGTGGAGGACGAGTAGCGTCTTTACCAATAGATGCAACTGGACAGATAAGTGCAATTGCGTTGGGTAACTACGCCAATGACCACCACTATCCAGGCATCGATTTCCCCTTAGAACCGAAATCAATCCGCTGGGGTGGTCGCTGGACAGGAACACCTTTTACCATTCCCTATGGTTGCTTGGTGCCAGTGTCAACCGATGGTCTTCTCGTCTGTGAGAAAAATATTTCTGTGTCTCACATTGCCAATGGTTCAAGCCGGTTGCAACCAGTAGTCATGAATATTGGTCAAGCGGCGGGGATGGTCGCAGCGTTGGGCGTTGAACTGGGCTGTCAACCAAGAGATTTGCCAGTTAGGCGCATCCAAGAAGCCTTGTTACAAGATGCAGTTGCGCCAGCAGCGATTATTCCTCTATTCAATTTGCCCTTTAACCGTCCAGATTGGCTTTACTGGCAACAGCACTATCTGGACAATCCAGAGGACTATCCCTCTAATGGCAATGTCGAGAAGGGGAAAGGAGGAGAGGGGGAGAGGAGTGAAGCTTCATCCCAAACTTTTAAACAAAGTGTTAATTCAATCCCCCCGTCACCCCGTCACCCCGTCACCGCCTCATCTTCAATACCTTTCACCGGTATTTTTCAACGCTACGACGAGCAGGATTACAGGATTAACCTTACTGAGCCAGGAGAGCAGGGTAGTCAGACTTGGACGCTGATTACTTTGCAACCGGAGGTAGACGAGCAACTGAAGACTTGCATTAACCAGCAGCAGATTACAGTCTGGGGACATCTCAACAAGTCGGGTAGCTGGCTGGTTGTGGAAAAGCTTTATACGGCGTAGTACACCCGTATAAGGATTTTACCATCAACTGGGGAAAATCCACTAAACTCCGACGAAAGTTTTTCCTGATGCTCTAGTAGTAACTCCGAATCAGGTAGTAGAAACCCTGATTCAGACATCTGCTATGCACTTTTATACTTCTATCTCCGGTCAACTACTATCCGTTGAAACCAACCAAAAGAACGACAAGTCACCCCATCGTGGTAGTGGACGCTGAAAGCCAGACTTTATCTGGTGGATTGTCGAAAAAATTCATGCAAGAGCTGGTGGGCAAAGACACGTTAGCGTCTTCTCCATAAACGCCCGTGACGTAATCACCGCTAGTTCCCGACTACGTCTCGCTACGCTATCGCTTGGCTGTAGGGCTAACGCTAGGCTAAATCCGACGACCCCCTTACCTCACCGCTTTCTTAGCACTCTTGGAAGTGATCGCTTTCAGGAGTGCTTTCACTCAGGTAGGCTAGCAGGCAATGTTGATGCCCATGAAGCGCGACTGCACTTCAAAAAATCTTTTATGAAACAATAATAGCACAGCTCCAAAAAACATAGAAAAGTCTTTCCATCTCAGAAGGCTGCAATAGTTGGCGAGGTGGCGAGCAACCGGACGATGTACAATACTTACACTTCAGCTTCCAATCTCGCCTGAACCTGGCGACTCGTCAAGTAAGCTTCAACAGGAGTTTTTCCTGAACCACTAGCAATAAGTCCGTATCAGTGACTAGAAACCCTGACACGGACCTCCGCTATGCGCATTCACAGCTCAATACTTTTGTTGAGCCTGCTAACAATCTCGTTTTCTATTGCTCCCCCGATTGCTACCTACGGCTCAACCTTACAACAAGAGTCTGGCTTTTCCCTTAAACTGCTAGCGGCTCAAACCCAACTAGAGAAAGACAAGCAGCCTCGCCGTGCTGGACGTAAACCTTTATTCAAACTACAGGAAAATTTGATTCCCAGAGTATGATATAAAGTTCGCTGGAAGACTTCTATCTCGATTTTCACTCAAAGCGAGGAAAATCTTCCAGTTTTCGATTTGCTCTTTAGTTTTCTATAATTGGAGAGAATTCGCTTCAAACATTAGGGTGCTTTGAGTAAGCGCAGGTTCGGCTTTGTGAGTTGAACTCACTTATTAGGTGTAATGGTGAGACAAGTCACTAAAGGAATGCAAGTTTTGTACCCATGCGATATGATCGCCCCTAAGATGATCAACCACCTCGATCTGATCAAAAGCCTTAGCCCCAGTGCAATGGATCAGATTATGCTATACCTGGCTTTCAGCGCGATGAGAACCAGTGGACACCGACACGGGGCTTTTCTAGATGCGGCGGCAACTGCCGCTAAGTGTGCTATATACATGACCTATTTGGAGCAAGGTGAGAATACCCGGATGACGGGTCATTTGCACCACATTGAGCCAAAGCGGGTCAAGGTAATTGTTGAGGAAGTCAGACAAGCCTTAACGGAAGGGAAGCTGTTGAAGATGCTGGGTTCTCAGGAACCTCGCTATCTGATTCAATTTCCCTATGTCTGGATGGAACACTATCCCTGGCAACCAGGGCGATCGCGCATCTGTGGAACAAGCCTCAACGCTCAAGAAAAGCGACACATCCAGGAAAAGTTACCCGATAACCTACCGGATGCCCAGGTCGTTAATTCCCTTCAGTTTTTGGAATTAATTGAGTTTCTGCACACTCGCTCTCAGGAAGATTTGCCACCAGAGCAACGTCTGCCTTTGAGTGAAGCTATGGCAGAACATATCAAGCGTCGCTTAATCTATTCAGGGACGGTAACGCGAATTGATTGCCCTTGGGGCTTGCCGTACTACGCTCTGACCCGTGCATCTTACTCGCCAGCGGATGGAAAAGAACGTACTTACACTATGGTGGAGGATACGGCACGCTACTTCCGATTGATGAAGGATTGGGCAGACCGTCAGCCGAATGTAATGCGGGTGTTGGAAGAATTAGATATCCCGCCCGATCAAATTGAGCCGGCGATGCAAGAACTCGATGAAGTTATCCGCGCTTGGGCGGATAGGTATCACCGTGTCGATGGGGAGCCGTTTATTTTACAGATGGTTTTTGGACCGCAGATAGAATAGCTCTATTTTTTGACTCTCGGAGCAGGGG
>DATNPI010000624.1:0-14488 GCA_036703325.1 Coleofasciculaceae cyanobacterium
ACTCGAAGAAATTGCTCTCAACCTGCGAAGGCAGGTTTTGTTTGTGTAGACGCGATTTCCAATCGCCCTCTATCCTTCGCATTTTGTAGGAAGGTGCGATCGCATTGTAATTACTTCCAGAACAGCACGGTAGGGGCACGATATGTCGTGCCCCTACCAAAACGAGATCGCAGCGTTAAGCTATGAATTAACACCCAAACGGTGGCAAGCGCGTCATGAAGGCTCATGAGGTTCTGAAGCGATACGAAACGGGGAGACGAGATTTCAGTGGAGAAGATCTCAGAAGGCAATCTTTCAAAGGCAAAAACCTAGCAGGTGCAGACTTCAAATGAAAATACTATTGGTAATGCCGCCGCTGATGTTAAAGGCGACCAGAAAAGTATCCAACACAATTACAACTACACGCCAGAGCAACGACAAACCCTAGCTGAAGCGGCGGCTGAAATTCAAGAACTACTCAGGCAACTCGAACAGACGAATCCCACAGCAACAGAAATCGAGCAAAAAGCGTTCCTGACTGCTGCAATACCCCCAGCAAGGAGACAAAGGTTTGTGAATGCTCTACAAGAAGGTGGAAAAGAGCTATTGAAAGAACTAATGGACAATATGTATATTAATACGGTGATCGCTACCATCGAAGGCTGGCAGTCAGCAGAGTAAATATACTTAGTGCCGCCCAGTTGGTTCAAACCTGTAAGGATATATTGTTTGCGATCGCCCATTTCTTCGGTCTGTAATCAGTACTCTTGAGTCAGAGAGATTTCATCGTCTGAAACTTCGGCTTCGTTGCCTTCCCGCCAGAGACTCAAGTCTCTGGCTAACAGCTTAAGTCGGTTAAAACCGACTACTTTGACGCTATCTTCAGTCCGTTTTAACGGACTTAAGCTATTAGGCAGGGGTTTAAACCCTTGGCGGGATGGCATGGCAGCTTTAACTGTGAATTCTCGGCTCAGGGTAAAGGGTTGCCAGTAACTCACTTTCTCGAATTGCTAACTCATCCAGCCGCTCTTTAACGACATCCCGGTCAAAATAGCTATCAGCCAGTACCCAATAAACCCCATAGTGACGCGCCTCAGACGCCATTAAGGTACCATAAAACTCTGCTAACTCCCGATCAGGACAGTGAGTCGCCAGTAATCCCAAGCGTTCGTGAGAACGAGCCTCAATCAAACCTGAAACTAGCAGAGAATCTAACAGTCGATCAGGTTCAGACCGACGAATCAGAGCTTTCAAGCCTGCACCATAGGGAGGTGAAGAAAGGGGAGCTAAGGGAATATCGCGCCTTTCCAGCCACTGATTAACTTGCTCGAAGTGTTCCAGTTCCTCACGAGCGATCGCTGTTAGCTGACGTACCAGTTGAGTATAGGACGGGTAGCGAAACATCAAGTTCAATGCTACTCCCGCCGCCTTACGTTCACAATGGGAGTGGTCGAGTAGAATGGTATCTAGGTGGGCGATCGCTTGTTCCACCCAAGCCCAGCCAGTGGGCTGCCTAAGGGTGTTAATGATCGGTAGTATAAAAGAAGACACGGTTTGTTGTGCAGTAAACTCGACTTAGAACAGGGAAAATCCTTGCTGTTGCAAGAGCTGTTATTACTTTAAAGCTTTTGAATCAGGAACTATCTTGAGATTACAAGAGTCCTTTCCCTGAAGGAAGGCTTTTCCTGCCTAAGGCAAGCTGCTCAATGAACCCTGTGCTTGACGCCAAGAAAGGAAGTAACTGACTAATTCCTTCTCAACCCGGAACTTGGGTCTTGGCACTTGTTTGTAATAGAGAGTTCCTGTAAGTGAGAATGGTGCAAAGGAATCTGGGCATACTGTGAACAGGAAGTTTGCCAAGTATTCCTGACGACACTTGTACAGGCGAGAATTTAAGGGTGCTACTTGGTAGTTGGTGCAAGCGGAATTGGATAAAAATAAAAAAATGACCCAACGTCGTATAGTTATCGGTGACGTACATGGTCACTATGACACCCTAATGACCTTGTTGGACGCGATCGCCCCCTCTGGCGACGACATGGTCTACTTTCTCGGAGACTTGATTGATAGGGGTCCTCAAAGTGCACAGGTAGTGGACTTTGTTAAGCAAAGCCATTACCTGTGTCTCTTAGGTAACCATGAGCAAATGTTATTAGACATCCTGGGTGATGGAGAAATCTATGGCCCAGCCCTGCAAGCATGGCTCTATAGTGGTGGTCACAGCACCATCAACAGTTATGGTCCCGATGGTGTACGCCAAGATCATATTGAGTGGATACGGACACTACCAACCTTCATCGATTTGGGAGATACCTGGCTAGTACACGCCGGTGTCCATCCTCGCATGCCCATTGAGAAGCAATCCGCTGAACAATTTTGTTGGATTCGTGATGAATTTCACAGTATCTCTCAGCCTTACTTCCCCGATAAGCTAATTATCACAGGTCACACTATCACCTTCACCCTACCTGGCGTAATTCCTGGTAGAATTGCCCAGGGTCGTGGCTGGTTAGATATTGACACCGGTGCTTATCATCCCAAAAGTGGTTGGATGACTGCCCTAGACATCACCAATAACATGGTTTATCAAGTCAATGTCTTTCGGCGTCGTGTGCGTAAATTACCACTTCAGGAAGCAGTAACGCGGGTAGAACCTTCACAGATTCTCCCGCGTCGTTCAGCTCTACGCTCATAAAAGGGCGCGAATTTTATTTTTGTAGGCATTTGTGTTTAAGCCATCACCCACATTCGCCTGCTCTGAAGGGATAGCTTGCTCTAGGGCGGAGATTCGGTCTGAGGTTGCCGGATGGGTACTCAAGAACGAAGGAACAGAACCCCCCCTCTTAAGCAGCTTTTCCATAAAGGCAACCATTCCCGAGGGAGCATAACCCGCCCCTCGTAACATATCTAGCCCCAGCTGATCGGCCTCCAATTCATCCTTACGGCTGTTTGGACGCCGGAGTGCCAAATCTACACCAATCCGAACGGCTGTGCTGCGATCTAGCCCAGTGGCGGCGGCTACACCTCCTGCGATCGCACTCTGCCGCATTTGCTGGATCGAATGACGCCCAGCAATATGACCAATCTCGTGAGCCATCACACTTGCTAGTTGGGCTTCATTGTCTGCTGCGGCTATCAAACCGGCGTTGACGTAAACAAAGCCCCCCATTGTCGCGAAGGCATTAATGCCCTTATCGTTAACTACTTGAAAAGTGTATGGAATATCAGGCCGTTTGCTCTCTTTTTCCAACCGCTGACCAATTTCATTAATGTAACGATTAATTTCCGGATTACGGTAGAGCCGAATCTCACGGCTTACCAGCTCTTGATTAATCTGCCTTCCAATTTCGACTTCCTGGCGATCAGAAATATTGGACAGCTGAATAACCTGAATCCCACGAAGAATTACGTCAAACAAAGAAGCTCGACTAGCCTGAGCAGTTCCTACGATAAGACCCAGCGCTACAACGAAGGACAACAACGGATATAAAAAACGACGCCGATAAGGACGCGAAATCAAGGAGAACAAATTTAACATGGCGGGTAGGACAAAGAAACTTCTACTCGAAAAGCATGGAAAAGCAGACGTGATTTGAGGGTTTAAAGTTGCCATTCCAGGCTTGCATACCCTTATTTTCTTCCATCTCCAGACGAACCGCCTAGTCTACAGAGGTAAAGCTCACGTCGTTGGAGAGAAGTAACTCGACGAAAAGCTGACCAAATGTTGCTGATCTCTTGCAGTAGTCGTGGTAACTTATCACAGGACTGAAAGAATGGACATCTCTTCAGCTTTTACTGCATAGTGCTAGAGAGAGCTTTTCCAATAGTTCTTTTTGCAAAAACACCAAAAAACGTTTCATGGCTATTTTGGATTCTAAAGGACGTCTATTCGGCAAGGTCAGTATTCTCGACCTGGGTGCTGCCTTGGTGATTTTATTAGTGGTTGTAGGGATCTTTTTCTTTCCTGGTACCTCCGGTTCCGTCGCGCAACTGAGCGACAAAAAACCGATAGAAGTGGATGTACTTGTCCGGGGGCTGAGTGTACGCGATCCAGAAGCGTTGATGAATCAATTTGGTACCCAGAAAAAGACAAATATTGTGATTCGTAATGAACCCTATGGTCAGGTTGAGATTAAAGCTGCAAAAGAACTACCGCGAACCATACTTGTGCCACAGCCCAATGGCTCTATCAAAGAGCTACCCGATCCTAGATCGAATTCTTTCAGTACTGATATGTTGCTGACATTGGGCGGTCAAGCCACAATGACCAAAGATGGTCCCGTGCTGGGCAATAGCAAAATTAAAATTGGAACGCCAGTACAGTTGGAGGGACAAAATTACAACTTCAATGTCAGCGTGATTGATGTAAGAATTCCTAACTAGGAACTAGGAGCTAGAGGGAAAAGAAAAGAAAGGGGTTAGCTCATCAAGACTAATCCCTAGCGCCCAGCCCCTAATCCCTAGCTTCATCAAGCCACTTCAAATATCGCCGGATTAAGCCAATCGTCACCGCAGGCAGTTCTAGCTGGGGTGTCAGTCCAACATCGTCAAGGGGTTGAAAAACTCGAATGGCTTGTGGATTGAGATCGGCGAGACGCCTACCAATTTCTGGCCCAGTAAACTCGGATTTTTGCCCCCAGATGATCGCCGTGGGCGTAGTCAACTGGGGGACGTATAGGGATAAGTCAAAGCATAAATCCCCCCGTACAAAAGAAAGAGCAGCCCATTCGGCATTTTGCTGCTGGGCTGATTCTAAATAGGCGTCTACGATTTCCTCATAAACCCTGCTGGGACGGGCAAACTGGCGGTTTTCTAAAAAATTGCGTATGCCGCCACTGGTAGCGATACCAGTGCTGTAGAGGATGCGATCAAGAATGGGGGTACTGACCACCTGGGCGAAAAAGCTGCGCGTGTAGTCTTGCCCAAAATCAGATAATCCTGCCGGTGTCGTGAGAATCAAGGACTTGAATAAATCAGGGCGAGCGATCGCTGCTCGGATTGTAAGTGCTGCTGTGAGAGAAGATGCTACTACCGGAACTGGCTCAGTGCAAGTTCCCTCAAGGAACTCAATGATCGTGGTGATGTAATCATCAATCTTGTAATTCCGTTGTGGATGCTCCGATCGACCCCAACCAATTAAGTCAGGTGCGAGAATTCGATACTCACTCGCAAATGCTGGGTAGACCTTTGACCATTCGTAGGCAGACGAACCACCGCCAAAGCCATGCAAAAATACCAATGTTGGTAGCTCTTTAGGTTCGGCAGTATCTGTTCCCCACCAAGGCATATCTTCGGCTGTGTAATACACCATTCTTCCCAGCGAAGTCACTAGGGAGTGCTGTTTAAAGCCATTTGGCTCAATCATCTCCAAACCTCATCACTACTGCCATAATCACTGATTGTGGCGCAAGAGAACTTCTTACTGTTAGTTGATATACGTTTACAAATCTTTACAAAATTGTTTGCTAGTCAATATCTTGCTTACGCAGATTAGCCTTTTAACAGGTCTTACGAGTAAGCAAAAAGTAACAAGTTAAGGATGGGTGAGCCGCTTAAAATGGTTACAAGACAGGAGCTTGGGAACTTCTGCGATCATTATCTCATCAAAGTATTTTGAAAGTGTGGAAGCTTTTAATAAAAAGGTACAAACTGAAATCAGTAATTCTTCTAAAAACTTTTGTAGCTTGTAATGTGAGCTTTTTGAATGTAGAGCGTAATTACTGCTCACAAAGTAAAAGAGGGTTACTCTGAACTGGTTGAAATGATTGCGTAGTATGGATTTGAGGAGAGTAGTGGATAGAAGACTGTTTCATAGATCAGGAATCTGCTGCTCAAGTAGAAACCGAAAATTTTGACTTTTTCCACGTCTAGGTGGTTATCAGTCATACGGTTTTTGAAAAAGTGTGTTCATATTAGTGTTATGGCAAAGCAGTATAGCCTCCAGCCAAATGAAGTCATAGATTCTCAAGCCTTTGGATTCGCAACTGACTTGCTTGAGCCGCAAGCCGTGATTGCTTCTCCTTGTAAGGGTGCAGCTGAGTGTGACTCTAATTTACTCGTGATCAGACATTCTAGCGTCTACCTTAACTTGGAAGACTTGAAATGCTTTGAAGTCGTAGAGCATCAGTTTCACCACTATGGGATTACGTTTAAAAACGCGATCGCTCTACAGCCCTCAAATCCAGCCTATCCATCTCGCTCTGGTACCACTGTGCTAATGGGTGCCCCCAAAAGCGGTTGGCTAGAAGTAAGCTTCTCGCAACCTATTTGTCAGTTCTGCTGCTACGTCACTAGTTCCCAGCGCACAATTTTGTCCGCCTATGACCACCGAGATAATCTCCTGAACCGCGCTTCGGTCACAAGTCCAAATTTGGCAGGTTCTGATTCACAGATTCCTCCCAATGCTCAGTTAAGGATCGAGGAGCAAAATATCTCTCGAATTACCTTCTATGCCTTTGATGGTCAAATGACCCTAGCTGACCTAAGCTTTGGCTTTTAGTGCGTGAAAGCGGTAGCTTGCCTCACATTAAGGCTTCGCAATGTGAAGTCTGTATTCTATTCGTATGAATGGGTATTTTGTAATTAAAAATACATAGGCTACGTAGAATATTCTTGCCATTGCCCCAAAACAAGTAGTGTGAAGCTCCAGGATGACGAATGTGGGTTAAACAAGGATATGGGGTGACCACTTCAACCTGCGTTGTGCCCCGCTTGTGTTCTACGACCTACTACGCCAAGGTTAACGCTAATACACTTCATTCTTCATCCTTTAGTTAACTCTCCTAGTTTGACGGAAGATTTGTATCTGATGATAATGTAGTAATTAATACAAAAAATCAACAGGGCAAAGACTGACGTTCTGCTGGTTTGCGATCTACTGAAAATGAATCGTGATGCTCACTTGCTCCTCCCCGCAAGTTTTAGGGCGTCTACTCCTAAAGTATTGTGCAACTCATTGTTCGGATGCTATCTTCTCTGTTTCGGTATTTATGCGGATAAAAGTTCAGCAATACTATTGAGGCGGTAAGAAGAACGTGAGCCAACAATAGAAGAAAGAGCAGCAGCTTTCCGGAATTTACGCATAAATACAGATGGGTTTGTATAGCTATCACTAGAACCCAGAGAAAGGGGTTCGGAAGTTCCGGAGAATTATTATAAGTTCGACTGCTCTAGGGATTCAACTGATCTACAGGGAAGCTTAACTACGAAAATCAGTGCTCAGACAATTGATTTAGTTATGCTCGAAGTTTTACAGATATTTTCTGAGGGCAATTTTATTCTCCACGGGCACGGCTATCTCTGGAAGCCTGGTTTGGTGTGGCTTCATGTAACAAGTGATGTAATAATTGCTCTCTCCTATTTCTCTATTCCACTGCTGTTGATCTATTTTCTCCGACAGCGTACCGATATTCCCTTCCAGGGAATTTTTTACCCGTTTTCTGTCTTCATCATTGTTTGCGGCACTACTCACTTGATGGCGGTGTGGACTCTGTGGTATCCAATTTATTGGTTATCCAGTCTGTTCAAGGTGATTACCGCAGGAGTTTCCTTTTACGCAGCCGTAAAGATGGTGCGTTTGATTCCTGAAGCTTTGGCAGTGCCTAACAGTCTCACTCAACTGGAAGCCACGAACCAAGCATTAGCACAAGAAATCCAGAAACATCGGCAGACGGAGACCGAACTGCGGGAATCCACCCAACGACTTTCCCTGCTTGTCAAGCAAACCCCATTGGCAGTGATTGAATGGACATCTAATTTTGAGGTGGCGGACTGGAACCCAGCAGCAGAAAGAATTTTTGGCTATAGCAAACAGGAAGCCTTGGGAGGTTATGGTGTTGAACTTATGGTGCCTGACACTGCCAGAGAACAGGTCAACCAAGTCTGGGGGAAGTTGCTGCTGCAACAGGGCGGGACACGTAGCACCAATGAGAATTTCACTAAGGAAGGTCACAAAATTTATTGCGAGTGGTACAATACACCGCTGATAGACTCTGAGGGTGAGGTAATTGGTGTTGCTTCTTTGGTTCAGGACATCACCGAGCGAAAATTGGCTCAAGAGGCTCTGCAACAAGCAAACAACCAGTTAGAAATCCAAGTTGAAGCGCGAACCCAAGAATTAAAGCAAGCCTTAGACTCCCTAAACGAAGTTATCATCCAATTACAAAGTGAAATTGAGCAGCGCCAGCAGGTTGAAGCTGCCCTGCGAGAGAGAGAGGAACAGTATCGGTCAGTTGTTGACAACGTCAAAGAAGTAATTTTCCAGACTGATGCCAATGGGCTTTGGACTTTCCTGAATCCGGCTTGGAGCGAAATCATGGGTTTTGCGATCGCCCAAAGTATCGGCACTCTCTTCTTAGATTACGTTCATCCCGACGACAGGCAACGTAACTTAGAACAATTTCAATCCTTAATTGAACGCAAAAAAGAATATTGTCGCCATGAAGTGCGCTACCTGACAGCATCCGGCGGCTACCGATGGATTGAGGTATTCGCACAATTAACCCTCAATGCTGACGGGATGATTAATGGGATTTGTGGCACTCTTTACGACATCACGGAGCATCATCTTAGCGAAGCAGCGCTTAAAGCCAGCGAACACCGCTATCGCGCCATTGTTGAAGATCAAACCGAAATTATTTGCCGGTTTTTGCCAGATGGGACGATAACTTTCGTTAATGAAGCTTACTGTAGCTACTTCGGCAAGTCACGCGAGGAACTAATTGGGCACCAATTTGTGCCGTTAATGCCAGAAGAAGACGCTCAAAAGATCAAAAGGCAACTGACTGACCTGAGCCAGGAAAACCCTGTCGTGACTTACGAATATCAAGTCGTGACACCTCAGGGAGAACTTCGCACTCAGCAGCGGACAAACCGGGCAATCTTCAACGAGCAAGGGAACTTAATCGAGTTCCAGGCAGTTGGGCGTGATATTACTGAGCGCAAACAGGCCGAAGTAGCACTGTTCAAGCGTGAACGCTACTTAGCGGCCTTAGTTGAAGTGCAGCGTCGGTTATTGGCTTTCAAAGGAGACCGCCAGTATGGACTTTTAACCCTTAACCCTTATACTGAGATTCTCGAATTGTTGGGGCAAGTCTCAAGTGCCAGCCGCGTTTACGTCTTTGAAAACCACTGGGATGCCACAGGAGGTCTGCTCATGAGTCAGCGGGCTGAGTGGAGTTCCATAGCTATCCACAAGGAAATTAACAACCCAGTTCTACAAAACCTCTCTTATGACAACTTTTTCCCCCGTTGGCGACAGTTGTTGTCGCAAGATGAAATTATTACTGGTGTAGCTGCTGAGTTTCCCGAATCAGAGCGCATAGTTTTAGAACTACATGGCATCCTTTCGATTCTGATTTTGCCCCTGACAGTAAATGGCAAGTTTTTTGGCTTTATCGGCTTTGACAATTGCATTGAAGCCCGTCCTTGGCAGACCTCGGAAGTCGATTTACTGCGTGCAGCAGCAGCGGCGGTTTCCTTGTGGCATGAAAGCTTTTTGGCACACAAAGCGCTACGCCAAAGTGAAGCCACGAATCGCGCTCTACTTGATGCGATACCCGATGCCTTGCTTCGTATCCGAAAAGATGGTACTTATTTAAACTTCGTCCCAGCAAAAGATACACCAAAGCTGATCTCTGCAAGCGAGTTTATTGGTAAAAAAGTCTCTGAAGTCTTGCCCGTGGAGTGGAATCTTAAACTTAGCGGTGATGTGGAAGCCGCCCTACGAACCGGTAAGGTTCAAGTCTCAGAGGGACTGTTCCCAATCAACGACGAGCAGCATTATTATGAGCTTCGCACCGTCTTCTATAGTGAAAACGAAGTTCTAACAATTGTACGTGACGTTACCGAGAGCAAGCGGGCAGAGGTAGCACGGCACAAGAGCGAGACCAGATTACGAAAACAGCACATTGCCCTGTCTGAGTTGGCACAGTGTTCGTCAATCTACAACGGTAACTTGAGTGTCGCCTTGCAGGAAATTACAAGGGTAGTCACGCGCACCCTTGAGACTGAACGCTGTAGTGTGTGGTTCTACAACGATGATTGCTCCTTGATTCACTGCGTTGACCTTTACGAACTCACGCCCCAGCGACATTCAGCAGGCTATCAACTCGAAGCCGCAAAATACCCCAACTATTTCAAAGCTCTAGAAGCTGCTCGCATAATTGCTGCAAGGGATGCCCAGATTGACGCCCGTACACAAGAGTTCTCTGCTTCCTATCTAACTCCCCTAGGGATTACATCGATGTTAGATGTACCGATTCGCCTGGGAGGAATCACCGTTGGGGTGCTGCGTACTGAACATACTGGCTCGAAGCGACGGTGGGCATTAGAGGAGCAGAACTTTGTTAGCACTATCGCTTATATGGCCTCTCTAGCGATGGAAGCTAGCCATCGCGCTGTGACGGAGAAGGCCCTGCGGGAGAGCGAGGAACGATTCCGCTCTTTGGTAGCCCATATCCCTGGCGTCGTTTATCGATCTAGGTATGAAGCCAACTGGATAACAGAGTTCATTAGTGATGCCATAGAAGGAATTTCTGGCTATCCCGCCGCTGATTTTCTCCACAATCAAGTCCGATCTATTGCTAGCTTGATCGATCCCCAAGACCTAGCGCGTGTGAAGCAGGTGGTATTAGAGTGTGTGGCTCAAAGACAGCCTTATGTACTTGAGTACCGGATAGTTCGCGCTGACGGCAGTGTGAGATGGCTTTATGACGAAGGTCAAGGAGTGTTCGATGCAGATGGCACTCTAGTGTGGCTGGACGGTGTAATCTTTGACATTACGGAGAGTAAACAGACACAAGAGGAGCTACGTCGGAGTGAGGAGCAGTTCCGGCAGTTAACGGAAAACCTCCGTGAGGTCTTCTTTTTGAGTACCCCGGATCTAAGCCAGATGCTCTACATCAGTCCTGCGTATGAGGA
Source organism: Coleofasciculaceae cyanobacterium (assembly GCA_036703325.1). GTDB lineage: Bacteria > Cyanobacteriota > Cyanobacteriia > Cyanobacteriales > Coleofasciculaceae > DATNPI01. The sequence continues at coordinate 10,900 of DATNPI010000624.1, forward strand.
GGTATGGGGTCGCACCAGGAAGAGTCTCTATAAGCGACCTAGCTCCTGGATGGCCAGTGTGCATCCAAAAGACCACGATCGCATAGAAACTGCTATAGCGCGACAACTCCAAGGAGAGCAAGATTTCGATGAGGAGTACCGAATTGTCCGACCTGGGGGATCTGTTCGCTGGGTATGGGTGCGGGCTTTTCGTGTCCTGAACGAGGCAGGTGTGGTTACGCGCCTCGCTGGCATTGCGGAGGACATAACAGAACATAAGCGAGCACAAGCAGAGATTTTCAACGCACTGCTACAGGAAAAAGAACTGAGCGACCTTAGAGCTCGCTTTGTCTCCATTACCTCTCATGAGTTCCGCACTCCACTGACGACGATCATGTCCACCACCGAGTTACTTGAATACTACGAATGGACAAAAGAGGAAGAACTTGAACAACTGCATCTGATTCAAGACGCCGTCAAACATATGCTCCAGCTATTAGAAGATTTACTGTTCATCGGAACTGCCGATGCTGGACAACTGCGTTTTAACCCTTCGCCAGTGATTCTCAATGAATTCTGTCAGGAGTTGGTTGCTGAAATTCAGCAAGGTATGAGTTTGAAGCTAACGCCAACGCCAGCTCAACAGAGTCTTAGCTTTGTAAGTCCCGATCAAACGTTCTTAGCTTATATGGATCGGAAGCTACTACGGCAACTGCTCAGTAACTTGCTTGTGAATGCCATTAAGTATTCTCCGTCTGGCGGCACCATCCAATTTGAACTAGCTGGTCAAGGTGACGAGGTGATTTTCCAAATTCAAGACCAGGGTATTGGAATACCAAAGGAAGACCTACCTCGACTGTTTGAGTTTTTCCATCGGGGCAAAAATGTAGGTGCGATCGCAGGGACAGGATTGGGGCTGGCGATTGTCAAAAAGTGCGTTGATCTACATGGTGGTCACATTAGTGTAGATAGTGAAGTAGGAGTGGGAACACTATTTAAAGTGACACTACCATTAAACAACTTCAAGGTTGCTCAAAATCAAAGGGCTGGAAACTGGGTAGATTTTCCAATCTCTAATCCCTAATCACTTCAATTTCACCTACTCAAGGCCAAAAACGGATGAACAAGATTCTCGTAATTGAAGACGAGCGAGCAATTCGAATGAACCTTCTCAAGCTTCTAGGTGCCGAAGGCTTCCAAGCCATTGTGGCCGAGAATGGTATCAAAGGGGTGCAGCTTGCTCAAACTGAGCAGCCTGATTTGATTATTTGCGACATCATGATGCCCGAACTCGACGGCTACGGCGTTTTGAGTGCGTTGCAGCAAAACCCCAACACTGCCACAATTCCCTTTATTTTCCTTACCGCCAAAGGCGATCGCTCGGATTGGCGTCAGGGTATGAATTTGGGGGCGGATGATTACTTGACAAAGCCGTTTACCCGAGCTGAACTGCTAGAAGCGATCGCTTCTCGACTCCAAAAACAGGTATCCCTAACTCAACGTCATAGCCTTGAACTTCAGCAGGCCGAAGATCAGCTGAACTACCTGCTTCGCTATAACCATTTGACCAACCTTCCAAATCGCCTCTTATTGCAGGAGAGGTTTACTCAGTTGTTGGCTCAACTAGAACCAAGAGGTCAAAAGATTCCTATCTTGTCCATCGGCTTAGAGCAACTCAAGCAGATTCACACGACTTTGGGACCTAACAGCGGGGACTTATTACTCCAAACCGTGGGCCAACGGCTACTTAACAACGTTGGGCAACAGGACACCGTTGCTCATTTAGGTGCAGCTCAATTTGCCATCCTCCTAACCACAACGCATCAGAAACGTGAGGTGGCACAGATTGCCGAAACTATCCTAGAGGCTTTCTCCTCACCCTTTTTAGTAGGCGTCCATGAGATCTTCCTCGCCGCCAAGATTGGTATCGCCTTCTGTGGGCGCGATGGTCGTGACTTAGACACCTTAATCAAGCACGCCAGTGCAGCTAGGGACGATGCCAAGAAGCCAGGAAAGAAGCCCTATCAGTTTTATATGGCCTCTATCGGTGCCAAATCCCAAGATGCGCTGTTACTAGAACTTGAACTACATCAGGCTTTAGAACGGGCAGAATTTCAGCTTTATTATCAGCCCAAGGTAAATCTCCAAACCGGAGAGATTAAGGGGGCAGAAGCCTTGGTACGTTGGTTTCATCCAGTGCGAGGAGAGGTTTCTCCCGCTGAATTTATTCCGCTAGCCGAAAAAACTGGCTTCATAGTACCACTAGGTGAGTGGGTTCTAAGGACAGCCTGTGCTCACGCCAAAGTTTGGCAAGCCAGCGGCTTGCCCCCAATCCGGGTGGCTGTAAATTTATCAGGTCATCAGTTTAATCAACCGCAGCTGAGTCGTTTAGTAGCAGAGATTCTGAGCGAAACTGAACTTGACTCCAGCTATTTAGAATTAGAACTCACTGAAAGTTCACTGATGCAAAACCCTGAAGCTGCGATCGCCACCTTAAGTGAATTAAAGTCGCTTGGTATTCTGTTATCAATTGATGATTTTGGTACAGGTTATTCTTCTCTAAGCTATCTAAGACAATTTCCATTTGATGTTTTGAAGATTGACCGCTCATTTGTGAGCCACCTTTCAAAAGATACTAAAAATGCAGCGATTACAACCGCGATTCTGCAACTAGCTCGCAGTCTCAATCTAAAGGTTGTTGCTGAAGGGGTAGAGACAGAAGCCGAACTCGCTTTCTTCCAGAGACATCAGTGTGATGAGATACAAGGCTATTGGTTCAGCCCTCCTGTGTCAGCCGAAAGCTTTGCAGAGTTACTGAGTACTGGCAAAAACCTATCGCTCCTGTTAAGTGAAGGCGCTAGCGTTGAGGAGGAGTGGGGAGTAGGGAATGCGCTCTTGTAAGTAATTCAAATTTCCGAGGGATTGATGCGTAGCAGACAAAAAAGGAAAAAGATTAGCAATAGGCGAGGTGTTCTCGGTATGTAAGGGCAGTCTGCCCTAAGGAGTGGCATCATTAATGATGGAAGGCATACAGACACCGGAGATTAATGACTACGGTTTACACAAGACCCTTAGCGCGTTTAATTGAGCAACTGCAACGCTTACCCGGAGTTGGTCCCAAAACTGCCCAACGTTTAGCGCTACATATTCTAAAGCGCTCAGAGGCAGAGGTACAGGCACTTGCTCAAGCTTTGGTTGAGGCAAAAAAGCAAGTGGGCTTATGTCAAGTATGCTTTCACCTCTCGGCCGAACCCGTCTGCGAAATCTGCCGCAACTCCAACCGGGACAACACCACAATCTGTGTAGTGGCAGATTCTCGCGATGTAATTGCACTGGAAAAAACTCGTGAGTATCGTGGCAAATATCATGTTCTCGGTGGCGTCATCTCTCCAATGGACGGGATTGGCCCTGATCAACTGCACATCCAACAGTTGGTGCGACGAGTTAGTCAGAAAGATATTAAAGAAGTGATTATGGCAATCAGCCCTAGTGTGGAAGGCGAGACAACGACGTTGTATGTCGGTCAACTGCTAAAGCCGTTTACACGGGTGACTCGGATTGCCTTCGGTTTACCAATGGGCGGAGATTTGGAGTATGCCGATGAGGTGAC
>DATNPI010000155.1:0-8478 GCA_036703325.1 Coleofasciculaceae cyanobacterium
TGGAGCAGATTTGCGTTACTATGTGCTTCCTTTAGGTAGTTATGTCAATATCGCGCCACAGGTAGGCTATCGGAATTTGACAACTGGCAATTTCTCAACGGATGGCGTCAATGTTGGTGCGCGGTTAATGTTAGCTTTGTCTCGCACTGGTGCGGCGGATGTTTCTTTAACTCAGAGTTTTGTCTCCCCTGGCAGCAATGAGGAAGTGGGCATCACAACCCTTTCTGTTGGCTATGCCATCACCCGCAACCTGCGCTTGTCTACAGATATTCAGAAGCAAAATTCGAGGGAAGACAAGGATAGTCGAGTGGGAATTGTTCTGGAGTGGATGCCGTAATCGTGCAGGACATGGGGCGACGAGAAGGAAGCTATTGGCGAATTTAGGAGGGATCATACTCCACACCTAAACATTCTGTAGGGGCGTTAGCGCAGCGGTAGCGAGGAACGAGCGTCAGCATTTGGGCGACAATTTATCGGGTAATCCTAAATCTCTATCTCCAAATGCTTCGCCCTTCCCCATAGCAGACAGGGCGAAGCATTCGGATATACAAATCTTGGTTGAATAGCAAAATTAATCGCCCGAATGCTTCGCCCCTACAAGATTTATTGTATGGGGGTTAGACCGCTCGTTAATTGACCAACAGTTTCCTAGAAGTCGCGTCTACACAAACAAAACCTGTCTACAGAAGAGGGAGGAATCGCCACCGCCGTTTGGTTCGTGGTTCAGCGAAGACTGCAATGAACCATGAACAATTAACAATGAACCACGAATCCCATTTGCTTTTAACCGTGGGAGACTTCAGAGAATAGCCACCGTTTTAGGGCGGACAATCGAGACTCTTAGCAATTAGTTTTGCGATTGAGGAAAAACTCCTTGGCGTACAACTTGTAGAAAAAATGACCAAGGCTAATCAAGAGAATCTCAACCAAGATTTGGAGCCATAAAGGAGCTAAACTCAACCCCCAGAGCACCACAATCAACCCAGTCAAGACCAATGCAATCCCATGAACTTGTTCACAGAGTTTGAAACCTGTCCAGACAGCCCATAGACCTATTCCTAGTAAAAGAGTATTCATTAGCATATTTGTTCACCTCTTGTATTATTGTCCTGAACGGTATTCACAGTGGTCTGTTTATCGACACATATCTATTTATCTAAATTGGAGATAGGTTAAATATGATTCTGACCATTAGCTTAGAGATTTAAGGAAAACTCTTAGGGGGTAACGGCTCTGAGTTTTGCCGCTTGCAGTTGTCTGCCGCTTGTGCGTCGGTGTAATTCTTCGATATATTCCTCCAGCACCTCGGAACAGAAATGGTAATAGCAGTGCTGACCTTCCCGACGAACTGTAATTAAGTCAGCATTAGCCAGTTCCTTCAGGTGATGAGAAACTGTGGCTTGCGAGATGGGAAACTGTTCCACCAGAACTGAACAAGCTGACTCTTCGGTGGCAGCGATCGCTTCTAAAATCTCAAAGCGTCGTGGATCAGCTAGCGCTTTAGCCGTGCGAGAAAACTGGGTGTTATTCATCTTGAACTTCCAGGCAGCGAAGCGCCAATGCCTCGCTTTGCTACTGCTTACTATGCTACGTAAATGTTAGGCATGACGACATCCTCTTTAGAAGTATTTATATATTGACATCTGTCTATATACTAATTAACAAGGAAGACTTTGTCAAGTCTTTGGTGGTGTAGGCTGATACTCAAGAGTTAACAACCTTGGAACTCCACCATTGTAGGCAGGACTTTATTGTCTATCTTGCCAGGGAAATATGCATCCTTCTAGAGGAGTAAATAAAAAATTAATAGCGATACTGAAAAGCCAGAGAAACCACGTCTTAAGAGGGATTTGAATAAATTTGAAGCCGAAAAGCCAGCTTCCGTAGCAAAGTTTACGAACTCAGTCGATTAAGTGGCATAGCTTGACAGGAAAAAGAATGTCTGTGTGTCCAGAAAGAAGGATAAAAGCGCACAGGCGAGATAACTATAGGTACGTAGGGTAGTCAAGCAATGACCAGTACAGATAAAAACAACAAACTTAATCCAATTGAAAAAGCCAAAGCTGAAAAACATCCTTTATTACTAAGGCAAGAGCTAGAGCATTTTGCTCAAATTGGCTGGGAGGCGATGGACGAATTTGAGCGTAACATGGGCCTGAAGTGGTTGGGTTTCTTCTATCGCACAGTCACTCCTGGCAAATTTATGCTGCGGATGCGTATGCCCAATGGTGTTTTAACCAGTAGTCAGATGCGGGTATTGGCTGACATTGTGCAGCGCTACTGCAAAGCAGCAGGATTTCAAGACCAAGGCAACGCCGACATCACCACCCGACAAAATATCCAACTACGCGGCATCCGGATTGAAGATGTGCCTGATATCTTCGACCATTTACGGAAAGCAGGTATGACGAGTGTGCAATCAGGCATGGACAACGTCCGCAATATTACCGGGGATGCCGTGGCTGGTCTAGATGCGGCTGAATTGATTGATACACGGGGCTTGGTTGAAAATGTCCAAGACATGATTACCAACAATGGCGAAGGGAATCCCGCTCTTTCTAACCTACCTCGGAAGTTCAATATTGCGATTACGGGGAATCGAGACAACTCTGTTCATGCCGAAATCAACGACCTTGCTTTTATTCCCGCCTACAAAGATGGCGTTCTTGGCTTCAATGTTCTTGTCGGTGGATACTTTTCTGCCAAAGGCATTGCCGCTGCGATTCCCATGAATGTTTGGGTGCCTCCCGAGTATGTCGTGAGCTTGAGCAAAGCAATTTTGGAAGTCTATCGCGACCACGGTAGCCGAGGCAATCGGCAAAAGACTCGCTTGATGTATCTGATTGAAGAGTGGGGACTAGAAAAGTTTCGGGACATGGTGGAAACACAGCTGGGTTATCCCTTGCAGGAGACCGCACCAAAAGATGAAATTGATTGGGACAAGCGCGACCACATTGGTGTCCATAAGCAGAAACAACCTGGCTTAAACTACGTTGGTCTGCACGTTCCTATCGGTCGCCTATATGCCGATGAAATGTTCGAACTCGCCCGGATGGCGGAAGTCTATGGCAATGGTGAAATCCGTCTCACCGTCGAGCAAAACCTGATTATTCCGAATATTCCTGATTCTCGCTTAAATGCTTTCTTACAAGAGCCTCTCCTCCAAGAGCGTTTCTTGATCAATCCAGACCCTCTGAACCGGGCGCTAGTCTCTTGTACGGGCGCTGAATTCTGCGGGTTTGCCATCATTGAGACGAAAAACCGTGCCCTGGCGATGATCAAGGAATTGCAAGAAGAGTTATCCATGCCTCGCCCAGTGCGGATTCACTGGACGGGTTGCCCAAATTCCTGCGGTCAACCCCAAGTTGCCGATATTGGGCTAATGGGTACGAAAGCTCGCAAGAATGGCGAAATGGTAGAAGCCGTGGATATCTGGATGGGCGGTAAAGTTGGTAAAGATGCTCACTTAGGTAGCCGGGTGATGGAAAAGATTCCTTGCGAAGACCTGAAACCAATCTTACGTGAGTTGCTGATAGAGCATTTTCAGGCCAGCCCCCGACAGCAGTTGGCAGTAATGGTCTAAAGCCTATTTGAAAAGTCCTTTGAGTAAGGACTAGATATCTGTGGGTTCAAATCTCACATCCACGCTTCTGATAGGTACTTAATTACAGATTTCAATCGGTCGGTTAGTCCCCTTAACCCCGCAACGCAAGGGGGGAAAAAGATCTAACTCTTCCCAGCTTTGGGGGGTGAGTGTGTAAGTTCTGTTCAAGTAGGGTAAGGCGAGTTGCCTACCCCGAATAACCTCAATCCGACTAAAGCATTGCGAGTGCTTCTACTTTGTCATGTCCAAATTCCTTTCATTTCCTATTAGGTGAGGTGTTGCATGCTTGGAGAATTATGGTCATTTCGCGGTCGCTACCGCATCCTACACTTGACCTGGTTAGCGTTCTTTCTTACGTTTGTGGTTTGGTTCAACTTCGCCCCCTTTGCCGAGATGGTGAAGGAAGACTTAGGTCTAAATGAAGCGCAACTTAGAACCATTGCTATTTGTAATTTGGCTCTCACGGTTCCAGCACGGATTATCGTCGGCATGGTGTTAGACCGCTTGGGGCCGCGTAAAACGTTCTCAGTCATCCTCATTTATGCTGCTATTCCCTGCATGGCATTTGCATTGGCACAAAACTTTAACCAGTTGGTCTGGAGTCGTTTAGCCCTAAGTATTGTCGGCTGTGGGTTTGTGGTTGGCATTCGCATGGTGGCAGAATGGTTTCCTTCCAGAGAAATTGGCTTGGCGGAAGGAATCTATGGCGGCTGGGGTAACTTTGGATCGGCAGGGGCGGCGTTTACCCTACCTACGGTTGGGATGGTCACAGCCTTTCTTGCTGCTGGTCAAGTTAACTGGCGGTTTGCGATCGCTCTGACTGGAATTATTTCTGCTGTCTATGGGGTAATTTATTACTTCAATGTCCAAGATACGCCGCCTGGTAAGGTGTATAAGCGACCTGAACGTGCCAGTGGGATGGAAGTCACAACTCAGAAGGATTTCTGGTTGCTGATGCTCATGAACATTCCCTTAGTGGCGATATTGGGTGTACTCGCTTGGCGCTTAGCTAAAGTTAAGTTCTTGAATCAAACCCAGTTGATCGTTATCTGTATCCTGCTAGTTGGTCTGTACCTGTTCCAAGCCTACGGGACTTGGAATGCTAACCAGGACTTGATGAAAGGTCGAAAACGCTATCCTCCTGAAGACCGCTATAAGCTTAACCAAGTCGCCATTTTAGAGTTAGCCTACCTGGCTTGTTTTGGCTCGGAGTTAGCAGTCGTTTCAATGCTGCCAATGTTTTTTGAGCGGACTTTTGCCTTGACTGCGGGGTTTGCAGGAGCGATCGCTTCTAGTTATGCCTTCATGAATTTGGTCGCCCGTCCTGGAGGTGGCTTTATCTCTGACAAGATTGGCAGCCGCAAATGGACACTCACTGTAGTGCTGGCGGCGATGGGGATTTGTTATCTGACTATGAGCCTTGTCAACGAGAATTGGATGCTCGCTGTGGCAGTCCTTCTATCCATGATTACTGGATTCTTTGTCATGGCAGCAGAAGGTGCAACTTTTGCGATCGTGCCTTTGGTTAAGCCGCGAGTGACTGGGCAAATTGCTGGGAATGTTGGGGCTTACGGCAATGTGGGAGGGATAAGTTTCCTCACTCTCTTCAGTCTGTTGCCTCAAGGTGATGCAGGGAACCGGATTTTCTTCGCCACTGTAGGGATTGTTGGCTTGATAGTTGCCTTCCTTTGTTGGTTCATCCTTAAGGAACCTGCTGGTTCCCATGATGAGGTTGAAGAATCAGAACTGGCAGCAAGAACACCGGCTTTAGCAGATGGACAAGAACAACGCTGATGCAAGTGATTAACCCACATTCCGTACCAGTCAAGCGTCACACTACTTGTCTTGGGGAATAGGGAATAGGGAATAGGGAATGGGGAATGGGAAGACTATTCTACGTAGTCTATGTATTATTAATTACCAATTACCAATTACCAATTCCCTTTAAACCTCCACAAGCCAGAGGAATTGTTCATTGTTCACAGCAAGGAATAATTTCCCCATCAACAATTAACAAATAAATAATAAATAACCAATTACAAATGACAAAGACTAAAACACTCTGTCCTTACTGCGGTGTGGGTTGCGGTCTAGAAGTGTCGCCGCCAGCCCAAGCAGGTAAGACCATCAATCGAGACCAAGAAGGAAATCCGATTTGGAAGGTGCAGGGCGATCGCTCCCATCCCTCCAGTCAAGGTATGGTATGCGTCAAAGGCGCTACAGTTACCGAGGCGAGTAGTAAAAGCCGACTCTTATATCCGATGATGCGGGACTCCCTCAACGAGGAATTTCGGCGAGTCAGTTGGGAGGAAGCCCTGGAGCGCGTTGTAGAGCGGATTCAACTTGTTCGTTCAACTCAAGGGCCAGATGCCTTGTGTATGTATGGATCGGGTCAGTTTCAGACGGAAACTTACTACGTTGCTCAGAAACTGCTCAAAGGGTGTTTGGGCACCAATAACTTTGATTCCAACTCTCGTCTTTGTATGTCTTCCGCCGTTGCTGGCTATATTCAAAGCTTTGGCTCCGACGGCCCACCCTGCTGCTACGAAGACTTGGAACTGACGGACTGTGCCTTTTTAATCGGCACTAACACGGCTGAATGTCACCCAATTGTCTACAACCGCCTGCGGAAACACCACAAGAAGAACCACCACGTCAAAATGATTGTGGTTGACCCACGCCGGACTACTACGGCTGAAGATGCTGATCTGCACTTAGCGATTCGCCCCGGTACTGATATTGATTTACTCAACGGCATTGCCCACCTGCTGATGCGCTGGGGCAAGCTTAATTTTGTCTTTATTGATGAATGTACGAGCGGCTTCTCTGACTTTGCTGAGGTGATTAAGCGCTATCCACCTCAAATTGTAGCGGAGCGCTGCGGGATTACGGCCAAGGATTTGGAAACAGCTGCTCGTTGGTGGGGTGAAGCCAACCGGGTTTTATCCATGTGGACTATGGGGATGAATCAGTCCAGTGAAGGTACGGCTAAGGTGCGGACGCTGATCAATTTGCACCTGATGACTGCTCAAATCGGTAAACCCGGAGCTGGCCCGTTTTCTCTCACTGGTCAGCCGAACGCAATGGGGGGACGGGAAAGTGGTGGCACCTGCCAAATATTACCTGGCTATCGCTTTGTGAAAAATCCCCAGGATCGAGCGGAAGTTGAGCAGCTTTGGGGACTCAAGCCTGGGCAAATCTCACCCTATGAGGGTCGAACGGCTTGGGACATCATCACGGGTCTGGAAGCGGCCGAGGTGGGCTTTCTTTGGATTGCGGCTACCAATCCAGCGGTTAGTATGCCGGATTTGGAACGTACCAAAGCTGCTCTCTTAGCATCACCGTTCACCGTCTATCAGGATGCTTATTATCCGACGGAAACGGCAGCCTACGCTCATGTTCTTTTACCAGCAGCGCAGTGGGGCGAGGCGACAGGCGTAATGACCAACTCCGAACGGCAGGTAACGCTTTGTCAGGCGTTTCGTTCCCCTCCAGGTGCAGCCCGTGCCGACTGGGAAATCTTCGCTGAAGTGGGTCGCCGCTTGGGTTTTGCTGATAAGTTTCCATTCACTAACTCAGCTGAAGTCTACGCGGAATTTGTACAATTGACTCGCGATCGCCTTTGTGACCAAAGTGGTATATCGCACGAGCGGCTGCGTCAAGAAGGACCTATTCAGTGGCCCTGCCTGAAAGAAGGGACTAGGGAAGAAGTCTCCATGCACTCCTCTTCCCCTAGCTCCCAGCCCCTAGCCCCTAGACCCTCTAAAAGGCTTTACACCGATCTACGCTTCCCGACGTCCGACGGACGCGCCCGCTTTAGTGCCTATCACTCACGGGGACTAGCAGAACCACCCGATCCCGACTATCCCTTTGTCCTTACAACAGGTCGTCTCTACGGTCACTGGCATACTCAGACCCGTACAGGTCGTATTGAGAAAATCCGAAAGATGCATCCCCAGCCATTTATTGAGATTCATCCTCGTGATGCAAAAGCGATTGGTATCCAGGATGAGGATTGGGTTGAAGTGCGATCGCGTCGTGGCACGTCCCAGTTTCCAGCAAAAGTGACAAAGGCGATCGCACCCGGAACCGTGTTTGTCCCCATACATTGGGGTTCACTTTGGGCTGAGCGAGCTGAAGCCAATGCCCTTACTCACCCCGAATCTTGTCCCCATTCGCTGCAACCCGAATTAAAAGCCTGCGCTGTGCAACTCGTGCCTATTGCTAATGAACTGGACTCCTCTAAGTATTTGCTCCAGCCCACTCAATCTGTAGTTCACTCGTGAGGGAATCTCTAAAGGGGCATCCAAAAGCAACTGGGACATTTCGGTTACTGAGGACAACTGGCAACTAACAACTTACAACGAACCAGATAATTCTCTTTCCGAAAGAGTCAAACTACTGACCCAAGTTGGGCTGTGCTGCTATCAAATTAAGTTGCAAGAAAAATCCCCCGAACTGTGATTGTCCGAGGGTGAATACAGGGTGCATCTACCACTTCTCTATTCCTATAGGTGCGATAACTATCCGGGTAAATTTGGAGAATATGACTGAGTAATCCGCTTGACGTCTCTCCACACCTCAATGCGGGTGATTTTTCTTTTGGCTGTAAATAAAAAGAGACGAATCAACGGAGAGCGATCGCACCATAAGAATTGCTAGATTGAGGCAAATCTACCGTAAGGTGATAGGTTTCCTGAATCAATTCTCAACCAAAACTAAAGTGTTCTTGCCTGAAAAAACTGAACATAAATTTTTAGAGACCTTTTAAGCCAGTAATTCCCCGTTTCCAGGTACAGTTAGTGCCATCAGTTTTCTCTAATACAGAAAGTCATGAATCAAGTTGACTTAGCCTTTGCACCAGCCCTAGAACA
>DATNPI010000158.1:0-3442 GCA_036703325.1 Coleofasciculaceae cyanobacterium
GCATCATATCGCCAGACCTCCGGCACACCCAAAGCCGCATATAAGCTTAATCGGTTGATAGAACTGCTGCTAATGTCAATTTCAATTACCAAATCTGGTGGCGGATCTTGATTGAAGTCAATTTCATCTAGCGTCCGGACAACCGCTTCATTTTGGATGTAGTAACACTGATCGGGTTCTAATCCACGAGCCAAATCCTCACGCTTACAGGTTAGTGAACCCAGACTTTTGATTTCAATATTTAGCTCCTCAGTTAGGGTTTCTACAAAACGTCCCAAGACTTTCTTGTAGTTTTCGTGAGGCGGTGAAGGTGCCATTATCTCAAGTAGCCCCCGATCATAACTCAGGCGAATCCCTGGCTGTTCCTCTAAGTCTTTGAGCAAATCTTGGTAAGTTTGCCAGCTGATATTCCTGAGGAGAACTCGGTTTGGGCTTTGAGTGAGTGTAGTAGTCATGGGTTCAGCCTGAGAGAATTGCGCTCTACGGCAATTCTACTGAGGTGGGTTTAGCAATGTGAGGCAAGCCCCAACCTAACTTTTCTCGCAAGATTCGGAAAAACTCCGGCGATTGCAAGCGGATGAATCGAGCGGAATAATGCGATCGCTCAATCCGTACCCGATCTTCCGGCAACACATAACACCCAGCATTGCCATCCACTACCATCACCAGCCGATTGGGAGTCGCGGCAAAAATAGTTACTCGCTCACTATCGGCAAACACCAACGCCCTAGACGCCATAGAATGAGGGCAAATTGGCACCAATTGCAGCACCGGCACCCCAGGTGTCACCACAGTCCCCCCAGCACTAAGAGCATAAGCCGTCGAGCCAGTCGGGGTTGAGAGAATAATGCCATCAGCCGCAATATCCACTAGTGCGTGACGCCCGATTTGCACTTCCAAATGGCACATACAGGTCAACGGCTCCCGGTGCAGAGCCATCTCATTCAAACACAGCGCCTCCCACCAAAGGTTGTCATTCCGAAGAACCTGAACCGACAGCATCGTTCGCTCTTCAATCTCATACTCTCCTGCCAGCACCCGTTCCAAAGCAGAGGGCAACTCGTTCACATAAGCCTCCGTCAGGAAACCCATGTGACCTGTATTCACTGTCAGCAGAGGGATACCATAGGGAGCAACTTGGCGAAAAGCCGATAGAACTGTACCATCTCCCCCCAGCACGATCGCAAAAGTCATCTTTTCATCAAAACCAGCAGGTGCTAGCTTGTCTACCGGCGTGTGACAAACTGGAGAATCAGGACGCGAATAACCAAGAATTCCTCCGACGCCGGTAGCCATACAGACTTCCCAACCCGAGGCACTCAGCTTGTCTTGCAACTCCGTGGCGACACGACAAGCCATCGGTTTGAGGTCGTTGTATATAATGCCTACTTTGAGCACGCTCACCAGTCCGTGTTGTGGTCAAATAAGCTGGAGCAATTGGCACTTCGGCGTGAGCTTAGACAGGGACTTGCCCTGGCAAAGCTAAACAACCGTTCACTCCTGAACCACTGGTCATAGGGCGAAGGCGTCAAGAGCAACAGTAGTCAACAATTGCTTCTCTATCGTTGCTGAAAAGACGCCTTGAGCTAAAGAGCCAGTATTTTTGCTTATCAACTAATTTTATCGTGATATAGATTAATCGCCCTCACTATCCTAAAAAGCCGTTCTAAGACTTAGTCTTAAAGGGCGTTTTTTTCTGGGACTTCTTCTTGGCTTTGTTTGTCTCGTACTCGATTTCCTTAAGCTTCTTCATAATCCGGCTAAAGTATTCTTGCAGGTAGGCTTCTAAGGTTGTAGTTTCCTTCTGGTCTAGACCAAAGACCTCGTATACTTCGGCCATTGGGGCCTCTAGGGGCTTGCCAGTTGCCAACACCTCGGTGAAAGCCAGTCGGTCAGAGACATTCCAGCCCCACTGGAAAAATCGCAAGAATCCACGCACCCCACGCAGGAAGTTAATGGGCATTCGGGCGATTTTGGCAGTTTTCCCAGAGAATCGCTCACACTGGCGAATGATTTCGTAGGCACCCCAAGCACGAGTCCCTACGATGGGAAAAGTCTTATTTTCCGTTTCTGGAACTTCAAGGGCGCGAATGGCAAATTTGGCAACGTCCTGAGTATCCATATAGGCAATGGGAGAACTATCGCCGGTGATCCAAACTGCCTGTCCATCCAAAATTGGAATTGCATACTGACCAATCAGCCCTTGCAAAAAGCCGCAGGGCTTCAAGATCGTGTATTTCAATCCTGATTCTGCCAGGAACAGTTCCGTACACCGCTTGATTTCCATCAGCGGGACATGAGGAAAATTCTGAGCATCGAGAATGGAGAAAAAGACAAACCGTTCAACACCAGCAGCAGCGGCGGCTTGAATCAACGAGACTTTGCCGTCCCAGTCCACCTGTTTGATGGTGAGAGAGTCGGTAGGTCGAGATGTTGCCGCATCGATGACAGCCGTGATGCCTTCAAGGGCAGGCTTCAGAGTTTCCGGGTTACAGAGGTCACCTTGTACAATTTCGGCTCCCCATTCTTTTAAAAAGGCCGCTTTTCTCGGGCTGCGTACAAAACAGCGCACCTGATGGCCTTCGTCCAGCGCACGACGAACCACCTGCCTTCCCAAGGTGCCAGTTGCACCCACGACCAACAAGTTCATCAAGGAATTTTAGTAAAGAATCTTAAAGTTTCTATAAGATCTTATCAGAAATAGTTAGTAAAAACCTAGATAAAAATCTACGCTGCCACTTTGCCGAAAATAAAAGTGCTGAGACTTTCATGGCTGAGTGCTGAGTTGAAGACTGCCCACGCTTGCTCTGCGGGGCATCTACCGGGTTAAACACTGTTCTCGTTGATGGAACCAAACTCAGCACTGAGCACTGAACACTCGGTACTGAGTTGGCTGAAGCCCTTAGGGGGACTCTTCTTCGCCTCCCTGAATCTTGAGTAATAAAAAGCCTAAGCCTAAGCCCACGAGAATCAGGGTAAAGGACAACACCGCTGCATTGAACATCTCACCGCCCATTGTTTCGTCTCTCCTAATTGCGTTAGTAAAGTGTGTACACAAGCGCGATCGCAAAAAAAGTTTGATAACTCTAACCTTAGCGCCCTCATCACCACCTCACACCCAGTAGACCAAGACTGAGGTGAAAACTGGACTACTGATGACCTAAGGCGCATCCAAACCCACAGGGGGTATTTTAGAACAGCGAGGTACTAATACCAAGTTGCGGTTAAAAATGAAGACAGGGAAAACTTTCTTTACAAAAACACTGAGCTTAGGGCAAAGGCGTCCCCGGTTAGCTGTCACGTTAGGAGACCCAGCAGGGATTGGGCCAGAGGTAGTACTCAAGGCGTTGGCCGACTCAGAAGTCACTAATGATTGTGAAATAACGGTAATTGGCAGCCGATCGCTTTTGCAAGATAGCTACACCCAACTGCGGCGGCAGAC
>DATNPI010000174.1:0-6882 GCA_036703325.1 Coleofasciculaceae cyanobacterium
AGTAATTTCTCAACGGCTGAGGAGTGCTGATTTCCTTCAACGATAGCGTTCCCGATTCAGGCGATTTCAAATTATGCGATCGCATATCTGTAAGGGCACGGTATGCCGTGCCCCTACGAAAAATCAGTTGCAAGCCGTCAGGTAGCAAATTGTAGCTAGAACTAGATAAATTGGTTGTAGTCTTTGCTAAAGAGCTTACTGCAACTAGTGAAACTTCAGCTACTTACTTCCGTTACTACAGCATTTGTATACGCCTTCGTATCTACACTGGCAATTAGTAGCACCACATACGCCCTACCCCGGTCACCTTCTCCCCCTACAACCTCTAGGGCAAACTTCTCATGCGAAACGATCAACGGTGTGCCAACTACGGTGGCTCGTACTTCTCAGGGAACTACCCCAATTATTAGATGGATCAAGGAGTATTATCCTGAATCTGGCGAAGATCCAATAACTCGCTGTGTGAGGGTATCTGGAATATTTCAGACCTACAACCAGCAGGGCATTTTGAACTATATCAAAACAGGCGAAATGAACGGACAACGTGTTATTTGTGCTGCTAGTGAGGTGGGAAGTCCTTGTAGCAGATTGCTCTACAGACTTGATCCAGATGAGAATCCTGATAAAGAAGTCAGGGAGCTACGTGATACTTTAATAGAAAGCGATCGTCTGGTTCCGAGAAAACCAGCAGGCGCAAGGTAGAGTGTTCCTTTCTGCTTACATAGACACATACATTAACTACATTAAATAGAAGCTAGATAAATTGATGCTTCGTTTACCTGCGCGTGCATACCTTTAACACTTCAGGATAACTGGCAAGGTAATCTTTGAGCCAGTTACAGCCTTGTGTAAGCAGTTCATCTAATTCTTGAACATGATGTAGCGATATCGTACCGTTGCTTCCCACAGTAGCAAGTTGTTTTCCATTTGGACTAAAGCTAACATTCACAACCTTGCCCTCATCACCACCAAGTTGAGCAATCTGTCGTCCTGCTAAGTTCCAAAGGCGCACTGTACCATCAACTCCAACAGTAGCAATACGCTGTCCGTCTGGAATAAAGCTCACACGCCGGAGTTCATCTTGGTAGCTGTTAAATTCAGCAACTTTTTGCCCCGACATCTTCCAGAGTCGAACTGTACCATCTAATTGTGCTGTAGCAAGGCGCTGACTATCCTGGCTAAAACTCACATCCATGATCCAGCCCTGATCGACTCTCAGGTCTGACAGTTGCCGCCCTGACCAATTCCAAACCTTGGCTACACCATCTCCACCTAAAGTTGCAAGGAGTTCTCCATCTGGGCTAAGACGCAGACTTTTGACAACACCCTGATGTCCCTGAAATTGAGTTAGTTGCTGCCCTGAGAGATTCCAGATGCCAACCTTGCCGTCCTGTCCAGTTGTGACTAGACGCTGCCCATCCCGGCTAAAACTTACGCCTGTAACTGCACCCTGATGCCCCTGAAATTGAGCCAGTTGCTGTCCTGAGAGATTCCAGATGCCAACCTTGCCATCCTGTCCAGTGGTCACTAGACGCTGCCCATCCCGGCTAAAACTTATACCTGTAACGGCACCCTGATGCCCCTGAAATTGAGCCAGTTGCTGTCCTGAAAGATTCCAGATTCGAACCTTGCCATCCTGTCCGGCTGTCACCATATGCTGCCCATCTGGGCTAAAACTTACACTCGTGACTGCACCTTGATGACCCTGAAAAGTCGTCTTCTTTAACTGACTCTTGTTGCTGTTGAGCGGCTCATTCTCATGAAGGCTTTCGAGAATAACCTGCAAAGCCAACAGTGGACTAGTTGCCGGGTACTTTTCTAATGGAAGACCTTTAACTAAAGGCTCCAGTTCTCGCCCAGCTTGCATCGCCGACAGTAGTGCTTTGACTTTTTCTACAGACTCAACCTGAAATTGTCGTAAAGCACTAGCTCCTGCCTGTTCCAGCCTGGTGCCTTCTTGTGCCAGTCTCAAGTTCTTTCTTTCTGCTTCCAGGGCTGCCTGTGCTTGCTTGACGCTATCTTGAGCTGATTGGGCTTGATCTTCCGCTTGCTGGCGTACTTTCTCTGCCTCTGCTGCTTCTTGCTGTGCCTTGGTTGCCTGTGCCTGTGCCTTGACTGCTTGTTCCTGTGCCGAATTCACCTTCTGAGTTGCTGCTTGAACCTGCTGTGTCGCCTTTCCCAACTCTTTAGTTTTTTGCTGGGCTTCTCTACTAACTGTTTCTAGTGCGACATTCGCAATAGTTAAATTTTGGTTTACCTTTTGAGCTTTTTGCGCGGCTTCTTTCCGCGCGGCTTCTGCTTGCTGCTGTACTCGTTTAGCGTTATCTACTTCTTTCTTTGCAGCTATTTTCTGCTGAGTCGCTGTCTGAATTCCTTGTTTTGCCTCTTCTAGTTTGGAACTTGTAGAAACCAGTTCTTGATTCGCCTGATCGCGTTCTGATATTGCAGAGACCCGTTCTTGATTTACCTTGCCTGCCAGTACACCTGCCGTTGTTGCCCCAACTAAAGACATCGCTAGGATGGCAGCCCCAATACGAATCTGTCGCGTTGCTTTGCGTTGAGCCTCAGCCAACCTCTGATTCGCCTGCTTCTCTTCCTCCAAAGCTAGTTCGGCTTTCTGTTGCGCCTCAGTTAAAATCTGCTTCGCCTTTCTCTCTGCTTCCAAAGCAATTTGAACACCTTGCTTATCCAATTCCTGGCTAGCTGCTAAAAACTGATAATCCTGATCGCTCAAGCTTTTGGGAGCCGCCCACGCCAAGGCATCCTGTAATGCCTGTCCCCGCAACAGCCGAGAAGAATCCTCACAACCTGAAGCTAACCACGCACTGAAAGCTTCGGAGTAGGGTCGCAGATTAGCTAATTCCTTCTCAACCCAATTCAGGTTGAAAACCGACTTGTAGACGCGGTTATAAGCTTTTATATTTCCTTCCCGCTTGACCACTAGCCCCGACAGCCGCAACTCCATTTGTTCAGGGCTGTCATCGACTACCACTGCGCCCTGTTGCAAAATTTGCTGATACAGTCCTAACAGGCGACCAGCACGCTGCTCTCTCATTGTGATGCGATCGCGTATTGTCTTCAAATGCTCCGGCTCATCCTGAGATTCCCAATTAGAGATGATGCGCTTTTGCACCAACTCCTCCACCCACTTTTCCTCACTTCCTGATAAAATCTCAGACTCAGCACTTCGGATAAGCTTGCAAACCTTTTGCGTCAGAAACGGTTGACCCCCTGTCCAATCCAACACCGCTTGTAGCACCGCTTGAGGATTGCTTGCTTTTGTCGCCAATCCCATAGCCAATGGCTGCGCTTCCTGTAACCCAAAGCCAGACATTTCAATCGCCCGACCAATATTGAAAGGGGTGCGCCGCTTGTCGGCAATTAAATCTGATGGCCTCGCTACCCCAATCAATGCAAACGCCAGTCGTCGATAATCTGGATGATCTGCCCGTTTGTTATAGCAATCGCGGATGACTGCAAAAAAGTCATCGCTATTGAAATTTAAGCTGAGAATACTATCGATTTCATCCACAAAAATCACAATATTTTGTGGAATCAACTTCAGCAGAACTTCTTCAATAAACTTGCTCAATCGTTGAACATTAGACAGTAACCCGCGCTCAGTCCACCAGGTAACCAAATCAAACGTGTCATAAAGCTCTAGACTGCTGATGATGCTGTCAATTACCCCGGCATACCATTGTTCTGGCGTGATATCCGCTGTACCAATAGCGGTAATATCAATAGCCGCACAGGCAATCCCCTCAGCTTGCAACCGCTGCATAGTTCGTACCCTGAGTGAGGATTTTCCCATCTGCCGCGAGTTCAGTACATAACAAAACTCTCCAGCTTTCAGTCCGCTGTACAGTTCAGAGTCTGCCTGTCGCATCACATAACTAGGAGCATCAATTGGTAAACTTCCTCCAACTTGATATTCATATACCGAGTTTGGTGATGTACTCATAGAAAAAGACTCTTGCAAAATCAATTTTTATCAAATCTATTCTGACAATAGAGAGAGAGGGGTAGAAAAGAAATTTTCATTCCTTCCTTTGTAACGAGCTTTTATCTCAAGAGGGTTTTGCGCGTACTTGCCTCACCCGCCAGGGATTTAAATCCCTGGCTAATAGATAAAGTCCATTAAAATGGACTGAAAGCCAAGTCTAGTTTTCTATTTATACCAAGTTACCTTCATAGACAACTTCTTGAGCAGTTCATTGCTCATTGTTCATAGTCTATTACTTACAAGAGTCAACTATGAACTATAAACCATGAACCATGAACTATCCAATTACACGTTTTAACGTGATTTGGTATTAGTCCTCTTAAGAGGACTTTCGCTATGAGCCAGGGGTTTAAACCCCTGACGGGTGAGTAGGTAAGTGCAAAAAGTCTCATCCTTTATCTGCCCATAGCAGCTAAAGTGCGGCACATAATAAATAATCCCACTCAAAACAAAAAATAGAGAAAAGGGTATCGTCTGCCTATGCAATCTCTCAAGCGCGTTCTGGGGAGCCTGAACTCTCACCGCCTCATCGCATTCGGTGCCTTCATGAGCTTATTGCTGCTGACGGCGGCTAATGCCCTGACACCCCAACTCTTCCGCATGGGCATCGATGAGGGCATTGCCAAACAAGACCTGCCAATGGTTCTCTACAGCGCTGGCTTAATGGTTTTAGTCGCTATAGGGCGGGGCATATTCAACTTTGAGCAAAGCTTTTGGGCAGAGGAAGCCTCTCAGGGTGTTGCTTATGACCTGCGTAACAAAATTTTCACCAAAATTCAGAACCTTAGTTTCAGCTACCACGACCAAGCGCAAACCTCACAACTACTGACCCGCATTACTAGCGATATCGAACAAATCCGCACCTTTCTAGGCACTAGTCTCATCCAGGTAATTGGTTCAGTAGTTACTTTGGTTAGCATCTCTACGATTCTGCTGATAATGAACTGGCAACTGGCGCTGATTACTCTTGTTGTGGTGCCGATTGCGGCATTTTTGCTGGCTCAGTTTTTCACAAAAAATGAAAAGCTTTTCGGTCTAGTACAAGAGAAACTCGGTGACCTCAATGCTGTTTTGCAAGAAAACTTGTTTGGCGTCCGGGTTGTGAAAGCCTTTGTACGCGAACCCGCTGAAATGTCTCGCTACACCCAGCTTAACAATGACCTGATTGCGGTGAATATGCAAACGATTCACGCCATCCGCAACACCTTCCCGGTGATTTTTTTGATGAGTAATTTGATTACGGTGGCAGTGGTAGGCTATGGCGGCGCAGAGGTAATCGGCGGCAGCTTCTCAATTGGCGAATTGGTAGCATTTAACTCCTACCTGCTGTTTATCCTCCAGCCAATTTTGCTGATTGGTTTTGCAGCACCCGTGATTGCACAGGCAGCCGCTTCGGCAGAAAGAGTTTATGAAGTTGTGGATGCAGAGATTGAAATTCGCGATCGCCCCAATGCTGTACCCTTTGATAAATGCGGCGGTCGAATCACCTTCGAAAATGTCCATTTCCGCTATCCAGGAGCGACAGCAGAAGCACTTAAAGGCATTTCCTTTGAAACCAAGCCAAAAGAACTCATCGCCATTCTGGGGATGACTGGCTCTGGTAAAAGTACGATTATGAACCTGATTCCCCGCTTCTACGATGTCACAGCCGGAGCGATTCGCATTGATGGGCGGGATGTGCGGGATTTGACGTTGGAAAGTTTGCGATCGCACATTGGCATCGTCTTCCAAGAAACAACACTGTTCTCTGGCACCATCCGCGATAACATCACCTACGCTAAACCAGATGCACCTTTAGAAAAAGTGATTGAGGTGGCAAAAACCGCTCAAATCCACGATTTCATCGCCAGCTTGCCCGATGGCTATGAGACGATTGTGGGTGAACGAGGAGTGGGTTTATCGGGGGGACAGAAACAACGAATTGCGATCGCTCGAACCCTACTCACCGACTACCGCATCCTCATCCTGGACGACAGCACCTCAGCCGTCGATGCCAGAACGGCTGCACAAATCCAAGATTCTCTCGATGAACTAATGCGCCTTCATACTTGCACGGCCTTCGTAATTGCCCAGCGCATTAGTACAGTACGCAATGCTGACCGAATTTTGCTAATGGATAAAGGACGGCTGGTAGCACACGGTACTCATGATGAACTGATGAGTAATAGCCCCCTCTATGGCTCGATTCTAGAGTCTCAAGTCAAGCAACCTACTTCGGTGTAAGCAAGGTTATATTAGATTGCATTTTGCCACCTAGCTTGAGCCTAGCCTAGTATGGCGGTGAGTGTAGTTGCAGGATGAAGAGTTAAGTTCAATGCTTGACCCAGCTTTATGCGATCGCCCCACTAGCCAATGGCTTGTCCTGAAGACAATCGTTTCTACTTGGCTCACGACACCCGCCCTAATCTTACTGCCACTTGCAGCAATGATCGGACTACCTTGGTTAATTCCACAACTGGCTTGGAAGCGTCTGTTCTTGGGTGTGGCAAGCGTTTTATTGCTGATTTACTTCATCGCCACTTTCCCGTTAACTATTGCTGTGGCAACCAAAGCACTGGTTAAGTTTCTTCCCCCAGATCTTGGTGTCAATGCAGATGCCATTGTTTTGTTAGGGCGCGGAGATGAATTTAGACAATCTAGAGTGAAAATTGCTGCTGAACTTTGGAGAGCAAATCGAGCACCTTTAATTTTCGCTAGTGGTACGGTAGACGCTCCTCACATGATTCGGTTACTAAAAGCAGAAGGTATTCCAAATCAAACGTTAGCTTACGAAGAGTGTTCTCGAACGACTGAGGAAAACGCTCGTTTCACAGCAACAGTTTTACAACCCCAGGGAGTCAAGCAAATTTTGCTAATAACTGACTCTCCTCATATGT
>DATNPI010000181.1:0-4496 GCA_036703325.1 Coleofasciculaceae cyanobacterium
AAGGAGTTGCTGCAAGGGGCAGTTAAGGTCTTGAACTCTGAGGTGACGGGGGTAAAATTTAAGGTTCCCGGAGCGAAGATTCTTGGTGATTCAGTTGGTGATGTCGGTATTACTTCGGACAAGGAAAAGTTTTCCCTCTATTTAGGAATTGGTGAAATCACGACTAAGGCGAAAAGTGACGCAACGCTGCGGGAGAAACTCAACCAGTATCTAGGACCACAGAAAACTCAGCTATTGGAAGCAATTAATCAGGAACTGCTAGAACCTGCGATCGCTTCTCTCAAACAGCTAGGCAAAAAAGGACTGGTGGTGATTGTGGATAATCTCGATCGCATTGATAATCGCCAGAAGGGTTGGGGGCGTCCGCAACAGGAATACCTGTTTGTCGATCAGGGTGAGTGTTTAACTAAGCTGCATTGTCATCTGGTCTATACAATGCCACTCGCATTGAAGTTCTCCAATGACTATGGCAACCTCACCCAGCGGTTTTCAGAAGAACCGAAGGTGTTGCCGATGGTGCCTGTACAGCTTACTGATGGTAGCCACTGTGAAGCGGGAATGGGACTGCTACGACAAATGGTGCTGGCGAGGGCTTTTCCCGACTTGGATGAAGACCAACGCAAGGACAAAATTCCCGAAATCTTTGACAGTGCTGAAACTTTAGACCGCCTGTGCCAGGTGAGTGGAGGTCATGTCAGAGACTTACTAAGACTGCTCAATTCTTGGATTAAAAAGGGAAGACAACTGCCTCTATCTCGTGGCACTCTCGAAGAGGTGATTCGTTCTCGCCGCAATGAGATGACCATGCCTATCTCTGATGACGAGTGGGAATTGCTACGTAAGGTTCAGCAACGGAAAAAGGTCAGTGGTGACCAAGGCTATCAAACGCTGATTCGTAGTCGGTTGGTCTTTGAATATCGCGATGGCGGTGAATCTTGGTTTGATATTAATCCGATTTTGGCAGAGGCGAAAGAGTTGCAGCCATGAGTGAGGAGCATCCACCTCAAGATGTTGCAGCTGACAACGAGGAGGCGTTGGAGGAACTCGCTTGGGCGCTTGAGGCGTCGGTTGGGCAGTTCAAGCTGTTTTTGGCTCGTTGTAACTATACTCGATTGCGATCGCAACTGGTAGAGCGGTTGCGAGAACTGACAAGTGTCGAAATCCGCGTTCTGGAACTGAAGGCGTCGGAAAAAACTCTCTATGCCAGGATTCAGAACGAACTGGGGACAGAAAAGCCAGATGTTTTGATGGTATTTGGCTTGGAATCCGTGGATGACCTCGATCATCTGTTAACGGCAACCAATCAAGTGAGGGATGAGTTTCCCAAGCATTTCCATTTCCCATTAGTGCTTTGGGTTAATGATGAAATCCTGAAGAAACTCATGCGGTTGGCACCGGATTTTGAGAGTTGGGCGACAACAACAGAGTTTGCGATCGCCACCGATGACTTGGTAAATTTCCTCAAGCAAACTGCCGAGCAATTCTTGGCGGACAATTTAGCCTTTTCTGAAGAAAGTTGTCAGGAAATTAAACAAGCTTGTCAGGATTTACAACGTCGTGAACCCGAATTAAACCTCGAACTCAAGGCGATTATAGAATCCCTACTCGGCTTTAGTGAATCGGTCGCGATTCATCTGCATACAGCTTTAGCGCACTATCAAAAAGGATTAGAGCTTTGGCAGCAAACGAATCATTTAGAAGCGCAGGGTAGAGTCCTTTATTATATCACACTAAGTTATTACCAAAAAGCGCTGTCATATCGGGAAATCGAGCATCCTGACTGGCAAGCAACGAGGGATTATCTGCGGCAATGTCTGGACGTTTTTGAGAAAGCTAACCGTTCGGACTTAGTAGCGAATTCGATTCGGAGTTTTGGCAAAATTTTGCGTCATCTCCAAGAATGGGAACGGTTGAAAACGCTTGCTCAACAGGCTTTAGAGCAGCATCAAGCTGAAGGTAAACCGATAGAACTGGCTCAAGATTATGGCTTTTTAGCCGAGGCGGCTCTAGCCAATCATGAGGGGAGAAAAGCCAAGGAATTAGCGGAGAATGCTATACAAGTTTTAGCAACAGTTCCCAGCGTTCCCTTATCAAATCAGGCCGGGGTTGTAGATGAACAACTGAATCAATCTCTCCTCTCCTATGCCAAAAGTCAATATCAGTTTATTTTGGCTAAAGCGGAACAACAATTAAACCAAACTCAAGAGGCTACCCGTAACTTAGAAGACGCCAAGGAATTGGGGAGTCCTGACTATGACACCCGATTATATATTGATATCCTCTGCCATTTACGGACGCTTTACTTTAAGCAAAAGCAATATCTCAACGCCTTTGAACTGAAACTGGAGCAGCAATCGATTGAGCAGCAGTATGGGTTGCGGGCGTTTGTGGGTGCAGCTTGGATACAGCCCCAACGACGGGCTAAGTTAGCCCTGACGCCGGTTGAGAGTCAAGAGAGTATTGCTCCAGAAATTGCCGCGTCTGGGCGTCAGTTGGATGTAGAACGTTTGATTGAGCGAATTGGTCGCAATGACTGCAAGCTAATTGTGATTCACGGGCCATCTGGGGTGGGGAAAAGTTCCCTGGTGAATGGGGGATTGGTGCCTGCGTTGAAACAGAAAGCGATTGGCACGTCGGATGTTTTGCCCGTGCCGATGCGAGTTTACACCAACTGGGTGGGGGAATTAGGGCAGGTATTGGCAGAGGCGATAGGGGAGAAGGGGAATCGAACCTCTCCCCCAACCCCTCTTCTTGCCGGAGAGGGGAGTCAGACGGGGGGGTTAGGTTTGGGGTTGAACTCGGAAGCCACCCTCTTGGAACAGTTGCGGCAAAGCGAACAGCTTAATCTGCGGACAGTACTGATTTTTGACCAGTTTGAAGAGTTCTTCTTTGTCTATCCTGATGCTGGGGAACGGCAGCGCTTTTGGGAATTTGTGGGCAAGTGCCTCAATATTTTGTCGGTGAAGGTCATCCTCTCGCTGCGGGAGGATTATTTGCACTATTTGCTGGAGTGCGATCGCTTGCCCAGCATGAAGATTATCGGTAATGATATTCTCACCCAGAATGTCCGCTATCCCTTGGGGAACTTTTCCCGTAAGGATACTAGGAGCATCATTGAGCGCTTAACCGAACGCTCTAGTTTTCACTTGGACTCTGATTTAATTGAGCAATTAGTCCAAGATTTAGCCAGTGAGTTAGGGGAAGTGCGCCCGATTGAGTTGCAGGTGGTGGGGGCGCAACTGCAAACCGACCAGATTACCACATTGACCAAATATCGGGAATTTGGCACCAAGCAAGAATTAGTCAAGCGTTATTTAAACGAAGTTGTAGAAAGCTGCGGGACTGAGAATCAGCAAGCGGCTGAACTGGTGCTGTACTTGCTCACGGATGAAAAAGGGACTCGTCCCCTGCGGACTCGTGCTGAACTAGAACGAGATTTGCAGCCATACCTTGCGGTGATGATTTTTCCATCAGATTTAGATCCCCCTAAATCCCCCTTAAAAAGCGCTCGAATTTTGGGTGTAGCTTTGCTTCCCCAAAACTTCGAGCAAGACAGGGGGACTTTGACTGAATTCTCCCCCTTTGTTAAGGGGGGCTGGGGGGGATCTCCGGGTTTGAACACAAGCCCTAGGCGGGATCGAACTTTATCCGAAACCGATGACTCAGAAATCAGCCCCTTAGATTTGGTGTTGCAGATTTTTGTGAAATCCGGCTTGGTGTTGCTGTTACCGGAAATTCCTGCTGAGCGCTATCAACTGGTACATGACTATTTAGCCGCGTTTATCCGCCAGCAACAAGAACCGAGGTTAAATGAGTTAATTGCAGAACTGGAAAAAGAAAGAAAGCAACGCCAAGAGGCAGAAGCTCAACGCCAGTTGACTCAGGAGGAACTGAAACGAGCTGAACAGGCGAGGCAGATTTTAGAGGATGCCAATCAGAAAGCCGAAGAAAAGAACAAGAAAGCCAATCAGCGCATTCTCCTGGGGTCTGGCGTCTTGGCAATCTCTTTGGTTGCCGCCGCCGTCATCGGGGGATTTGCAGGCAAGGCTTACCAAGACCTGAAAGAAGCTCAGACCGGGACGAGGCTAGAGCGGGATGGGATGAATGCTCTCACACAATTTGAGTTTCAACAAATAGAAGCCTTATTATCCGCCATGCAGTCGGGGCAGGAATTGAAAGCGTTGGTTAAGAATCGCCCCCTGGAAAACTATCCCACTGCCACTCCGATGTTGGCTTTACAGACGATTCTGGATACTATCCAGGAGCGGACGCAGCTCAAAGGGCATACTAGTTATGTCAATAGCGCCAGTTTTAGCCCCGATGGCAAGCAGATTCTCACCGCCTCATTAGACAATACCGCCAAAATTTGGGACACATCGGGCAAGCTTGTAGCCGACCTCAAAGGCCATACTAGTCCTGTAATTAGCGCCAGTTTTAGCCCCAATGGCAAGCAGATTGTCACCGCATCATCTGATAAGACCGCCAAAATTTGGGAC
>DATNPI010000220.1:0-4624 GCA_036703325.1 Coleofasciculaceae cyanobacterium
GGTAAGTTTTCCACTTTTGCCATCCGGCTCTCTAGCGCCATTGCACTCTGGCTAGATCGATTGATTTGTTCGGTTAGAAGTTCAACACTCTCTGGTAAGTTTTCCACTTTTGCCATCCGGCTCTCTAGCGCCATTGCACTCTGGCTAGATTGACTAATTTGTTCGGTTAGAAGTTCAACACTCTCTGGTAAGTTTTCCACTTTTGCCATACGGCTCTCTAGCACCGTTACACTCTGGCTAAATTGACTAATTTGTTCGGTTAGAAGTTCAACACTCCCCAGTAAGCTTTCCACTTTGGCTATGCGACTCTCTAGGGCAGTCATTACCTGACTAGATGGAGCAACTTCTTGAGTTGAGCCACTACCTCCTTCCAACAATTGCTCCATAGCACCTAGACGGCTTTCTAGGGCAATCATTGCTTGACTCCGCTGGGACAATTGTTCCATTAAGGTACTAACTTTTGGCAATAATTCCTCTAGTCCAGCCATGCGATTCGGTACAGGGTCTTGTGGAGGAGGAACTGGAGCGGTTTTCTTAGACTCTAAACCCTGCTTTACCAAGCTCACAAGCCAATATGCTATAGCCGTTATCGCTTCTTCTACTATGGCTTGCCACACCGCAGAAAAGCCCTGCTTGTTTGACTGGTTTTTATTGGTGTTTGGCTCGTTTGTGAATTGTTGATTTGGCTCGTTTGTGAACTGTTGAGGATTTTGGGATTTTTCCATACCAAAAAGTCTTTTTAACCAACTCATAATTATTATTCACCGAAAGAATCCGAAGAGCCTATTGCGTCGAGCTTAGCTACAAATGATAGTTAATTATCGAGTAGTTGCATCAATCCCAGGAGAGAATATGAATTCCCAGCCTTTTTCGCAGTTTTCATGAATAATGCCCCTAAGACAAAACCGCCGACGCGATCGCCAGCGGTACACAATGTCAAGGCAAATCTACCTAAAAATAGTAAAATACTAGTTTGCCAGCATTAATATATAGTGGCGCAGAAATTTTTAAGCCATGAGCGATCGCTTTCTTCTTAAGTTCAGCTTCACCAGACGCTACCGACTTCCAGCATTTACAGGGTTAGTTTGCTCAACAGCTTGCTCGTCCTCCACTGGAACTAAAATGTAAGTCCTCTGCTTTTCAGGTACCTTGACATCCTGATTAGTAGATTGCTTAACATCCTCCGCTGCACTCTTGACCGCGTCCACTGTACCTTTTACCGTGTCGTTAACATCCGTAGCTGTACCCTTGACGGCGTCCACTGTACTTTTTACCGTGTCGCTAACCCCGTCAGCAGTAGTCTTAACCGTGCCCCCTACATCTTTTACAGTGTAGTTAACGCCCTCAGCGACATTCTTAGCGGCGTCCCCTACATCTTTCACTGTATTGTTGACACCCTCAGCTGCTCTCTTAACGACGTCTCCTACACCTTTTACAGTTCGGTTAACCCTCTCGGCTGTACCCTTATTAGCCAAGGCTCCCGCTATTGCGCCCAAAGTAACACCAACGAGTGCTCCAATTGCTACACTTTTAGCTAATCCATTACCCTTGGTATTCTCTGCTGAATAAGTATCACTTTGGTGTGGAAGCTGTTCAACCCTTATTTCATCGCTATCTATATCTAAAACCTGGTCGTGTTCACTCATCTTAATCTTCTCTTTGGTACTAAAGTCCCGTAATGCCCGTCTAGTCATACGACTAAAAAGTGGCAATTAGACCTTCTTTTCCTTCGTTTGACAGGACTAAAAGAAATAGGTCGCCTAACCTGCTAGTTATTCTTGTTGCAGGTAGTCATAAACTTGTAAGGATACCCTGTCTATATCAAAACAAGGAAATGCTGTTTATCCTTAGATGTTTATGACTACCTTTTTGCAATGCTCTAGGCTATAAGCCAAGTGAAGTCTCTCTGAAGCGTGAGCCGTCGTTACAGTGTCTTGGTGTTATCGCTAGCGTTAAGACCTGAATACTCAAGCTCTAACTCTGCCTCAGGGATTTTATCTTCAACTTCAACGTTACAAACGTTGAATTTTTCACGACCCAAAGGTTACTTCTGAGTCAGTGGTTTCTCTTGATATTTCCCTCCCAGCGACTTCCCCTTCATTCAAGTCTGCTGCACTAGGGTCTACATCAATAGTTTGATCGATAATAAACCGATCTTTCTCCATTGGAATTGATAGGTCGGGTGTCTGAGGTTCGACGTACTGCTTATTGCTGACCTCACCAGTAGCGATGACCGGATTAGTATCTACAACAACCGACCGCTCTTCAGATTGATTGAAGCTCTGATTCTCAGATTGCTTGGCATCCTCAGCTGTATTCTTTGCCGCATCTAGTACACCTACAGCAGATTGCTTGGCATTCTCAGCGGTATCCTTGACAGCGTCCGCTGCGCCTACTACAGATTGCTTGGCATTCTCAGCTGTATTCTTGACGGTGTTGTTGACAGCGTCCGCTGCACCTACTACAGATTGCTTGGCATTCTCAGCTGTATTCTTGACGGTGTCCCTGACAGCGTCCGTCATACCTACAGCAGATTGCTTGGCATTCTCAGCTGTATCCTTAACGGCGTCCAATGCACCTTCTACAACTGGCTTGAGATTCTCAGATGCACCCTTAACTAGGTCGGATGTACTACCTACTACAGCGTGGCTAACACCCTCGCCTACACTCTTAGCTGCCTCCCCTAGACCTTTAGCAGTCAGGTTAAGACCCCCAGCTACAGTCTTTAGTGCGTCCCCTACACCTTTTACAGCGTGGTTAATACCCTCGGAGGTTTTCTTCCCAGCCAAAGCGCCCGCTAAGGTGCCCAACGTAGCACCAACGAGTCCTCCTATCAGTGCTCTACCTAACGTAGAATTCATACCTGTGGCTAGTGCAGAAGCACCGGATTGGCCACTAGCAGTAGGCTGATTTTGTGTAGAATTCATGCCTGTGCCTAGAGCAGAAGCACTAGATTGGCCACTAACAGGAGGCTGATTTTGTGTAGAGTTCATACCTGTGCCTAGAGCAGAAGCACTGGATTGACCACTACTAGCTAACGTAGGATTCATACCTGTGCCTACAGCAGAAGCATAGGGTTGACCAGTAACAGTAGGCTGATTTTCTTCTGTCACTAACCTAGTACTTGTGCTTGTGCCTGTTGTACCAGCATAGGCTTGACCCGTCGTAAGA
Source organism: Coleofasciculaceae cyanobacterium (assembly GCA_036703325.1). Taxonomy (GTDB): domain Bacteria; phylum Cyanobacteriota; class Cyanobacteriia; order Cyanobacteriales; family Coleofasciculaceae; genus DATNPI01. Next base: position 3,172 of record DATNPI010000220.1, read on the forward strand.
GGTTCAGCTGTTTCTTGAGGCTTATTCCACGCCTGTTGGTTCTCACTCACAATAATTGTCTCCTTTATACCAAGACGGCTTAATACTGATCTGGGATAGATTAATCGTTAACTATCCTCAATTTAGCGTTCACGCCTAGGAACTTAACTGATCTAAAGGCAGACATAGCCAGAAACTAATCTAAAGACAGACATTGCAAAAAGGCTATTCACTCTGAGCATTGTTGATTACAACTGGCATTTACTAACAGCAGCTTTTTTAGCCAAAGCGGGTGTATTAGGAAAGCGGCTCTAGCTATAAGGAACTATTTGATTGTTTAGCTCTAGAACACTATGGTAAAAGAACTGGCAATTTCCACTCGTGGACTCACCAAGCAATTTGACCGATATATTGCTGTCAATGATGTTGACTTACAGGTAGAAGTGGGTGAAGTTTACGGACTGATTGGTCCGAACGGTGCTGGCAAAACGTCACTGATTCGGATGTTGGCAGCGGCCGAGGAACCAACAACTGGTGAAATTTATATTAATGGCGATCGCCTTTTGCGGGATGACAGCAATCCAACCTTGAAGCGGCGCTTGGGGTATCTACCAGATGACTATCCGCTTTATGATGACTTAACCGTCTGGGACTACCTGGACTATTTTGCACGTCTGTATCGCTTGCGAGAACCACGACGCCGCCGACGCCTACAGGAAGTCTTGGAACTGGTACAACTGACCAATAAGCGTAATAGTATAATTTCTACCCTCTCACGAGGGATGAAACAGCGTCTCAGCCTTGCCCGGACGATTATTCACGAGCCGATTCTGCTACTGTTGGATGAACCGGTTTCCGGTCTTGACCCGATCGCCCGGATGCAGTTTCGTGAAATTATCAAGACGTTGCAAGAAGCGGGGATGACAGTTCTCATTTCGTCACACGTCCTCAGTGATTTGGCAGAACTGTGTACGTCAGTCGGCATTATGGAACTAGGGTATCTAGTAGAGAGTGCATCATTACAAGAGTTGTACCAACGTCTAGGTCGCCAGCAAATCTTCTTGTCAACGCTGGGTTCTTCAGAAATCCTGCAAGCAGAACTGAAGAATCATCCATTAGTCGAAAATTGGGAGGTGTTGCCGGAAACTGGGCGTATACGAATTCACTTTTCAGGGGGTCAAGAGGATTGTGCAAAGCTTTTGCGATCGCTTATTGCCGCTGATATCCCTCTCACTGAATTCCATTGCACCCAGGAAGACCTGGAAACCATCTTTCTCAAGCTGGGTCATCAGCAGGCATCTTGAAAAGTTTTGAGTTTTGAAGCAACTCCTAACTAAATTAAGGTTGAACGCAACAAGCTTCTATATTACAGAGACACAAATTACTATGGCACTGAATTTAGTAAACCACCTAGGTGAGTTGAATCCCCAGTGGTTTCGAGAAATCAAAGGGCGTCTCAAACCCCGCAACATCC
>DATNPI010000632.1:0-2160 GCA_036703325.1 Coleofasciculaceae cyanobacterium
AGCTTTCACAGCCGCAACACTAAAAGCCTTCTCAGCAGCCGAATGCCCCCAAGTTTGACCACGGGTGTTAATTGCCAACTGTCCTCGCTGCGTATTCAGATGCAAGTAACGCCGCTGACCGCTGGACTGGACAACAACTACCCGGTAGCCAGAAGGTATGGAATAAAAAAGTCCTTCAAAGGGGTCACCGTTGCCGCTTTGAAGGTCTGTCGAAGCAAGAACCACCTGCGTCCCTGCGGGATTCAATAGATAGAGGTCATAGTCGTTGCTAGATTGACCCCAGGGGTCTGACCACTGTAGAGTGAGCGGATCAGCTTGCTTGGTTATGCGATTAGACACGGCAGTCTTGCTAAATTTATGAACCCTGCCACTCAGTCCAAAGGGTGCTGCACCGCCATCGACAAAATTTCCTTCCCAAACCCCCGAAGTACCATCATTCTTATTACCTTCATTACCAGCCGAGGAGAAGTACAAGGCACCACTTGCGGTCACATCATTAACAGCTTGGGCAATGATTCCGTCCTGAAAGACTGGCTCACGATAGTAGATAATATCATCGACGATAATGTCACAACCAGCTTTGCGAAGGGCGCGAATATTGTTGGCGAAATCTGCATCACTGTTAAATGCTGTCGCAAAATAGAGCTTCGCCCCAGGAACCAAGTCGTGAATAATCTGCAACATGGCTCGCCCTTCGTCTATCCCACCAGACTCCAGGTCGCCACTACCAACTAAGGTGACGCCATCCGCTGGTAAATCCTTGTTAGTGATATCGGCGGCAGCACCATTGAGGTTGTTGTAGCTGTCTGAGATTACACCGATCTTCACCCGTTGTGTTTGTGTGACAGCCCCAATCTTCTTCGTCCAACTGCCATCAACCTTATAGGTGGAACGTGCAACCGCCGCTCCATGAGCAATATCCCCCTCTGATGTCACGCTACCAACGTTGGTAATCGGGGCTCCTGGGACTTGAGCTAGGAGCTGCCTAAATTGAGGTAATGTGGCAAGACGCTCTTCCACCTGTTCGACAGTAGAAACATCTTGACCATCACTGGCTGGAGATAGGTCATTGATTGTTATGGACTCTCCCTCCTGTTCGCTCGTACCCCTGAGTAATCTTGGTTCTATGAAAGGACTGATCTTTCTGATTCCTGAGAACGAGGCTAAGTACTCAAGTTGGTCAAGGGATGCGAGGGCTACTATCGTGTTGTAGCCACTAGGAGCAGAGAGGACTTGATTCCCAGTCGCCTCGATTTGTTTAAGTAGGTCTGGTGTAACTGGAGATTTCGTCTTGATCTCAACCTGCACCTTGCCATCAGGAGTGACCTTAAAAAGTGCGTTTGAGTTAATAAATGAAGGGAGGCTGGGAACACTTCTAAGGAGGGCATCCCCACGTCTAGCTTTAGCGGTGTACAGGAGGGCCGAACTAATTTTCTGTTGTGCTGGATTGCGTGACTGCTTTTCTTGTACTAAGGCTTGAATTTGTGCCGCCGCCGTCCTAGAGAGTGGCACGTCACCAGTACTTTGGGCTGTTGCTTTCGCCATGGTGATGCCGATAATGAGCAAGAAACTCGTCATTCCCAAAGCAATAATGCCTCTGAGAGTTCTTGCAAATCTAAAAAATGAGCGAAGCAGATGGTGCATATAGATTAGAGAGCTTGCAAACGTAAACTATTGCTCTGTAGCTGCATTACCTATCGTTGTTTGCTTTGCTTTTTATGCGAGCACCCTGACAAACTTTGCAAAAGTCAATCCCTAGATAGATGCGCTAAATGCGTCCCTTGCTACATGAGTTATCACTCCAGTTAAGCCTACTTTTCTTTGAAAAACAAATTTTCCTTAAAAAACTTATCTTATGTGGGGGTTTGGGGGAGCTATAAGACCTCCTCACTAAAGCTCTGGGCTGTATATCTCTGGTTTAGCCCCCTTGATAGATGGACTACCCCGCGTTAATTTTAAGGGATTCGATATCCCTTAAATAAACAAATCTATTAACAATTTTTGTGGGAAATTATCAACAGAAATGAACCGATTACATAGCTTTGCCGCCAGTACTAGCAGACAGCGTGAGGAACGAAAATAATTAATCAGTCGGGAGAGTCTATCTCCAATATTTTCGGGTGAATTTGTTTCCTGCCCTTTGGATAAAAACTCGATCGC
>DATNPI010000242.1:0-11696 GCA_036703325.1 Coleofasciculaceae cyanobacterium
CGCTGCCTCATTGGAACGGGGGTCACGCTTCATGTAACCTGTCATCAGGTAAGACGAAATACTCAATGTTTCCAATGAGATAAAAATCATTACTAGCTCATTTGCTCCCGACAGGAACATTCCCCCCAAGGTAGCCGAGAGCAGAATGCTGATAAATTCTGCTAGGGATGTGCCAGACTGCTGCACGTAGCGAATTGACATCAAAATCGTTACAGCAGTTGACAAGACAATGATGCTGCGAAACGCGATACTCATGGCGTCACCATTGAACGCCCCGAAAAAGCCGATCGGGTCGGCAACATCCCATTCGTAGTACAGGACGACTAGAGCAGTAAGAAGACCCCCAATGGCCACATAGGGAATTCCATTGGCGGAACCCCTGCCAGCAATTAGGTCAATCAATAAAACCAGCAAGAGGGTAATAATTACAATTCCCTCTGGTAAAATTATCCCGGCATTCAGCTGGGCAGCAAGATTGGCAAAATCCATAGGTGCTATTGGTATTGTCTATGGTTATCTCGGTTTCAAGATTAACTTTCTTATCTTATCGGCGATCGTAACCACTTTGGGAGCAAAGTTCGCTCTATATAGTGATCTTAGGCGATAATCTTGCCGGAATTCGTGCGGATTGCTCAGATTAGCGCCAATTCAGTTTGCTTAGGGAAAAATCTCAGTTAAATCTAAAGATAAGTCAGGAAAACAGGGCAGCGTAACTACCTCATTTGACAGAACAATTCGTTTTGAGCGATAGCTGAATTTGGCCTGTCTATCTTGATAGGGTTCACTATATGTCTCCAGATGGTTTTCTAGCAGGTTAAATATCCAGTAGTCAGAAATCCCATATTCAGCATAGAGGGATAACTTTGTCTGCTGGTCGTACCTTAAAGTAGAGTCAGAAATCTCGATAACTAGTAAAATTTCAAACCGTAGTCATGGCTGAGTATTCTGGTTCGAGCAATTTTGGCACGGGGAATGAGACTACCGCTAAATCAATTTTAAGTTTGTACGGCAAATTCTTCTGGATTGATTCCCCAATTTACCCACCGTATTGCTTCTCTAGCTGATTGAATATCAGGTGGCACCCGTAAGACGTGAATGAATCCCGTGCTAGGGCAGGTCATTTTTAATAAATAAATTGGCTCTATATCGACATATTCGATTATTAATAGAGTATATTCCTGCCAAGAATCCAATTCAGTAGCTTGCAATTCTTGGCAAATTCTCTCGTAGCCAATTTCCTGAATTAATACTCGACGAAGTTCTGTGTTGTGTTCTTCTAGAAGCCATTGTGCTTGCCACTGGTTCGGGTGCAGTTTTCCGTATTTTTCGGGTAACGTTACACCATGATAGGCGTACACACTAAATTCATCGACAAACCGAATCGCGGGTTCTCCTTCTGCGTGAAGGCGATTTTCACGGTCAAAGGAGAATTTGATGGGGCGATCGCAAACGAAGCAAATCTTTTTAAAAGCAAGAATCCAACCACACTCTGTAGCTAGCGAATAAAATGCTTCCCATATTTTCTTTTCATAAGAACAGCCTAAGACTGAGGCACAAAAATCAAGCCAACTGCCCTGACGAGCTAATTCTTCCGGTCGAATGCAGTCATGAATGAAGTAACTCCATGAGCGATAAAGTTGATCACCTAGTTGGCTCCAAAGAGGATGCCACGGTTCTTGAACACTTTCTCGCCAAGGTTCACTCCAAGTTTCGCTCCAAAACTGGTTCTGTATTTGCGCCTTCAGTTGTTTGTTTAATTGCTTCCACAGATGGCATTCCAGTTTACCTCGCAGTTGAGCCAGTAGGTTTCTCAGTGAGGCATCTGGTTGACTCAGAACAGCTTTATGTAAAGCTGCATGATACAGCATTAAATTAGGGCTATCAAAAAAAAGAATTTCAGGCTCTTCTTTATCAACTGCTATGTAGGCGGCTTTTACGGCGTCAGAAGCCTTTTGACGGTTAATTGGTTCGGTGGAGAGGGCGATGGCTTTCCACTTCTCCCGATATACCGGAATCAGCGCTTCTTGCTCAGGTGTAAGGCTTTCAATCTTAGTCAGCGACATATCGCCAGCCTTGAGGCTCGTATTCTCGCTGAATCCGAACCATCCAACTGCCTTGAGGAATTTGAATTGCCTTATGCTCTTCGTGAGTTAAAGTTGCGGTTTCTGAAAGCACACGCAGATATAGGGTGCCACCTTTTTCACACAACTCAGCCTGTCCTTCGCTGATACGGTGTGAGTGTCCTGTCACCTCGCCTTCTGCTAAGGTCAGGTGAGGCAGTTTTTGCCCCAGCTCCTGTGGAGCCGCTGCACTAACGGTCTGCTGTACAGGTAGTAAGATCACATCACCTTGTCGAATCGGTTGCATCAGTCTTTCTCCAACTTTTGCTTTGATGTCACAGCGATAAATGACCCCTGACCGGGCGTTTGCATCCATTGTGACACAATCCGTAGAGGTGGGGGTCACTATTGATATCAGTTATAAAGCTATAAGTAGAGAGCAAGCTACATTTAGCAATAAGGCTGGTGTGAAGCGAAGCAAACGCACTACGCGTATGCTCGGCTTGCCGCATAAGCGAATCGCTCCCCCGTGGGCATTACCTCAGCCTCCTTTGGAACAACCCCTATTGACATTTGGCTCTCTCTTCTTCAAATTTGACTGTCTAGCCAGCCGCTATTTTTCCGGAAGTTGTCATGTCAACCCTCGTCATAGTTGAATCTCCTACCAAAGCCCGTACCATTCGTAACTACTTACCCTCTGGCTATCGCGTCGAGGCGTCAATGGGACATGTTCGTGATCTCCCTCAGTCCGCCAGTGAAATTCCGACGGCCGTGAAAGACGAACACTGGGCGCAGCTGGGGGTGAACGTGGATGCTAACTTTGAACCCCTGTACGTCGTTCCCAAAGATAAAAAGAAAGTTGTTCAGCAACTCAAAGACGCCCTCAAAGAAGCCGATGAGCTAGTTCTTGCCACAGACGAAGACCGTGAAGGGGAAAGCATAAGCTGGCATTTGCTGCAACTGCTGAAGCCGAAAGTTCCCACTAAGCGGATGGTGTTTCATGAAATCACCCAAGAAGCGATTAAAAAAGCCCTGAAAAACTGCCGTGATATCGATGAGCAGCTCGTACATGCTCAAGAGACACGACGGATTTTAGACCGACTGGTAGGTTATACCCTCTCTCCCCTGCTGTGGAAGAAAATCGCTTGGGGTTTATCTGCGGGCCGTGTCCAGTCCGTAGCCGTGCGCCTATTAGTAAACAAAGAACGTCAACGTCGGGCTTTCCGTCAGGGTAGCTACTGGGATTTGAAGGCAATTCTGGAGCAGGAGAAAACCTCCTTTGACTCACGGCTAGTATCTCTGGCTGGGGTTAAGGTGGCAACTGGCAGCGACTTTGATGCCAACACGGGTCAAATTATTGCGGGACGGCAGGTGAGGCTGCTGAATGAAGCTGAAGCCAGAGAACTGCAAGAACGCCTGACTGATAAAACTTGGACAGTTAGTGACATAGAAGAACGACCAGTCGTCCGCAAACCTTCTGCGCCGTTTACGACTTCGACACTACAACAGGAATCCAACCGGAAACTGCGCCTGTCGGCTCGTGATACGATGCGGACAGCTCAAAGTCTGTATGAGCAGGGGTATATTACCTATATGCGGACGGATTCGGTGCATCTGTCTGATCAAGCGATCGCCGCAGCACGTAGCTGCGTCGAGCAAAAGTACGGCAAACAATACCTCAGCCCGAAACCCCGCCAGTACACCACCAAAAGCAAAGGCGCACAAGAAGCCCACGAAGCCATTCGTCCTGCCGGCAGTACCTTCCGTACCCCCAAAGAAACAGGTCTTAGCGGTCGAGAACTTGCTCTTTACGACCTGATTTGGAAGCGCACCGTCGCCTGTCAAATGGCGGACTCACAGCAAACTCAAATCACAGTTCAGCTGCAAGTCGAAGACGCGGGTTTTCGCTCCAGTGGCAAGCGTATTGATTTCCCCGGTTACTTACGCGCCTATGTCGAAGGGTCCGATGACCCAGACGCTGCCTTAGAAGACCAGGAAGTAATTTTGCCACCCCTCAAGGTGGGCGACCATCCTAACTGTCTTGAACTCGAAGCCGACGGTCACGAAACCCAGCCTCCAGCACGCTATACCGAAGCGTCTTTGGTGAAAACACTCGAAAGTGAAGGGATTGGGCGTCCCAGTACCTATGCCAGCATCATTGGCACGATTATCGACCGGGGTTACGCCCAGATGAACGGCAATGCCTTGGCTCCCACTTTCACCGCATTTGCCGTCACTGGCTTGCTAGAAAAGTACTTTCCCAACCTTGTGGATAACAGCTTCACGTCTAAGATGGAGCAGACCCTTGACGAAATTTCGACTGGCGAAGCCGAATGGCTTCCCTACCTGCGGGAATTTTATATGGGGGAGAAGGGGCTGGAGACTCAGGTTAAAGAACAAGAAAGCCAGATTGACCCTAATGAAGCCCGAACCGTTGAACTGGAGAACCTGGCAGCCAAGGTTCGTATCGGTAAGTTTGGGGCTTATCTCGAAGCGGAGAATGGCAATGGCGTAGTGACAGCTTCGATCCCCAAGGATTTGACGCCAGCTGAACTAGACCCGGAGCAGGTAGAGGTACTGCTGCGACAGAAAACAGAAGGGCCCGATAAAGTCGGAATGCATCCAGAAACGGGTGAGCCGATTTACATATTGATTGGTCCTTACGGTCCTTATGTCCGACTGGGTGATGTGTCTGAGGACAACAAAAAACCGAAACAGGCTTCTCTCCCTAAGGGCGTCAGTATTGAGGCTGTGACGTTGGAGATGGCAGTTGGTCTACTGGCTCTACCCCGTACCTTAGGTGTTCATCCCGCTACTGGTGGCAAAATTCAGGCAAGCCTGGGACGCTTTGGCCCCTACGTGGTTCACGACCAAGGCAAGGAGGGAAAAGACTACCGATCGCTCAAATCTAGTGACAATGTATTGACAATTACCCTAGAACGTGCATTAGAACTATTAGCCGAACCGAAGAAGGGACGCGGTGGCGGCGCAAGCAAGTCGAAGAAACCATTACGAGAACTGGGTACACATCCAAAAGATAGCGAACCGGTGAATATTTACGATGGTCCCTACGGCCCCTATGTGAAGCATGGGAAAATCAATGCTTCTCTTCCGGAAGGGGAATCGGTAGAAAGCATGACGATGGAAACCGCACTAACGGTTTTAGAAGCCAAAGCGTCCACGAAAAAATCGACTAGCAAGTCGAGTAAGTCAAAAGGCTCGACGGCACAGAAGTCAACGGGGACATCGTCAAGCAGCCGTAAGACGACTGGGAAAAAGGCAACCACCTCAACTAGCACTAAGAAGAAAACTTCAACTAGCAGCAGTTCAAAAGGTCGAACTGGATGAGGTGAAAGTAACCTTTCCAAGTTCTTGACATTTCCTCCCTAACGTTTGAACAAGTACAAAAATCATTGCCCCTGGCGTTTATGCCAGGGGCTTTCTCGTTGGAGAAAGATAATAGTTTTTAATCTTTACAAGTTCTTGACCTTAACTGACTATGCTTTAGTTAACCAAACACACATAGCACTTCGACCAGTGTAAGTTTAAGTGTATAGCCAAGGGTGATTTTGCAACTCAATCAGCCTATTTTTCACTTAATTAAGGCTGGTATTTGTCTTTAATAATACACTGCCCTCAATTTGTTGGAATGGCTATATGAACTAAAGCCTTCCAATAGGAAATTTGTGTACTCTTAGGAAGTCAAAAACGATGATTGTTCAAGAACGCCCCAAAACCTCAGCACTTCACATCTCAGCATCGTCCACTCTGAACCAAGCGCTCTGGCTCAAGAAACACTCAAGCGATCTCAAACGCGATCAGCTGTTGTTCTACTATCTAATGGCTCGGCAAATCCTCAATGCAATTCTCAAAGATGTAGCGAATTACCGCTGGACTTTTCCCCAGGCAAGGAGGTTGTTATTGATTGCCGTGAAATATCCCTCGCAGTACTTTGATCTGTATCGACAATATCGCCGTCTTCCTTGCGTATGTTCGACTTTTGATTAAGTGGAGTAGAAGTGCCAACGTCACCAGAATAGTTAGGAACAAGCCTCATCCCCTTGTGGGTGAGGTTATTGACACCAAGGCTTCCTGGCTCAGTAAACTACTCTCTTGCTGCTGAATTGGAATATAAATTAAGAACTCTGTGCCCTGACTCGGTGCTGAAATACACTGCAATCTACCTTTGTGCTTTTCTACCACAATTTGGTAGCTGATGGACATTCCTAGACCTGTACCTAAACCGATAGGTTTTGTTGTAAAAAACGCCTCAAATAATCTACGGCGTACCTCCTCTGTCATACCAGGGCCGTTGTCAATAATTTGAATCATCACGTTCTTATTGTCTAAAACATCAGTGTGAATCAAAATGGTACTAGGATTGTTTTTTAAGTCTTCAATAGAACGCTTTTTGTTATACTCCTCTATCGCATCAATCGCGTTGGTGAGAATATTCATAAATACTTGGTTGAGATGTCCGGCATAGCACTTCACTGGGGGTAGGTCACCGTACTCCTTGATCACTTGAATCCCCAGATGCTTGGGTTTTGCTTTCAAGCGGTTAGAGAGAATCAGTAGGGTGCTATCAAGACCCTCATGAATATCTACTAGATCCATCTCGGATTGCTCAGTCCTTGAGAAGTTCCGCAGTGATAAGACAATCTCACGGATACGGTTGGCTCCCATTGTCATTGACGAGAAAATTTTAGGCAGGTCATCCTTGATGAAATTGAGGTCAATTTCTTCTATGTTGGCTTGAATTTCTGGTACGGGAGCGGGATAGTATTCTTGGTAGAGTTGAATCAGGTTGAGCAAGTCTTTCGCATATTCATAGGCTGGAAAGAGATTGCCGTAGACAAAACTAACAGGGTTGTTAATTTCATGGGCAACACCGGCAACTAGCTGCCCTAAACAGGACATTTTCTCGCTTTGAATCAGTTGGGCTTGAGTCTGTTGGAGTTCGCACAGGGTAACTTCAAGCTTAGTCGCTTGTGCTTGGGCAGTGGCGGCGGCGATGCGACTTTGTTGCAACAGTTTCGCTTGCTCAATGGCGATCGCGATTTGATCGGCAACCGCTTGCAGCAATTCCACTTCGCTTTCACTCCAGAGTCGCGGCTGACTACTATGGCTACAGCTAATCATGCCAATTTCACCCGATTGAGTATGTATTGGCATTGCCAATACAGCTGTGTAGTCCAAGGAGAGGAAAAACTTTTGCTCTACTGGCTCAAGGCTTGTTCTGGTATCATCTACTCGAACTATTTCCTTAGCAAATGCTTTTCCTGTCAGCGGCTCTAGTTCTATGACAGGAATGCTATTACCGATGAAGCTTGCCAAGTCGGAATTCCTCGCTTCCTGAACAACCTCCCAACAAGGGGAGACAGCATTAGGCCGATACCAGAGAAATAGACACCGCTCAAGTTGCAACAGATTATGGATTTCGGCTACAGCCGTTTTCAGGATAATGCGGCAGTCCAAGGAAGCTCGAATCTGGCTGGAAAGCCTGTTGAGTAGTGCTTCCCTAGTTGCCACTTCTCGAAATCTCGCTTCTGATTGCCGTAGTTCTTCCTCAGCTTGGATGCGATCGCTAATGTCTTCAACTGTGCAGAGGATGCCTACGACATTTTCCTCGGCATCATGGAGGGGAATTTTGTTAGTGTCATTCCAGTGCTGTTTGCCATCAGCCTCTAGTAAAGGTTCAATGATGTGATATTTAGGCGTATCTGTCTCCATCACACGGGTATCACACTCAACAAAGAAGTCTGATTGCTCTTTCTTCCAAGGCAAGTCATAGTCTGACTTTCCTACAATCTCTTCTGGAGCGTCCAAACCAGCTACCTGTGCAAAGTTGCGATTACAACCCAAGTAAATTGAATTTCTATCCTTCCAAAAGATCAATTCGGGGATATTGTCCATCACCAGCTGTAGCATCTGTTGGGAGGAACGTAGCTTCTCCTCGATGCGCTTCCGCTCAAAGATTTCAGCTTCCAGTTTGCGGTTAGCAGCTTCCAGGAGTGTCGGGTTGGGAAACGCTAGTACCTGGGGAATTATTGCCACCAGTACCACTGCCGTACACATAGAGGCTCCAGCTGTCAAGGCTTTCATAAAACCAGAAGCCCAATAGATTGGATGCCAAAGCGTCCACACTGCTATTAAATGAGTCGTGCCACAGGAGAGGATGAAGGCTCCAAATAATAGGAATATCCACTTGAAGGGTAAATCTTGTCGCTTCTGGATAAGGTAAACAAGCGTGATGGGGATAGAGTAATAGGCTAAGGCAATCAGAGAATCTGCTCCAATATGTAGCCACATCAACCCAGGGTTTTCAAAGTAACAGTATTGCTGTAAAACAAATGGGTTTTCTACAAAAAAGGTTTGTAAAAATTCCACGGTAGATACTCCTATGTGTTTCTGCTCACTATTAGGCTCTGTAATTTCACACAGTAAATCAGGACTTACGCAGCGACTCTATATGCAGTGCGCTCTGCAACGCCTTCTACTCGGGGACTGGGGACTAATGGATAATTTTGCGTAAGTCCTGTAAATGCTGTTTTAGAGTTAGCTCTCTTCATTAATAAGTGTGAAATTTGAACCATAAGTGGGTAACAAAAACTCTTAAACATTGCTTACACAAAGCTTTTTAGTTTCTGTATTTCAACAAGATAAGTCATTATTAACCTCAACTCCAATTGATGTGCCCAGAAGCCTATTAACTTCATCAATTCTTTTATTCTCTGACGGTAGTTTTTTAATATCTTTAATTTCTAACTTATGTTCTGTAAAGATTTCATACCAAGTTGCATTCAGACCCAGTAGGTTGGGTATAGCGACAGCGAAACCCAACAAATAGCTCTTGTGGCATTTGGTTTGTTTACAAGCTGGTAGCTAATGGAGCAATCAAAGAATCTGATGCGATATGTAGCTACGCTAACCCTGGACTCCAAAAGTAACAATGCTCATAACCTACTTAAGGAAAGTTTTTACCGACTTTTGGAGGCGTAAGGAAGACCAGGCTCTTCCTGATCTACCACCCTACAAATGTTAAGTTATATTGCAAGGCTTTAAAAAAAATCTTGAGAAATGTGCCAAAGCAGAATGAGGAGCTTATCCTTAAACTTTAAAGAAATGTGTCGAGGGATATCATGGATAAATTTAGTAAGTATCGCCTCATCTGCACCCTGAGTTTTGGCGATATATATGGACAAATCATCATTTGGTTAATCGTCATTTTCCTGAGCCTTGCCACTGCACTGGCTCTCTGGAGTGCCGATCGCCAAATTTACGCCTTAGCTACTGTTGGTCTAATCCTAGTGCTGTCTCTACCCTTTTTACTCTTTGCCTTTGTGACCACACTGCTAAACCATATTGAGTTTTCTCCTATAGAGCAAGAGCAAACCACTACAACAGTTAGTGGAAATACACCTAACCAAAAACCACTCGAGGCAGCAAGCTGACTCATTTTGAGATTTGAGATTTTGGATTAAATCTGAAACCCTTAAGAAGTTCCTCGCTTTCTGGCGGGGAATTTTTTATTTGCGTCAGGATCAATATAGGTATAGCTTCCGATCTAAAAAGAGATGTTAGAACACGATGTCATTATTGTGGGGGGCGGACTAGCTGGGTGTCGCGCCGCTTTGGAGATTAAACGTACTGAACCCAACCTCGATGTCGCCCTTGTTGCCAAAACCCACCCGATTCGTTCCCACTCTGTCGCCGCCCAAGGAGGCATGGCCGCCACACTAAAAAATGTGGATGCCGAGGATAGCTGGGAAGCTCATGCTTTTGACACAGTTAAGGGTTCCGACTATCTGGCAGACCAAGATGCTGTAGAAATCCTCACCCGCGAGGCTGCGGATGTGGTAATTGATTTGGAACACATGGGTGTGCTGTTTTCCCGCTTGCCTGATGGTCGGATTGCTCAACGTGCTTTTGGAGGCCATTCTCATCGGCGTACCTGCTATGCAGCAGACAAGACAGGTCATGCGATTCTGCATGAACTGGTCAATAATTTGAGGCGTAACGGTGTCCGTATCTACGACGAGTGGTATGTGATGCAGCTGATTTTGGAAGATGGCCACGCCAAAGGCGTTGTGATGTTCCATATCCTGGACACAAGGCTGCAAGTGGTACGGGCAAAAGCCGTGATGTTTGCTACAGGTGGTTATGGGCGGGTATATAACACAACATCAAATGACTACGCCTCTACAGGTGATGGTTTGGCAATGTCAGCCGTTGCTGGTGTGCCGTTAGAGGATATGGAGTTTGTGCAGTTTCACCCAACGGGTTTGTATCCGGTGGGTGTCTTGATTTCTGAAGCGGTGAGAGGTGAGGGCGCATATCTCATCAACTCTGAAGGCGATCGCTTCATGGCAAACTATGCCCCTAGCAAGATGGAACTCGCTCCGCGCGATATTACTTCAAGAGCGATTACCCGTGAAATTCGTGCTGGTCGTGGTATTCATCCCGATGGCAGCGCCGGTGGTCCCTTCATCTATCTTGACCTGCGCCATATGGGCAAAGAAAAGATTATGAGCCGGGTTCCCTTCTGCTGGGAGGAAGCACACCGACTACTGGGAATCGACGCGGTGCATGAGCCGATGCCAGTGCGGCCTACGGTCCATTATTCGATGGGTGGGATACCTGTAAACACCGATGGACAGGTGCGTAGCGGCCCCGATGGGCTAATTGAGGCCTTCTTTGCCGCTGGTGAATCTGCCTGTGTGTCTGTCCACGGAGCCAATCGATTGGGGAGTAATTCTCTGTTGGAGTGTGTTGTCTATGGGAGAAGAACGGGTGCTGCGATCGCGCAATATGTCCAAACCCGTAAAATGCCGGAAATCAATGAGCAATCCTACCTCGATGCTGCCCAAGGACAAATAAATGCCCTCTTTAACCAATCCGGAACAACCCGAATCGGTCAACTGCGTCAAACCTTCCAAGACTGCATGACTCAATATTGTGGCGTCTTCCGCACCGCAGAGTCTATGAGCGAAGGATTAAATCAACTGCAACAGCTGCAACAGCAGTATCAACAAATTTACTTAGATGACAAAAGTCGTTGCTGGAACACTGAAATCATCGAAGCTCTGGAACTCAGCAACTTATTGGTTGTTGGAGAAATCATTTTAACGGCTGCCCTAAACCGAAAAGAAAGTCGGGGGGCCCACTGCCGTGAGGATTATCCCGAACGAGACGACACCAATTTCCTCAAGCACACCTTGGCTTACTACTCATCAGCTGGCATTGATCTGCAATATAAACCAGTGAGCATAACTTTGTTTGAGCCGCAAGAGCGGAAGTATTAAGCCTCCAACGAAGAATCCTTATAACGGTTTTCAACAGGTTTTTGTAGGGGCAAGGGTATTATCCGTGCCCTTAGGTCAGAACTTACGCAACACCTGAGTGTCATGCTGAACGAAACCCTTGACTTCGTTCGAGGGCAGGCTGGGTGTAGTGAAGCATCTCCCAGATTCTTCACTTCGCTATCGCTGGGTTCAGAATGACATAATTTCGTTAAATTGCGTAAGTCGTATGGTGTAGGGAACTGAGAACCGCCATCCACGGCTGTAGCTGGCTTAGACCTTACAGCCGTGGATAATTTTTTTCTGGAAGTTCCTAATTGGGATCGACTGGCGT
>DATNPI010000246.1:0-5068 GCA_036703325.1 Coleofasciculaceae cyanobacterium
GCCTTACGAGCGAATGCATGTAAATAAGTGTTAAGAGACTAAAACCCTCTTCCCTTCTGCCTGGTCACTGAGCGTATCGAAGTGCTGCCTTCTACCTGGTCACTGAGCGTGTCGAAGTGCTGCCTTCTGCCTGGTCACGGAGCGTGTCGAAGTGCTGCCTTGCCCCAACGACAATATTAATGCCGACCTACTTAACTCCAACCTGAACGCATACGTTTACATTGAATGGAGTGACTTTCATGATTCACCATATTTCGATCGACGCTCACAATCCATTGCGGGTTGCTAGCGTTCTAGCAGAAATCTGGAATGGCAAAGCTTATCAATTCTTGTATCCCAGCAGTTACAACGTGATGCCCTGTGATAGCTATGGCACTGCTATTGTGGTGTTTCCCAAAGGGACGGTATGGGTTCCGGGTGCTGAGACTCAATCAGCTCAATTACTCCAGGCTGCATCTACCGATTTAGTGGCTATCCATGCCGCGATTTCGGTTCCCACAACTGTGCAGCAGATTGAGCAGATTGGGCAACGGGAAGGGTGGCGCGTTTTGACTCGCACTCAGGGAGACGGGCCCTTCAGGCTGGTCGAGTTTTGGTTGGAGAATCGAATCCTGTTTGAGTTTTTGCCACCAGGATTTGAAATGCAATATTTGCAGACTATGCAACCAGAGATGATCGAGCAAATTTTAGGACAGCCCATTGCCTGTAGCCGTTTAGGAACGCTCTAGGCGCTCATTGCATAGTCCCAACCCAATTCCCGAAAAGCCATCACCCGCTCCTCAACGAAAAAGGAGCTTTCCCCTGACCAAAAATGGGATTGTTTTCCTGCCCACACGGGTGCAATGAAAAGTGGTGGTTCCGGTCAAGCGATCGCTCTTCTAATCTTTCTAGCCAATAGTCTTGATAGAAATCAGGATTCAGTTACTACAGAAACACTTTTTACTGCCGCATTTGCCGTTGATAGCGGGGCCGCGCCGGTGTACCCCAGCCAACTTGCTGGGCTGGGATATTACTGAAAACACTGCTGCGGGCACCAATTACGGCATTGGCTCCAATTTGGACGCCTGGGCCAATGAAGCAATCTGTAGCGATCCAGACGCCGTTGCCGATAGTAATTGCAGATGTCATCAGATCGAATGTCGGGTCTTGGATATCATGACTACCAGTACAGAGGTAAGATTTTTGAGAAACAACGCAATGACATCCCAGACAAATCTGCTCTAGGCTGTAAAAAACGACATCATCCCCAATCCAACTGTAGTCACCAATTTCCACTTTCCAAGGATAGGTGAAGCGGGCAGTGGGTCGAATGATGACGCCAGTACCAATTTTTGCCCCAAATAGCCGTAGAAGCCATCGGCGGAAGCCATTGAATGTATGGGGGCTTAAGGGAAAGGCGATCGCTTGCACCAACCACCAAAGTAAGACAAGCCACCCAGGGCGTCCTCGGTCATACCAAGATGGGTTGTACTGTCGTAAATCAACTAGGGGTTCGGCATCCAAAACAATCGGCAGTTCAGCTGAGTCTACAGCACTGGGATGCAAGTCATTGGTCATTGAACGGCTTGAAGGTTAATAAGGTTAAAGGTTAAAGATTGAAAGCTGGCAGGTTGAAAGTTCCAACCTTCAACCTGTCAAATTTCAACACTAGCGGGTTTCAGAGAGGACTGACTCTGGTTGTGACTGGGGTGGCATCACTGAAGGCGTGGCTGGAACATTCAGCTGACCACCAAACTGACGTAATTCATAAAATTTGACGCCAATTTGATACTCATACTGACTTAACAAACGTCCATAAATGTAGCCCGCTTTTCCATCTAAAAAGCCCAGGCGGATAATGTAAAACAAAATAAACCGCAGTGTCGGTTTAAAAGGTAGCCGCACCCAAAGTTTTTTGAGAAAGCGCTTGCGCTGCACGGCGTCTCCAAACAGATTTGCGCCAATTGTGCCGGAGTCGTCTTTGCCAGTCAGTAGATTGAGATAGACGCGGGCTTCCCAGTTAGAGTAGCGATTATGCCGCTCCAGCCAGTGATAGATGTCCCGAAAGTCTATATGCAGCATATCGTTTTTTAGGTAGCCAACGCAGCCTTCTAGGATGACGTGTTCGTGAACTTCGTTGTCACCTGTGTTACGAATTTCTTCTGTGTTGAGATTTTCGTAGCGACCTTTTTTGTGCTTGAACAAGCGTAGGTTCCAGTCGGGATACTTGCCCCCATAACGAATCCACTTACCTAGGAAGAAAACTTTGCGGTTGAGGTAGTAGCCGTCATAGTTGGGATTTTGGATAGCAACAGCAATTTCGTCCCAGAGTTCTGGAGGAATCCGCTCGTCACAATCAACAATTAGCACCCATTGGTTACGAAAGGGCAGATTTTCCAAGCTCCAGTTTTTCTTTTTTGGCCAGCGACCATTGAATTGAAATTGCACTACCTTTGCACCGTAATTTTTGGCAATTTCAGCAGAGTGATCGCTACTTTGTGAATCGACGACAAATACTTCATCGGCTCTATTCACGCTTTCTAGACAAGCAGGTAAATTAGCTTCTTCGTTTTTGGCGGGAATCAGAACTGAAATGGGAATTTTGCAGGCGGTGAATGCCATGATTAAGAAAGCACAAATTTGATAAAAGTCTAAGGGCTTGACTAATAGCTAAGGGCTAAAAAGAGTTTGGAAATCAAAATTCTAAGCTCTCCCTTGCCTTTGGCAGAGTAACTAGTGTAGCGGAGCGCAAATAACTAATTAGCTGGATGAGGGGCGACAACGAACCCAGGAAGGTTACCCACACAAATCTAAGCGAGGGGATTACTTTCGCTGAACTGCCCTAGGGAGTAGATTAGGTTTTGGTGTTTTCAGTATCCCTTGCATCGCTGCAGTTAGGTAACCAATTTGACCGTAAGCATACACCAGGTTATCAAAGCGTAAGGCAGGGTCGCGGAAGTGCTTCACTGATTTGTACAAACCGCGTACCATTCGTTCGCCTCCCCATAACAGCTGGGCAGAACCAGCACGGCCGGCAAGTTGTTCACGGTAACACTCGCTAATGCCTTGCCACCAGCCCCGATTCAAAAACCAGGTTTGTGCGAGTCTTTCTGGAGCAACATTGTGAGCGACTAGAGCATCTGGGAGATAGGCAACCTGCCACCCTCGCTGGAGAGCTAGTTCTGTCATATGCAATTCTTCATTTGATAACAAATTTTTGCCGACCCGACCCAGATTGACATTAAAGCCTCCAACTTGCTCTAAGAAAGTCCGCCGAATAGAGTAATTCAATCCTCGTGGAGTTAAACCAGGATTTGTGATATAAACAATTGTCTCGCCCAAGTCATAGGCTCCCAAACTTCCTGCCAGTTCAGATGACAGCCACGGCGGAGGTGTGACTCCGTCTGACCACAAAAGGGTAACTTTACCACCAGCGATCGCAAGTTTCTCGTTACTTTGATAGGCATTGTAAATTGCCTTCAGCCAGAGCGGACTGGCAACGGCGTCATCATCAAGATAAGCAAGCAGGTCAGCACGGGCTTTTTTGGCACCGGTGTTGCGAGCGACGGATAGACCAGTGATGGGTTCATAAATATAATCGAGTCGCGGGTGGGAAAGCCGTTCAGCGACAATCTCACGGGTGCGATCGCTCGATGCATTATCCACCACAACCACTTCATAACTGTAAAAATCCTGCTGTAGCAAGCTATCAATGGCAGCGCCCAAATATTCCTCACGATTATGGGTGCAGATGATGGCAGAAATTTGAGGGTCTGACATATGAAGGCGGTTTTGGTAGATAACAGTTTGAAAGTCCTAAGCGATTAACATTGGGACTTTCCAACGTTCTAACCTGCCAACCTGTCAACCTGCCAGCTTTGCTATCCAGACTTATAAATGCGGTTAACATCCGCCGCGCTCAATTGGTTAGTCGGTACATCCAGCACCAGCTTACCCGCTTGAATGCCCAGAATCCTGTCGCTGTATTGCTTTGCTAGTTCAACTTGATGAAGATTACAGACGACTGTTAATCCTTCTTGGGCGCAGAGCGATCGCAATAAACTCAGAACGGCATGAGCTGTCTCTGGATCGAGACTAGCAATAGGTTCGTCAGCCAGAATTAAACAGGCTCGTTGGGTTAAGGCACGAGCGATCGCTACTCGCTGCTGTTGTCCTCCCGAAAGGCGATCGGCGCGTTGAAACGCCACATCCAGCAGTTGCACTCGTTCCAAAGCCGCCATCCCTTCACGCAGCAAGCCGTTGGGAAAAAGGCCAAGCAAACAGCGCCATAGGGGTAACTCGTGCAAGCGTCCTCCCAAGCAATTCTCCAAAGCACTACGGCGGCGCACTAGGTTAAATTGCTGGGCAACCGTGGCAATTTGAGTTCGAACTTGACGCAAATCCTTTGTCGAACAAGTCGTTAAGTCCCGTCCCTGAAACCATACCCGACCTTGATCGGGTCGCAACAGTTGAAGAATGCAGCGCAGCAGCGTTGTCTTCCCAGCACCACTCGGCCCCAGAATTGCTGTAAATGTGTGGGGTTCAATGGCAAAGCTGATATCTTTAAGGGCGATCGCGCCACGGTCGTAGGACTTTGTAAGCTTTTCAACGGTGAGCATTTTTATTAAGCTGTTGAACTTTGTTCATGCAATCAGGATGCCGGAAGCACGACATCAGCAATGATGGGTAGATGGTCGGAACCAATAGCTGGTCCCGTTCTAAAATCTAGAACTCGAATATCTGGACTGACTAAGCAATGGTCTACCGGAACTGCTAACCAAGGCATTTGAGGAGACACTATTGATAGCGTAGGTAAAACACCAAATCCGGCACGAGCATTATGCAATCCAGAGCGTTGGATCGTACTCTTGTAAGACGGAGACCACACGGTAACGTTCAAATCACCGATTAACACCACAGGTTTCTGACTTTGCCTAACGTAATCACTGATACCTTCTAGCTGTTGATTCCGCCAATCCAATCCCTGTTTGCCAAAGGACAACTGTGGATAGGCATGAGTAGCAATAAATGTTATTTCTTTTTCACCAACCGTTAAATCCGACACAACCAGACCACGATAATTTCCATA
>DATNPI010000260.1:0-6685 GCA_036703325.1 Coleofasciculaceae cyanobacterium
CAAAGAGTTTGAACATAGTCCGCTTTAGGAAAACGAGCGGAAGTTCGTGCCTAACTGAATCTCGTGTGGTAGACAATAGTTACCCTTGGAAATTGTTCTTTCCAAGCCCCTCCCTCAACGAAGTAGGGAGGGGTTCTTGACGCCATTAATTTTTTTTACTTTTTTCTTTACTTACTTGAGTACAAGTATTGATAACTTGAGTACTAACCCAGGCGCAATGTTTTGCAGGTATCTCAGATTTATCTCTTTGAAATTCAAATTCCCTATATCACCTCCAAAGCGCTCCTCAGAGTTAGCATCAACTAGCATAATTTACAAGTTTTGATGATTGGATTGCCTATAAGGTTAGTGAAAGGCATTGGGGAAAGATTGAAGTCAATTCCAACTGGGACATTAGGACAGGTTTGGTCAGAAGCGCTATCCGCTATGAGAGTTGCGCTCTTCGAGTCTACGCGTTAAGGTAACGCCGACGCTAGTTCCTCGGCTTAGGTTCTCTAATTACATAGGCAGGACGCGGTAGCGTTCAAATGAGCTAGCGAGACCCGCCATGAGACTTGCTTTCTTCGAAGTGGAATCGTTAAGTAGCACTTCGTCCCGCTTCGGTATCGGCGTTAGCTAGAGCGCGTATCAGCCCAGAGCGCCGCTGAGACTATCATCTCATGAACCTCGGTACTATTCGCCAAACTCAGTACTGAGTGCTGAGTTTGGTTTCATCAACGAGAGGGCTGCTCGGGCTTGGTAGATGCCCCGCCTAAGAATGGACGGAATCTTTCAGTTGGAGAAGGTTAATATCCCGCTTACGAGTTGGCGGTCTTCAACTCAGCACTCAGCAATGAAAGTCTCAACCGTTTTATCCATTCCCAGAGTAGAGAATTAGAAGATTAGGTGCGTCCCAACAACCGCAACCATCGGGCATGGGAGGTTACCGCTGCCCGAAAAGTTTGATGTGAAGTGTATCTTACACCAAACTCCGAACACACCGACTCCACAATCGAGGAGAGTGCTGGGTAGTGAACATGACACACGTCCGGGAACAGGTGGTGCTCAACTTGGAAGTTGAGTCCGCCCACATACCAAGTGAGTAAACCATTATCACGACCAAAGTCAACAGTCGTTTCCACCTGATGCCTTGCCCAAGAATTGCCAATCTGGTCTGAACCATCTGGAACCATGGGAAAATCTGCTTCTTGGACGCAGTGTGCAGCCTGAAACACGACACTCAAAACAAAGCTGGCAACGCCTGAAGTGAGTAGGTAACAGATGACAACCTGCCATAGGGGATGTAATAGAGCAGGAACCACGAAAGCCCAGCTGAAAAATATCACTTTGCCCAACAGCATTACAACTAGATCTCGACCTCGTGGTCTGGGGAAAGTGTGTTCACCAATCCGACCTTGTACCACTTTCTCGAAATCTGAGTAGAAATGCCAGTTGAGCGCTAAAAGCCCATACAATGGCCAGAGGTACAGGTGTTGGAAGCGGTGAAACCAGACGTGTGGCTGCTGGGGAGCAAAGCGGCACAAAAGCCCTAGATCGATATCATGATCAACTCCAACAACATTGGTGTAGCTGTGATGAATCACATTGTGCTGCCACTTCCAAATATAGGAACTGCCGCCGAGCAGATCCAAGGTCATCGCCATAAGCTGATTGACGGATTGGTGCTTTGAGTAAGCGCCATGACCGCCGTCGTGCTGTATGCTGAAGCCGATGCCAGCCATTGCTAGACCTAGAGAGATTGACAACACCCCAGCTTGCCACCAGTTACTCGCCGTAAATACCAGCAGTGCCCAGGAAATTGCAAACCAGGACAGGATTACGACCGTTTTACGAAGCATTTGGGGTGAGTCGCGTCGTGGTATCCCCGTTTGTGTAAAGTACTCTTCGACACGGCGCTTCAGTTCGTGATAGAACGCTATGTCTCGCGAGTACTTAATTTTTGTCTTGCGTTGGGTGACACTTGCCTTATTGACTTGGAGTGAGAGATTACTATCGTCAGGTTCCTCCTTTTTTGCAGTTGTGGAAATTTTGGGGAACGTAAAAATCCCCAGGGGTTGGCTCTGCCGAGTAAGCGATGCTAAACGCTTTTTTAATGAACTAGATTCGATTTTCGCTGTCACGCTCTTGTGTATCCTGAATGGCTCTTTCGTAAACCCAGTCAATCGTCTCATAGATGTACTCAACGACACACTCTATAAATGTAAAGAGACTCCCGGAAGCACACCTATGATGTCTAAGCCTATTGATAGAAAAGTCTCATCGCTAGAGTGTTCGATTGAGCACCTCATTCAAAATTTAGGAAATTCTCCGGCTTGCTACCAAACCAACTACACAGCTTGAACCAACTCTACACGAACTTTAACGCACCTTTACAAAGCTCAAATCACACTAATTGACACTCCCACGGCTTAAAGCGCGTGGGATATAAGACGTTTTTATAAAATATCTAATATGGCTCGAACGGGTTGCTGCTGTTGCCCATGCCATCAACTTGCTCAACTGCTGCTAGTCCAGAAGTTCAAGAAATTTATACTTGAGAGACATTTAAGTTATCTCTAAACCATGTGGGTTGGCAGCTCGATGTACTAATTTATAAAGCAGTCAGGTTGCCTAAGTGTAAGCGTCTGAAAATAAAATAGAGCGTGCGATCAATGCAATTTGGAGATCCATCAGTTGCTTCAGCCAATCCAGAGCTGTTTTATGCATTTATAGAACACACCCCCGCCGCCGTAGCCATGCTCGATCGCGATCTGCGTTACTTGCTCACGTCTCGTCGGTGGCTAACTGATTACGCTCTGGATAACCAAGACCTCGTCGGTCGCTCTCATTATGAAGTATTTCCTCTGTTTGAAACTGAGGAGTTAGAATCTGCCTCTTACCCCTTACTTCACCCTACGGATTCTCCTACTGCTACTCCATCGGAGAACACTGAGGCTCCTAATGTTGTTACTGGTAGTGCCTCCGGAGCCGCAATGCTCCCGCGAGTACCGACCGAAAACGGCGATCGCGTTAGGCGATCGCTAACGCTGACGCCAACGGAGTACACGCCTAACTCTCTTAACCGATGGCAAGAAATTTATGCTTTGTGTTTAGGCGGGGAGCGAGCAAGAGGTGACTCCGATTATTTCATCAGACCTGATGGCTCACAACAACGGGTGAAGTGGGAAATCCAGCCTTGGCGCACTACTACCGGTGAGATTGGGGGAGTCATGATCTTCACCGAGTTCCAAGAGCGTTGCTCTTCCCTGGAGGACTGCCATCCCGAAAGTGAGAAAGGCTATCGTCGCATTAGAGAAACAGCTACAGAAGGCCTCTGGGGAACGACCTCGCTCACGAACGCGATCGAGCAACTGCAACAGGAAATCATGGAACGCAGACAGGCACAAACGTTGCTACAGGAATCGGAAGAACGATATCGCTCTTTGATTGCGGCCATGGCAGAGGGAATCATCTTACAGGATGCTACTGGTGTCGTTCGCACTTGCAATGCCGCAGCAGAACGTATTCTGGGGCTGTCGGCTGATCAGCTAATGGGAGTGATTTCTATTGACGCACGTTGGCGTGCCGTCACGGAAGAGGGTGAGCCTTTCCCTGGCGATGAACACCCGATCAATGTGACGCTGCGTACTGGGCAGCCCTTTACCGATGTGATTATGGGCATCCACAAACCAGACGGCACCTTGGCTTGGTTAAGCGTTAATTCACAACCACTGTTTCGCCCCAATGAAACTACCCCTTATGCGGCTGTTGCTTCGTTCATTGACATTACCAAGCGTAAACAAATGGGAACCCAGCTGCGTGAGAGTGAACAACGCTTCCGCACTACCTTTGAGCAAGCAGCAGTTGGGATTAACCACACAGAACCAGATGGCAGATATGTGCGGGTTAACCAAAAATTTTGTGAGATTGTCGGTTACACCCGTGAAGAACTGTTGGAACAAACGTTCCAAGACATTACCTACCCCGATGATCTAGAGCTTGATTTAGAGTATGTGCGATCGCTCTTAGTCGGTGAAATTCAAACTTACTCACGGGAAAAGCGCTACCTTCGCAAAGATGGTCAGTCAATTTGGGTGCAACATACTGCATCGCTGGTACGTACCTCTCAAGGCGCTCCAAAGTACTTCCTGTGTGTTGTCCAGGATATTAGCGATCGCAAAGCCGCTGAATCAGCCCTGCGTGAGTCGGAAGCACAATTGCGAGAACAGGCGCGGCGGGAAGCGCTGCTGAATCGGCTGTCCACGCAAATCCGCAACTCCCTGGAACTGAACACGATTCTTGAAACCACAGCCCAGGAAATCCGCCACATACTGCAAATTGATCGCTGCCAATTTGCCTGGTATCACCCTCATGAGGCTCAACCCTACTGGGAGGTTGTTAAGGAAGCTCGGAAGCCTGAGTTATCAGACGGCAAAGGTCGCTACTCGGCAGAGGTTATCGGGCCACTGGCCGAACGACTCCTGAATCTAGAAATTCTCCAGGTCAATGATGTTACGACTATCAGCGACCCGATTTTTCAGCAGTTTATTCGCTCTCTGGGCTGTACCTCAGTCTTGTCGCTGCCAATGCAGACGCCTTCGGGTACCGTCGGTGTGATCAGCTGTATTCACAGTGGTGAGGCTCGACCCTGGAGCGATAGCGAAGTGGAACTACTGCAAGCGGTAATGAGCCAACTCCTGATTGCGATTAAGCAGGCTGAACTCTACGCCGCCAGCCGCAAGGCTACTCAGCAAGCCCAAGAGCAAGCGACTCAATTGGAACAAGCCTTGCGCGAGTTGCAACGTACCCAAGCTCAGTTGATTCAGATTGAAAAAATGTCGAGTCTGGGTCAGCTTGTTGCTGGTGTGGCTCACGAAATTAACAATCCGGTTAACTTTATTTACGGCAATCTGATCTATTCCCAAGAGTATTTCCAAGACCTCTTAGATCTAGTGCAACTTTATCGTGCCACTTACCCCAATCCACCGATGATCATCCAAGAGCAGATAGAAGCGATCGATCTGGATTTTCTAGTTACCGACCTTACCCAACTCCAGGAATCGATGAAGGTGGGGGCTGAACGTATCCGGGAGATTGTGCGATCGCTCCGGACGTTCTCCCGCGTAGATGAGTCGGAAAGCAAGGAGGTAGACATCCATTCGGGCCTCGAAAGTACGTTGATGATTTTGCAAAATCGGCTCAAAGGGAAACCCGGTCATCCAGCAATTTTGGTCATTAAGGAGTATGGTGACTTGCCGTTAGTGGAATGCTATCCGGGACAACTCAATCAGGTGTTTATGAATCTGCTGACCAATGCCATAGATGCTCTAGAGGAAAAATTGAGGATTCAGCAGTCAGAGGCAATAGATAATCCGTCAGGAGCAAGTACTTATCCTCTACCGACTATCACCATCAATACTGGCATCGTTGGCTGGGACACTCTTTGCTCACCTCAGCCTGCCCTTAGGGAACGCCTACAGGGAACTCATGCAGGGAAGACCACTCACGTTTTCATTCGTATCGCCGACAACGGCTCTGGAATGTCACAGAAGACACAACAGCAGCTGTTTGACCCTTTCTTTACAACTAAACCAGTGGGTCGAGGTACTGGCTTGGGGTTAGCAATTAGCTACCAGATTATCGTCGAGAAGCACGGCGGTCAGCTGCGGTACAATTCAGCACTGGGACAAGGAACTGAATTTGTGGTAGAGATTCCGATAAGACACCAGCAATAGAAGGTTGGAAAGTTGAAGATTTAAAGTTCGATAGCTTAGATGTGAACTTTCAACCTTCCAACTTTTTGCTGTTATTCGCCCACCAATAAGGCTACGGCATAAGCCGCGATTCCCTCTTCTCGTCCCACGGGGCCTAACTTTTCGTTCGTGGTTGCCTTGATGCCGATTTGGTCAGGTTTTAATTCCAGAGTGACGCTGAGGCGATCGCGCATAGTCTTGATGTGAGGCTTAAGCTTGGGACGTTCTGCCACGACAACGGAGTCAATATTCCCAATTCGCCAGCCATGTGTCTGGATTAGCTGATTTACCTGACTCAATAAAACTAGACTGTCTGCCCCTGCCCACTGGGGATCGGTCGGGGGGAAGTAATGACCAATATCTCCCAGACTCAAAGCGCCCAGCATCGCGTCCATAATGGCGTGAGTCAAAACGTCGGCGTCACTGTGACCAAGCAACCCCAACTCGTGAGGAATCTCGACGCCACCGATAATCAAGGGGCGTCCCTTGCACAGCTGATGGATGTCGTAACCGTTACCAATACGAATATTCATTGTTTAGCCTTCAGCTAAGAGGGTATTTTTACAGTCATTAATTATTCACTATTACTCACATTTGTTGTGCGCGATCGCTTATTACCGTCTAAGCTGATAGACGCGATCGCTTATCCCTCCAATTGGTGAAACAGGTGATTCAAGGAATCAGTTATAAATACTGCTCATCTATTCATAGAAAGGATGGCTACGCTTATGCATAGTTTGGCTTTTTCAAGGGTATTGAAGCCCACAGTAATGCTAATCAAATAGTTTGGGCAGCTCTTGAGACGGTGCAATCCCTATAAGCCTATTAGAATAGGGTGGGCGAACCCACCCCCATTAAACTATTGACATTCCCAATTCCATAAAAAGAACGGGATTCTTGGGCTCAGATTGCCCGTTCGGGTCTCCCTTACTTTGGGCCTTACTCTCTGATGT
>DATNPI010000266.1:0-15958 GCA_036703325.1 Coleofasciculaceae cyanobacterium
TGTTTTGTCAAGGATATAGTTCAGTTATAGCAAAAGGCTCTTATGCAGAGGGCAGCACTTCGACACGCTCAGTGACCAGGCAGAAGGGAAACATTGACGGGTCAAGGTTTTAGTATTTAGCGCAAGTCCTAATCGACTTGGTGACTGCTATAAAAGCTGCTTTAGGAACAAGGAAAAGGAGAATAAGAAACGCGATCGCCTCTGGCACCTGATTAATTTTTTTATAGTAAAAAGCTTTACTGGTAATAGCTATTGTATAATTCAGAGCTACCCTAACCCCGCGACAACAACGAGGGCGGGTTTTGTATTGGTATTGTTTGTGGTGCAGACAAACCTTCTCAAGTGCGGCTCCGTAAGCCAAATATTGTCTATTTCCAAATCCCTCCTAGGCTTCAACTTGCCACTAATTGCTTTTATAGTGCAGATTGAGATTAAGAGGAGAATTTCAGAGTAGGGGAAGCACTAGTGCGGCTTATTCTACGAAAACCCCCGGAAATTTCAACACCGGAAGCGATTACCGTTGCCAGTACTTGCCACGTCAACTACTACCATAGGAGGATGGCAAATGAAGTCATCTACCCAACTTGATAGACTTTGATAAAAATGGGTGATTAAATCGGATGAGAAGAGTGCCGTTGTGGGTCTTGTTCTTACTGGGCATAGTTATATGGACAGGGCTTATTGGAGTAAAGCAGGCATTGCCCTTACAGGCGAAACAACTAGGAACGCGACTGGCGACAAAAACCCAGCCCGTAGAGTTGGTACTGTCTCAGGCAAAGAGGGAAAATAGCTCAAACTCAAAGTTACAACCGTTCGATGAGGTAGTCAAAGATACCGAAAAGTCATCGGGGTTGTTTACCCTCTACAGCAACAAAGACACGGGCAAAATCTACCTGGAAGTCCAACCCCAACAGCTGAACCAAAACTTCCTCAGCACAATAACGATGGAATCGGGCATCGGTGAACGGGGGCTGTACAGTGGGCTACCTCTGCAAAGTCTACTGTTCTACTTCCGCCGGATGAATAACAACCTACACTTTGTTGTTCGTAATGTGAATTTTCGCACCGAGCCAGGTGACCCGCAAGCGCGATCGCTTGAGCGTTCATTCAGCGATTCTGTTCTCTAC
Source organism: Coleofasciculaceae cyanobacterium (assembly GCA_036703325.1). GTDB lineage: Bacteria > Cyanobacteriota > Cyanobacteriia > Cyanobacteriales > Coleofasciculaceae > DATNPI01. Next base: position 1,128 of record DATNPI010000266.1, read on the forward strand.
TCCCTTCCCATTAAAAGCATTCATCCCACTCGCCAGACCATCCTTATTGATTTAGGCGACTTAATGCTGACAGATTTGCCGGGATTGACACCAGTTTTAAGATCCTCCTTGAGAGGCAACTACCAACTCGACGCTAGCAAGTCCTATTTCGGTACAGCCAAAGCCTTCCCCTCAAATGTCGAAGTGGAATCAATTTATGGGTTCTCAGTTAGTGATGGCAAAGTAGCCGACCTACCAACTCTACCGGATAGCCGCGCCCTCACCCTTCGCATTCGCTACAGTCTTTCCCAACTTAATGAAAACCCCAGTTACCGTCCGCGTCTGGCTGATGAACGCATTGGCTATTTCTTTACCGCTTATCAAGACGTTGCCAATAACGAGCGCCGTGACCCATTTGTACGCTACGTCAATCGCTGGCATTTAGAAAAACAAGACCCATCAGCCCCCCTATCTCCTCCGAAAAAACCAATTGTGTTTTGGATTGAAAACGCTATACCCGTGGAATACCGCGAGGCGATTCGTGAGGGGGTGCTGATGTGGAACAAAGCCTTTGAGAAAGCGGGTTTTAAAGATGCAATTCAAGTGCAGCAAATGCCAGATAACGCTGACTGGGACCCCGCTGATATACGCTACAACACAATTCGCTGGTTCAATTCTCTCGATGGATTTTTCGCACTTGGCCCGGTGCGAGTTAATCCCTTGACCGGGGAAATCTTAGATGCCGATATTATCGTAGATGCCGGTTTTGTGCGTACCATCCAGCAGGATTATCGCCGACTAGTTGAACAGAATCAATCGCAGCCGAATTCTTTATTGTCACTCTTGATCGGCTCAGGTAATCTTTGCCAGTCGGTCGTCGGTAGCCAGGAGTCGCCACAAGAGGACAAAGTTTTATCACAACTGGCAAGCCACCACGATCTTTGCTACGGCCTGGAAACGACTCGACAGTTTGCTATTGGTCAAATGGGGTTAGCACTTCTCCAGGATGTCATGCCCAATGCTGAGAAAATGAAGGAATATGTGCATCAGCACTTGCGCTGGGTGATTGCTCACGAAGTGGGTCATACGCTTGGTTTGCGTCACAACTTTCACGGTAGCACTCACTTAGAGCCACAGGAGTTGAACAATACCAGCGTCACGCAGACTAAAGGACTTGTTAACTCGGTGATGGACTACCTGCCGGCAAACTTGGCACCACGGGGGACACCGCAGGGAGACTTTTTCCCCACCTTTATTGGTGCTTACGACGAGTGGGCGATTGAGTATGGTTACAAAGAAACCAATCCTAGGGTTCCTCAAGCGGAAGGGCGATTTCTAGAGGAGATTGCCAAGCGTTCAGCCAATCCAGAACTAGCTTATGCCACCGATGAGGATGCCTTTGACCTTAACCCCAATGCCAACCGCTGGGACATGAGTAGTGATGTCTTAAGCTATTCCAAAACGCAACTGGAGAATGCGCGTTCCATGTGGGCACGTCTAGAGAAGCGTTACCCAGCAAACGGTGAAAGTTACACGGAGTTGAGTAAGCTCTTTGATACAGTGTTCTGGCACTTTTTGCAAAACTCGTATTTCATCACAAAATATGTGGGTGGGCAATCGTTTTATCGGAACTTCGGGGGAGAACCCAATGAGAAATTACCGTTTGAACCCGTGCCAGTGGAAAAGCAACGAGAGGCGCTAACCGCGTTGCAGAAGTATGTGTTTGCTCCGGATGCCTTTAAGTTTTCGCCCCAGTTGTTGAATAAGTTAGCACCATCGCGTTGGTGGGATTGGGGTAATAACGTGCGAGTACAGCGCTTAGATTATCCGATTCATGACAGTATTTTCTTTTTGCAGAGTCGGGTGTTGAGGGATTTGCTTTCGAGCGATCGCTTAACTCGTTTGCGAGACATCGAACTCAAGAGTGAGTCAGACCAGGCGTTGACCTTGCCAGAACTATTTAAGACATTGGAGCAGAGTATCTGGACAGAGGTGCTCCAACCCGACGATAAACTCACGAAACTCTCCAGTATCCGCCGCTCCTTGCAACGGGAGCACTTGAACATCTTAACGGGTATGGTGTTGCGGACGGCTAATGTGCCTGAAGATGCCCGGACGCTAGCTTGGTATGGATTACGGGAGTTACAAAAAAGCCTCTACACTGCCCTGAGAAGGCGTGGCGGGGATATGGATACTTATACAAAGGCTCATCTGGAAGAAACCCGCGATCGCATCAGTAAAACGTTGGATGCCCAGATTCAATCGCGATGATGACCTCATAAACCATTGTGGATATTTGTTTTTCTCTGCCGTAGATGAATCTAGGAGCATGAGACTATTTGTATACAAGACTTTTCATCCTTCACCCTTCATCCTTCATCCTTTTTGGTCATGCTGCATCGCTCATCAAAAGAGGGAATAATTTGTATCACGCAACCCAACCACGCCTGGGTTTCTGGTCAGCTGGCACGGGCTTGGGGCAATGAACACTTTGGTCAGTTTGTCCCCAGAGAAGAAGTCTGTCTAGGCGCACAACAACATGACATCGGTTGGCTCAAGTGGGAACAAGCGCCCACCCTGAACCCGCAAACCGGCTATCCCTATCGCTTCCTAGAACTCCCAACAAAAGTGCATATTGACCTGTGGTCAGGCGCTAAACAGTTAGCACTCCCTCTAGGAAGGTATGTAACGCTACTCGTATCACTTCACGGTACTGGGCTATACGAACGATTTAGGGGTTGGCAGAACTCACCAGAGTCTACTCAAATCGTGCAGGACTTTCTCAAGCGTGAGTATGCTTTTCAGGAACAGCTCACGGATACCTTGACGAATGACTCGTATTATGCATCCTATGCAATACCAGAAGTAATCGAGCGCAACAGAAAGCTAGTGGCAGTATGGGATGCGTTGTCCCTCATTGTGTGTCACGGTGTTCCAGGCGAGGAGCAGGTTACTCCGGTGCCTACAACTGATGGCGATACCGCACTCAAGTTGACGTTGCTTGAAGATGAAGATAACCATCATCAGGTAACGATATCTCCCTGGCCGTTTCAGCAGAGTGAGGTAAAGCTATTCTATGAAGGACGGCTTCTACGAGAAACCTTTAGCGATGAGACAGCGATGCGAGAGGCTTTGATGAGTGCTGATTGGGTGAGCTTGAGTACTACCTTGAAAGCAGCCTCTAGTTCCTAGCCCCTATTCTGTTTAAACCGATAGCGACGCTCTTGAACGTTTTGTGCCAGTTGAGGGTGCCGAAGGTAGGGTGTATCTGAGATCTTGCACCATTTTCAAGCCTGCTGTAGGGGCGGGTTTCACCTCAAGCCCACATACTGGACCTCTTGCATAAATCCTTGAAACCCCTCCCCAACCCTCCCCTAAAAGGAGAGGGAGTAAGATTTCTTCCCCCCGTTTCGAGGGGATTGAGGGGGGTTAATTCGACTTTTGCAAGAGGTCTACTCAACAGCAACTTATGTAAACCCGCCCTCACCTATCGAGCCATACATCGGTTGGGGCGGGTTTACAAGAATTGTCTATTGGTAGCCACATTGAAAGGAAAACCCGCCCCTACAAACCTTCACCGACAGTTTAATGAGAATGGTGCAAGATGTCAGGTGTATGGAACAGAGAACCACTATAGTTGAACGAAAATCAACGCAATAGCAGCAAACCTGTCTGGAACAGTCCCACAATCAAGCCCAAAATACCGCCTAAATTAACAATCGCTTGCAACTCACTCTTGACAATCCCTTGAATGGTAAGTTCCAGTTCCTCAGCAGTCGTTGCTCTCACGCGGTCTACAATCACCTGATCGATCGACAAAATCGGAATTGCCTGCGCCACGATTTTTTCTAAATCTTTCTCCAAATAGCGCTCTAAAAGCGACGCCAATTCCTGACTAATCACTCCCAGTGACGTAGTCACAGCAGCAGAATCCCGTAGCCGATTCAGGATAACCACTGCCACATTTTCCCAATCAATAGATTGACCTAATCCTTTTAGCAGTTCGGCACCACGCTCTTGAACATAGCTGCGAACCGTGTCACGCGTAGTTTTACGCAGCTGTCGCACTGTTGATACGGGCAAATTTTGCAATGAGACATTTTGCAGCCATTTCCGTAAGCGTTCTCGCACCGACAGAGAAACGATTAACTCTGCCAGACGCGCATTCGCCGCATCTTTCTCATCCAGACAATACGTGCGCAGACGTGTCAAAGTGTTGCGTAGACCAAACAAATTCGCCACCACCCAATACGTCCCACTTGATTTCTCCCGAAAGCCCTCATCAATGATTTGAATATTTCGATCAGTCAGGAAGTCAACGAGCGCTTGTCGCACTACATCCGGTGGCAGCACTATCTGCAACAGCCAGTCAGAAAGCTTTCGCGCTTGCTCTTCGCTCAGTTGGAAGTCCAACAAAACCTGGTCAAAAATTTGGTTAATCTGAGCTTCCAAGAAATCCTCGCGGCGAGCGAGTACCTTCAGCAAGCGAGGTAACGACTGACTCAGTAAATCACGAAGAATACCGGCAAGAATTTTGGCCGTTTTCTGCTCTTGATCCAGCTGGACTTGCTCCAACGCCAACTTTAAGAGCCAGAGAATTGCCGCTTGAACACGTTCTGGATCTAGCAGACGCCGTGCCAGGTTTTGTAACTCCGACGGTGTCAATAGCGAACCCATGATCGTGTCAGCAACCCGCTTGGCAAGGCGTTCTTGATTGCGGGGAATCAAACCTGGTGTAAAGGGTAGCTGACGCTTACCAAAGTAAATTGCTTTGTAGGGGCGAAACAGCATCTTAATGGCTATATCGTTGGTGAAATAGCCAATGATTGCACCTGCTACGGGAGGCGCGACGTAAATCCAAAGTGAAGCTAGATCCAAATCCAAGGTAGCAATCCAGTCAAGCAGGGGTTAGCGAGAGTTTAGAAGGCATGAATTTTGAGTCTTGCATCTAAAACAACTCAGACCTTGGGGCGGACACAGCAGCATCGCGCCTCAAGAACTCATAACTTTCCTCTCTAACTCCCATCTTAGGCTTTCGTCATTACTAAGACTCCCATCATGCCCATCGCAATTGGATAATGGGTGGCAGCAGCAAATCCTGCTTTTTCAGCTAAAGTCACTTGCTCTGGGCCAGTTGGAAACCGTTCAAGGCTAGGAGTGATGTAGGCATACTCTTCGGTCAAGCCTAATTGCTCGGCAGCTGGCACAACGATAGTTTCAAGATACCACTGCTGAAAGGCACGCATGGGCGGCTGTGCGGGGCGATGAAAGTCCAAGATAGCTGCTTTGGCACCAGGTTTCAGAACGCGGTGCAACTCTCTGAGGCTGCGAGGAATATCGGTCACGTTACGCAGACCATAACCCATTGTTGCGCCGTGGAAATAATTGTCATTAAACGGCAAATCGAGGGCGTCTGCTTCAACCCAACTAATTGGCAGAGGTGGATAGTGACTTTCAATCTTAGATTGTGCGATCGCTAACTGAGCCGGTGAAAAGTCCACTCCATAAACGTGGCCTGTGGTTCCAACTCGCTGCGCCAACAACTGCGCTAAATCGCCACTGCCGCAGCATAAATCTAAATAAATGTCCCCAGGACTAGGGTTGCTCCACTTGACGGCCATCAGCTTCCAAACGCGGTGCTGACCCAGACTTAACGAATTATTCAGCTGGTCGTAAACTGGTGCAATACGGTTAAACAAATCACGAATTTCTGACGCAGGTAGCGTCACTCGGCTATCAGTCATCTGAAGTATGAAGTGTGAAGTATAAAGTGTGAAACAATCCCATGTTTAAAAACCGGGGCAAGGGAGCCGATTGTTCAAAGGTGTCTTTTCATCCTTCATCCTTTATCTTTTTTTTCATCATTGATAAAGACGGGTACTAGTAAGCGCTAAACCAACTTGTTGGGCTGACAGATGAATTAGTTTCAGCTCATCCTCTCGCAAGGGAGTTGTTTTTTTCTTCCACTGAAGCGATAGAACCGCCAGCAATGATGCTCGATAGATAATGGGAATAACTAGGTGCGTTTGAATACCCACACTCTGATAATATTCTGTACTAGCTGGGGGAGTTGCACCAGGTGCATTCACCCACACTTGAAGGCTTTGATTAGCGATCGCCTCTTGGACTAGAGGGTCTTTGTCCAAGCTGATTTCAATTGTCTCAACTGTTGTGTAAGTCCCCTGTTGTGCAGTCAGCGCATCATTCTCTACCAGCTGTAAGACACAGCCATCGGCATAGAAGCTTTCGCCAAACGCTTTAGCAATTGGCTCAAGGCAAGCTTCTAAACGATCCGACTCCTGAGCAGCCTGGACAATTGTTGCCAGTAGTGCCGTTTGCGCCTGTGCTCGATGCAGTTCCTCTGTCCGTTGCTTGAGCAGTTCATAGGTTTCAGCGGCACGTTGTACCACTGCTCTGAGTTCATGGGGGTCCCAAGGCTTCGTGATGTACTTATAGACTTGTCCAGAATTAATTGCCTCGACCAAATCCTCAACATCAGTAAAACCCGTTAGGATAATCCTCACCGTGTCTGGGAACTGGGGAACAGTCTTGCTCAAAAACTCCGTCCCTTTCATTTCCGGCATCCGCTGGTCAGAGATAATTACAGCCACTTCCCCCTCGGTTGAAAGAACAGATAAGGCATTAACGCCACTGTCGGCTCTAAGTACGTTAAAATCTCGCCGGAAGGTACGGTAAAGCAGATCCAGATTATCTGGCTCATCATCTACCACCAGCATTTTGGGTTTTTTCGGTCGCTCTAAGGTCATTAACTGACGGCTAATACTATCAAGATTGGGAATGGCATTGTCCATAACGATACAATAATCTCCTTATGGCAAATCTGGACTGGCTACCAATCTATCTGAGGGTTAATCAATATTTCCAATAGCGTAGATAAGAAAACCACCCTGAAAAGAGTAATGGTTGTAGAACTGACGCCTCGCTTTCCGCGGTCTCATTTAACTGTAAATATAATTGACAGCCTAATCGCGATAAATTAAAGACATCTTGCCACTTGAGCGCACTGTTCATTTTCCTCAATCATGACTGAAATTCCACCGGGCAATCCTGAGCATCACCCTCAATCCGACGCTGTTAGCGTAAATGTTAAAGATTTATTGCAGTTGCTGCGGCGCAAAGAAAGCAACTGGGTTGAGTGGGGGAAGGCTTGTCAGCAGCTCCAAAAAGCTGGCTATAATTCCCAGGTGATTTTTGAAGAAACTGGGTTTGAGCCAATCCAACAGAATCAAGTGATTGTGGCGTCTCAGGTCTACACGACTTTGCAGAATGCTGGGGTATCCGATGCGGTGCGATCGCGTTTTGAGCGAACTGGTAGCGATACCCTGTACGAGTTACGCATTCTCACCCAACCGGAACGCGCCGCCGCCGCTGAATTTATCGTCGCCAGAAACCTCGACTCTGAGGGAGCGCGTGAGGTAGCCAAAGCTCTCAAAGAGTTCGCCCGCCGAAGCACCCTACCCGAAGGTTTTTCCAATCATGTCGGTGACGCTGTTGCCTATGAGTATTGGAAAATCGCTCGACAACACAATGACTTGCAAGAGCGATCTCGTTTGATCGCACGCGGCTTGATGTTTGCCCATAGCCAAGAGGCGCGGCAACAAATCGAAAAATTGCTCACCGACTTCGCTGGCGGCAAACAGAAACGGGCTCCCGGTTTGCCCATCTACCGCCTCGAACTTGACGAAGAACTACCCCGCCTTTTGCCAGTGGTTGGTCAGCTGCCGCTGACACCAGCTGACCTGAAAGATGTTCCGGCTGTTAGAAATACTGGTTCCTTCCAGCTTGCTCAACTATCTGGCAACCACACGCTAGTAGCGATACCTGGCTGGCAAGTCATCTTGAAGGCACAAGACCCTGCGGGGATTTTGTGTAATAGTAGTCAGCTACCCACTCAACTAACTGGCAAACCTGAAGATGTCTTGCTAATTGTCGATAGAGCACAGCAGGAATGGGACGCCGACAGCTACTTTGTTGTTGACAAGTCAGGGCAGTTAGAAATTCAGTGGTTCCCAGACGCCCCCGATGTTGCCTTATTAGGACGCCTCATCTTGGTGGTACGCCCGAAAAAAATTCTAGATGAAGCCTTGAGCCATGATGTCTGGCAAATCGACGAGTAGTTGAACCTTGTACAGACGTTCCGCCGGAACGTCTGTACTATAAACCTTCATTTACACCGATAGAGCTGATAGGGAATCCCAATGCGGTGGTGCTGAGTGGGGTCGTTGGTGCAAGTTGTTTTACCAGCGATCGCAAGCTGCGGCGGATACTCTTCGTCTCTTAGTCCAGGCCCAACTACCCATAGATTCAAACGAGGCCCCGTTAACGCTGGCAGCTTGGATAGCTTCTGCCAGACTATCTCATATGAATGCTCTGGGTCTAAAAAAGCAAAGGATGCACCAGCAGTACTCTTAGAGACATCCTGATTGAGTTGGTCAATCGCCAAGGCAAAGCTCACCCCCAAAGCGACATCCTGAAAGCTGTGGTATCCCATTGCCATCATTATGGGAACACCTGGCTCAAATCTCATGTCCTGTGCCACCTGCTGGGGATGGAATGGCTTTATAAATACCAAATTGGAAACGACAAAGACACAACTCAACAAGGAAAGGGAGAGAGGGAGCAGGGGAGAGGAGGAGTAGGGGAAAATTTTCCTCCATCGCTCCTTCATCCCGCTGCTAAAGGTGAGGCTAGCTCCTAGTAGGGCACACACCGCTGGGAAGTAGACGAAGTTATACCGAGGTGCGACTGTTAAGTCTTTGCCTAGTAGGTAGATGAGCGCAAAAAATTGCAGCAGTACACAAAGTGTGAAAGACGACAGGGTAAGAGTTGCAAGGTGCGTTTCTGGCTGCTGCCAAAGCTGCTTAAGTCCCCTGACGCTCTGCCAACCAACCCAACTAGCAAATCCGACCGTCAACAATGCAACCGGCACTTGAATCCATAGTGGCTGACCTTCTACCGGTAGAGCAATCACCATGCTCAACCAACCCACTAGAGTTTGGATAAAGGGTGCGATGTTTTCAGGTTTTGGGAGCCAACTAGTTTCTGCACGCCGAAAACTTCCCAGTAGTACTGCTAGCCAAGGCAGATAGCTCACTGCCACACCAACGACTACCAAAGTGAACGCTAAAAAGCTGCCTCGCGGTAGCAGCCGACGACGCCAGTACATCAACCCGATTAGTGTCAGGAGTTGGGCAAGGAAAGCAAGGAAGAAAAAGTAATGGATGTAGCAACCGATGCTGTTGACGATGCCCCATGATAACCAAGTCACTGGTCGTGGTAGCTGATGCCGGGAAAAGAGAGCCTGCTGAATTTGAATTAATCCTAAGAGTGCCAGGGTGATAAAAAGCATCGGCACGGTGTAGTGACGTGCTTCCTGGGAGAGGTAGACACCAAAGGGAGAAAAAGCCATGAGGGCGGCTCCCATTAGACCAGCCGCTGGGGAAAAGGCAACACGATTGAGGCAGTAAACAGCTGCGATCACACCTACTCCGAACAATGCTGGTAGCGATCGCAGTTTCCAACTCAGCGGCTGGGCTAGTGGTTCCACCCAATTCAACCACTGGTGCATCAAGCAAAAAAACAGGGGAGGATGAGTGGAATTGGTCGCAACGGCTTGGGCAATCTCAGCACTGCTGACATTTGGCTGTAGCGTAAACAGCTGCTGCAACGTTGAGACGGGAAGCACCGCCTCTAGAGGTACGTCTTGGTAGCGCCGCCCTAAGCTCAGTAAAGCCGTAAGCACCTCATCTAACCAGAGGGGCTTGAGGTCGAGATTCCAAAACCGCAGGGCTGCTCCTAGGGCAATGACCCCAGCTAACGCTAAGTAATGTAGAGAGAGATTTCTGGTGTTATTCATGTTTCAGCACACTTGCGAAACCACTCTACACTAGACATTCAGCTTTGCCATTAAAATCTCATCTTTTTTCGCGTGAGACCCCAGGTTCCGCGAAGCGGAACCTGGGGAGGTAAGCGGTCAAATCTGACCCCTAGGCGGGGGGAAGGTTTGACAATCCCTTGCTCGGCAACACCAGTAAGCCAGTGCTTCGCTTGACCAAACAAGTTTTCTTGGCTGAGAACTGTCCTAGTCGTTTCCAGTTGATATCTGAGACAGAAACTTGACGCTGTGTGTCTCCACTGACCCATCCGTAAACGACACGCCCTGCCATTTCAGCTTGCACGTAATCGCCCTTGCGAAACCCGTGACGGGTAGTAGTGCCGCCATACTTGCGTCTAGCTCCACCAATTGAAGGAACCATTAGATGAAGCTGGCGACGGCAAATCGGTGGACGCCTCACGATGGCAAATGGTGCAGGCGTAATGTTGGCTGAACCTTCCCACCATCCTTGTTTACCCTTGAGTTGTCGATATCGGACAAACTGAGTAGAAGCCAGTACCACTCCATCTACTGCATGGGTTTCCGGAATTGCATCACCTTTTTGGGTTTTCTGTTTTTCCAATTCCAGCCACTGTCTGAGATTGGATGTTTGCCAACCTTCTTGGGTGACTACTGGCAGCAGCGGCTTGAGTTGGTCAATTGCCCAATATTGAGCAACCATTACGGGTGAAAATCCTTTGCTGCCACGAGTAATAACCACTTCCCAAACAGCTGTAGTTAGAGGATAGATTTTAGTCAGTTCCTTAATAATCCGCAGCTCTAGCTGCCTCGACGCTCGGAGCGATGGTGGAACTTTTTTGGAGCGTCGATTGTCAAATCTTGCTTGGCGATGCGCTCTTTGACTATAGGGAACTTTGCGGTTAACTCGTCTTCCCCTGCGACCACGACGCATCATCCGTCGTTGCTCCATCCGCCCTTTGACAGTTTCAAAAGGTAATTGTAAATGAGCCATCCACAAAGTAGATTTAGCTGATTGAACGCCAATTCCCGTATATTTTTTACCCGGATCGACACCGACACTAATTGGTTGAGTGTTAGTGCCAGATGACTCAAACATCAGTTGGATGGTAAAAATGCCCAAATCGTTATAAACAATTTTGGCTTTTCCGCTTTTTAGCCATCGCCTTGCACGACTTGGTTTAGTCGGCATGAGTGGCTGTCCTTCTGGCGATAAAACTGGTACTCGCATGGAGATAATCCTTCTTGCAAGTTTGAAAGTCCCTTCGCACACCTCTATCAGGATGATTCCGCCTTTTAGACGAAACAGTGACAAGCTGTTTTGCAGATAACTCAGGCTAGGGAAATACCTGAGAGTGCGTGCCAGATAGAGGCTCAAGTGTGCTAGTCAACTCTTGCGTTGCCAACCTTGTCTCTTGCAAGCCCCGTCACGCAGCGTGAGCGGAGTGCGGGGTAGTTGACTGTGCTGTTTATCTAGTTCACCGGGCAGACCTATGCAGAGGTAGAGACGTACCCTTGCCTTCGGGGGATGGGTTCTGCTTTGCAGTACCGCCGGAACGTCTCTACCAAAAGAAAATTTATATTTTGATGGTCTAAACCAATTCCTAATTTACTCGTCGTGAGCGAAGCGGTGGAAGAGGTAGTCTAGGGCGTGATTCCGCAGTCTGTAGTATTCTGGGTCTTCCATGATTAGGGCGCGATCGCGCGGACGCGGGAAAGGAATGTCCATAATCTCACCGATATTCGCCGCCGGGCCATTGGTCATCATCACCAAGCGATCGGCTAAAAACAGCGCCTCATCAATATCGTGGGTAATCATTAGAACCGTGCAGCGGTGGTCGTTCCAGATTTTTAGCAGTTCTTCCTGCAACTCTTCCTTGGTGATGGCATCCAATGCACCGAAAGGTTCATCCAAAATTAAGACTTGGGGACGAACCGCCAAAGCCCTAGCAATGGAAACCCGCTGTCTCATCCCACCGGACATTTGCGGCGGCTTTTTATCAGCCGCGTCCGACAACCCCACCATCGCCAGATGTTCCCGCACGATCGCTCTTTTTTCTGCCTGCGGCTTGTTGGGGTGAACGGCGTGAACCGCGAGGTAGATATTTTCAAATGCTGTCCGCCAAGGCAGTAGCGCATAGTTTTGGAACACAACCATGCGGTCTGGCCCTGGTTTAGTGATGGGCTTCCCTTGCACGCGCACTTCTCCGGTGCTAGGAAAGGCAAAACCCGACACCATGTTCAGCAGGGTTGATTTACCGCAGCCAGAGTGACCGATAACGCAGATAAACTCGCCTTCTTGTACGGTCAGGTTAACGTCTTGGAGTACCGGGTACGGACCCTTCTTGGTTGGATAGACCTTGGAAACGTTCTCAATCGTCAAGAATGGCTCGCGTTTTTTCAGGGTTGCAACTGATTGTCGGGTTGTTTCGGTAGCACTAAAGGCAAGAGGACGGTCGATCATGGCTTTCGTTGCAAGTAGTTGGTAAGTGGACGGTAAGTTGAGTGATTAGTCTGTTGCTAGCTCGTTGCTCATCCTTGCTTACCCCCCCAGCCCCCCTTAGTAAGGGGGGAGTACAAGGAGAAACCTTTTAGTCTTGGTGGAAGCCAGTTTCCGGTTCCTGTTCCCTTAAGGAGGGAGTACAAGGAAAAACCTTTTAGTCCTGGGAGAAGCCAGTTTCCGGTTCCTGTTCCCCTCTTGCTAAGGGGGGTTAGGGGGGTGCAAAATTTGCAGTGACCAATAATCTAAGCAGCTACAGAAAGACGAGGTGAATCGAGAACGACTTCCGCAATGCTGAAATCGCGTTTAATCTTCAACCTGTTGAGATAGCCAATCGGGTCATCGGCAGTGAACGTGGTGCCATCAAACATCGCGATCGCGCCACTGGTGTATTTCACATCCAACAGACCCAGTTCTCGTGCGGCGGTGCTGAACACGCTTACCCGACACACTCGTTCCATGATTTCCACCCAGTTCCGAGGGAAGGGTGTATGACCCCAACGTGCCAACTGAGTCATGTGCCAAAGGTGTTCAGTCCGACTGGGACGATTGACGCCATCCCCAAAGAACAGGTGATGGGCAAACTCTCGCATGGGTTGATCGAGACTACAGAACGCTTCGTCAGGGTTTCCGAGGTGGATGTAACCAATATCCGTATTCACATACTCCCGTTGGGCGACAATCTGACGCACCTCTAGTTCGTTGGCTGGGTTGGCACAATAGTGAGATGCCTCTAGCAACGCTTTAACTAAGGCAATGTGGGTATTGGGATAAGCGTTTGCCCAGTCTTCGCGAACACCAAGCACTTTTCCTGGGTGTCCGGGCCAAATTTCTAAGTCTGTGGCGACAGTAAAGCCAATCCCTTGCATTGCTGCCCTCGTGTTCCAGGGTTCCCCAACACAGAACCCATCAATGGTTCCCCCTTGCAAATCGACGACCATTTGGGCGGGAGGGATACTCTGGAGTGACAAATCGTGGTCGGGGTCGATGCCACCACTCGCTAACCAGTAACGCAGCAGTAGGTTGTGCATTGAGGAAGGATGCACCAATCCCATCCGGTGCTGGCGTTCCGGGGAGTCGAGCAGCATCTTCTTGAAATCTGCTAGGGTGCGTACCCCTTGGTCGTAAAAGCGTTTATCCAAGGTGATGCCATTGCCGTTGCGAGTCATGGTCATCGCGGTGACGACGGGCAACGGTCGGTTTTCATGTCCTCCCAAAGTTATCCAGAGGGGCATCCCCGATGGCATTTGAGCCGCGTCTAAGTAGCCTCCGACGATGCCATCCATAATGCCGCGCCAGCTAGTTTCGCGCACGAGGTTAACTTCGTCTAAGCCGTGTTTTTGGAAAAAGCCTTTTTCTTTGGCGACAGCGAGGGGGGCACAAGCGGTCAAGGGGACGAAGCCAATTTCGAGGTTAACTTTTTCTAGACCATGACGAGCAACGACGGCTGTTTTTCTCGCCCGAATTTTCTTAATCCGCTTCTGCTGATTGAGGAAGTAAATCATCTCACTCCGCAAGCTGTAGTAGCTGGGATGTTCTACCACTTCCATCCGCTTGCGGGGACGAGGAATATCGACATCCAGAATCTGACCGATCTTCGATTCTGGCCCATTGGTGAGCATGACAATGCGATCGGATAACAGTACGGCTTCGTCTACATCATGGGTAACCATGACCGCCGTAACTTCATTTTCCTCGCAAATTTTCATCAGTTGCTCTTGCAGATTACCCCGCGTCAAGGCATCCAATGCTCCGAAAGGTTCATCCAGTAGCAGTAGTTTTGGACGAAGGGCAAGTGCGCGTGCGATCGCCACCCGTTGTTTTTGTCCACCCGACAACATTCCTGGCTGTTTGTCGGCATGAGGGCGCAACCCCACCATATCAATGTGCTGCTCCACAATGCCTTTCCGCTCACCCGCAGGCATATCTTTCATCACGGCATTCACGGCGAGAGCAATGTTTTCTCGTACCGTCCGCCAAGGCAGCAAGGAGTAATTTTGGAATACCACCATCCGGTCAGGACCCGGTTTCTTAATCCGCTGCCCTTCTAGACTTACTACACCCTCGGTCGGCAAATCCAAACCAGCAATCATATTTAAGAGTGTGGATTTGCCACAACCGGAGTGACCAATCAGAGAGACAAATTCTCCTTTTTTAATCTGTAAGTCAATCCCTTTGAGAGCAACGTACTTGCCACCACCAGATAGGTTAAAAACTTTTTCAATTTGGTCAACTGCAACAAAGACGCTCATTCCTTCTTAGTCCTTAGTCATTGCTCATTGGTTATTGGTCATTGGTGCATTAGTCATTAGTTGGTGGTCACTAGCTAGGATTTTTACTAATGACTAATGACTAATCACTACTTCTGTTCTTGTGGCAAAATCCGCGATTCAAGCCAGATCATGAGCTTGTCGAGTACTAAGCCAACAGCACCGATGTACACCACAGCTAAGATGACTTCGCTCACCTGGTTATTCT